>CAWKEZ010000097.1:0-8519 GCA_963848545.1 uncultured Thermoleophilia bacterium
GACGACGTAGGCGACCGGGCCCGCGAGCACCGCGAGGGACCCTCCGACGAAGTAGGCCGGCAGGCCGAACAAGAGGATGCTGCGGTCGGTCGCGTTCTGGTAGATGGTGAAGGCCATGATGGCGACGGCCGGCGCGGAGATCAGCGCAAGGACCGCCGTGTTGCCCCAGATGCGGAAGGGGCGCGCGAGGTTGGGCTCTTTGCGGCGTAGTATCAGAGCCGACGCGAAGATCAGGAAGTAGTAGAACATGGTGAGAAAGATGTCGATGACGACCAGATTGGCGAACGTGGTGATGATCAGCACCGCGTTCACCGCCGCCAGAAAGAGGATCGCAACCCAGGGTGTGCCGTACTTGCGGTGAACCTTGCAGAGCACCTTGGGCAGCAGGTGGTCCTGGGCCATCATGTAGGTGGGCCGCGACCCTGGGCCTGATCGAGTCCTGATACAAAGCCATGTTGCTGAGCACGGCGGCGCCCAGCATGATGTAGCCGAGGATCGGCCCGCCGAGATGACGGGCGACCTGCACGAACGAGGTGCCGCCACTCGACGCCCAGTCGCTCCAGTGGCCCCAGCCAGCGAGTCCGGCCAGGGTAGGCAATATGTACGAGAGCGCGACCAGCGGCACGATGATCATCAGCGCCTTGGGGATGACCCGCTGCGGGTTACGGACCTCCCCTGCCATGGTCGATATGCCGTCGTAGCCCGAGTACATCCACACGCCCACCGCCAAGCCGAGGTTGGCCGAAGAAAAGAAGCTCTGTCCCTTGGGGATGAAGGGCGAGATCGGGCTGCCGTGCCAGTGGGCGAAGCCGAGGATCGTCAAGGCCACGAAGGGCGCCAGGATCACAATCGTAAACAGCAGCGAGCCAAACGCGACGATATCGAGGCCGCGGATGTTGATGTAGGCGAAGGCGGCGATGAGAGCGGCGCCGATGAGCCAGAGCTCGATGCCTGTGAGCTGCGGCCACCAGCCGCTCACGTAGGCTTGCACCAGGGTGATGTAGACGGCCGAGTCGACCCACGAGGAAGTCCATGACCACCAGCCGGACTGGAAGCCCCAGAACTCGCCCATCGCGCGGTACGCCCAGCGATAGTAGCCACCCTCCTCGGGCAACGCCGGGCCGAGCTCAGCCACCGAGCGAGCCAGCCAGGGCGAACAAGGCGGGCAGTGTCACCGGGGGGAGCAGCGCGAATGCCCGAGCCCGAGGACTGACACCATGTCAGCCAGGTCGAGGCGCCGACGCACGAGAATGAAGTGGATGACCACCGTGCCGTGCAGCCATCGTGGCGACGGGCGACCCTTCGGCTGGAGGACATGGCGTCGCCCTCGGGGCCGGGGTTGCTCGCTCCTGGCTGGCCGCTCCTGGCTGAGCACGCCCGTCGGGGCCTTCACCGTCAGCAGCCCGTCGATGCTCTGCGGCGGCTGATGCGACCAGCTGCCAGGGGCGGCCCGGCGGCTGCATCTCGGCCAGGAACGGCTCGGGTCCATCGCTGGGCGCCACCGTCCACCGCAGGGCGATGGTGCCGCGCGCCAACAGCTAACGCCGGCCGCCGCCGGGATGCCCGTCTGGTAGCCGGTGCCCTGGGCCCCGAGGCGCGCGAAGGCCTGCTCGTGCGAGGTCATCTGATAGACGTAGCGGCAGACGGGCTGCCCGCCCTGGCTGCCCAGCGCCAGGGTGCCCACGCACACGTCGCCCTTCACGTGACCCTTGAGGTCGACGGCTCTGGGCAGGCGCGAGACCACGAACTCGCGCGGCGAGAAGGTGGCTCCCCTGAAGGTGAGGGGCTCAGTGCTGTCGAGCCCCAGTCTGCGCAGCGCCCGCACCACGTCCACCCAGTCGTCGTCCAGGTGGATGAAGAAGTCGACGTGCGCGAGGCCCTTGTCGGCGAGCTCCAAGGCGATGAGCTCGGACTCCTCGTGGTCGGTGTTCCAGACGCGCAGGCGGCCCACGGGAGCCGGAAAGTCGAACTCGAAGGAGCGCGTGAGCGGCTGGTAGCGCAGGCTCCGGCCGTGGTCGAAGCTGGTGGGCGGCAGCGTGCACTCCTCGAGCATCGTGTCGGGCGAGAAGCTGCACGCCACGTCGAAGCCCTCCACCTGCCCCGTGTCGCCGTCGAGCACCACGAACCGCTCCACCGTGTCGAGCTGCTCGTAGAGGTAGCGAGCGAAGACGCCTCGGTGGCCCCGGGGTCGATGCCCAGGCAGAGCAGGGCGGTGAGGTTGAGGCGGCGGAACTCCTCGTCCAGGGCCAGCTGCTCGTCGACGTCGGCCGTGCCTACCACGTCCCGCGGACCGGCGGTGGCCATGTCGAGGTAGCTCGTGCGCGCCTTGAGGCAGGCCTGCATGACGTCCAGGTTGTAGCGCGGCACGAGGCCGTTGACCACGAGGTCGACCTCGCGCAGGGCGCCCACCAGGGCCTCGCCGTCGGTCACGTCGAGCGTGAGGCGCCGCGCCTTGGCGCCGATGGCGGTGGCCACCTCGGCCACGCGCTCGGGGTCTATGTCGGCCAGCACCACCGTGTCTATCTCGGGCTCGGCCGCGACGGTGCGAGCGATGACCTCGCCCACCGAGCCCACGCCCAGCTGCAGTACCTTCATGCTCCCCCCTTGAGTGCGTGTGAGGCCCTGATAACTGCCACGCCCGGGGCCATCGGTATTCTCGTGAGTATGGTGCATTCATGCCCGTTTTGCACGCCTTTCTTGTTGCCCGAAGTTAGCATGATGAGCGTCACAAAGTTACCAGTCTTGACCAAGTTTGCGAGACGCGCTAGCGTGCCCGCATGGATTTGAACGTGCAGAGGGCGGCACGCCTGCTGGGCGTCTCGCGGCACACCGTGCGCCGCTGGACGGAGAGCGGCTTTCTCACCTGCACGCGCACCGCCGGCGGCCACCGCCGCTTCACGCGCGAAGACGTGGAGGAGCTGGCCCAGGCCATCGGCGGCAGCAACCACCTGGCCGCCCGGCGGGCCCGCGAGCGCGAGCTGGAGACCGTGGTGCAGACCTCCATCGCTCTGGTGAGCCAGCTCGAGCTGCCCGACCTGCTCACCGAGATAGCGCGGCAGCTCACGTGCCTGATGGACTGCGGCTTCTGCACCGTCTCGGCCTACGACGAGCAGGCCGCCGTGGTGACCACGCTGGCCGACTACGACGATCGCGGCGAGCCCTTTGCGAACGGCGGGGCCGAGAAGGTGTACGCGGTGGAGCGCTACCCACTCACGCGTCACGTGCTGCAGGAGCGCGTCACGGCTCTGGTTAACGTCAGCGACCCGGCGGCCGACCACGCCGAGGTGCGCGAGCTGCGCCGTGAAGACGACAAGTCGCTGCTCATGGTGCCCCTGGTGTATCGGGGCCGCTCCATCGGGCTGCTCGAGCTGGTAGACCACCTGCGCGAGCGCCGCTACACGCGCCAGGAGCTGAGGCTCTGTACGGCCATCGCCGGCCAGGCGGCGGTGGCCCTGCATAACGCCGAGGCTTTCTCCGCCGCCCGCCAGACCGACCAGAGGCTGAGCGCCCTGGAGGGCGCGCTCGCCTACCTGGGCGCCAACCTGGCGCGCTTGGAGGATGCCGACACCGCGGCCGGCGTGCTGCACCTGGCCGCCGACCTGGCCTGCCGGGCGAGCGACGCGGCCAGCTGCGTGGCCGCCACCGCTCAGGCCAGCGCCGGCACGGTGCAGCGCCGCACCCTCGCCGGCGAGGAACCGGCGGCGGCAGTAGCCGGCGGCACCGTGAGCACGGCGCAACTCCTGCAGGTTGAAGACCCGTCGGGGCGCAGCGACGTCACCCTCACGCTCTCGCTGCGGCAGCCGCCGTTTCGCGGCGCCGCCGCGATGCTCGGCCTGCTGGCCGGCGCAGCGGGCGCCCGTCTGGCGCGGCTGGCGGCCGGCGGCGAGGCGAGAGCGGGCGCCGGGTAGCGTAGTATCTGTACCGATGCGCGCCTTCAGAACACTCCTCGTCATCGTCGCGGTCGCCATTCTGGTGTTCGTCGGCGGCGTGGTCGCCGGCGTGGAGCTGGAGCGCTCCGCAAGCAGCCCGGGGGCGGGCGCCCAAGCAGACCTGTACCAGCAGGTGCTCACCGACCTGCAGCGCGACTACTACAAACCGGTGAGCGTCGCCAAGCTCGGCCAGACGAGCATCACGGCGCTGCTCGCCTCGCTCCACGACCCCTACACGGTGTACTTCACGCCGCAGGAGGCCAAGCAGTTCAGCCAGCAGCTGAGCGGCACGTACTCCGGTATCGGCACGGCCGTGGAGATGAAGGGCGGCCGGCTCACGGTGACGAGGGTCTTCGCCGGCTCGCCGGCGGCTCAGGCCGGCATCCGCGCCGGCGATGTGATCGTGAGCGTCAATGGGGTGCCCGCCGCCGGCACACCGGTCAGCGCCACCGTGGCGCGCATCGTCGGTCCGGCCGGCACCACCGTGCACCTCGTGGTGCTGCACCACGGCGCCACTACCGCCGTTCAGCTGACCCTCACGAGACGCTCCATCTCCGAGCCCCTGACCAGCGCGCGCCTGCTCAACGACCATGGCATCAAGGTGGGCTACGTGTATCTCAGCGCCTTCGCCAAGGGCGCCGGCACACAGGTAGGGCAGGCCATCGCCGGCCTGCAGAAGGCTGGCGCACGCTGGCTCGTGTTCGACCTGCGGGATGACGGCGGCGGCCTCGTGGACGAGGCCGTGAGCGTCGCCAGCGACTTCTTGCCGGCCGGCAAGGTGGTGGTGAGCACCCAGGGCCTGCACTCGCGCAAAGACGTGCTCAAGACCAGCAGCGGCCCCGCCACCAAGGTGCCGCTGGTGGTGCTGGTGAACGGCAACACGGCGAGCGCCTCCGAGATCGTCACCGGCGCCCTGCAAGATTACAAACGGGCCACCATCATCGGCACCAGGACGTTCGGCAAGGGCGTGGTGCAGACCATCCTGCCGCTGCCGGCGGGGGCCAGCCTGAAGATCACTATCGCCTCGTACCTCACGCCGCTCGGCCGAAGCATCAACCACAAAGGCATCGAGCCCACCATCGTGGCGGCGCAGCCCGCCAAGGCCACCAGCGACAAGGTGCTGGCGCGGGCCCTGCGCTTCATCGTCAGCGGGCACTAGGAGCAGGTCACCGCCGACAGGATACGGTTGAACGCCTTCAGTACGTCCGAGCGACGGCGTTGCGCATGACGACGGATTGGCTCCTGGTGCCATCCGCCGTGGTTGCGGTAGGCTCGGACCGACAACCACGGCAAGGAGCCAGGCATGCCCCAGGCCATCACGATCGCGCCCCTTTCCCCCAAGCATATCGACCTCGTGGCGCCGCTCTGGAAGGCGCTGCTCGATCACGTCGCCGCGCTCTCCGAGGCCTGCGTGCCGATCCGCCCCTTCGACCAGTCGTGGCCCCTGGAGCGCGAGCACATGCTGGAGGCGCTCGGCGAGGAGGCGTTCATCCTCGTGGCCCGGCGCGCCGGCGCACAGCCGGTGGGCTACGCGTTCGTGACCATCGAGAGTGCCGACCCCGTGTGGTACACCGGCGAGAAGTATGCCGAGCTGGCTCACCTCTGCGTCGCCGACGGCCGGCGTGCCGCCGGCGTGGGCACGGCGCTCATGGACGCCGTCGACGCCGAGCTGGAGCGCCGCGGCGTGAACGACGTGCTGATCGGCGTCGACGCCGGCAACCACGACGCCATGCGCTTCTACGAGCGGCGTGGGTACCGCCCGGATTTCAGCACGTACTACGGGTCGCCGGGCCGCACACCGTGGGCTTGCCTGGCTCGTGAGGCGGCCGACCGGAGAGCCGGGCGCGGACGCTTCGCGCCGCCCGGACCAGCGCCGGCGACGCCCCGGCCTGCGTCGGCGCGCACCCCGCCGACGCGGCTTCCCTCTACGCCAACCGCAACACCCTGATGAAGCGAAAGGAGCTCGTCTGATGCCTCGCAAGTACGTAAGCGTGATCGGTGCCAGCCAGGCTACCACGGAGCTCAAGGCCGTGGCTCAGGAGCTCGGTGAGCTCCTTGCGGCACGCGGTTACGTGGTGGTGTGCGGCGGCCGCGACGGGGTGATGGGAGCCGTGGCTCGAGGCGTGAAGCAAGCGGGCGGCGTCTGCATCGGCATCCTGCCGGACGCCGACCGCAAGAGTGCCGCCGCCGACCTCACCTACAGTGTCTGCAGCGCCATCGGCCACGCGCGCAACCTCAGCATAGTGGCCAGCGGCGACGTGGTGATCGCCGTGGGCGGCGCCTGGGGCACCCTCAGCGAGATAGGCCTGGCGCGCAGCATCGGCAAGCCTGTGATACTGCTGGACTCGTGGGGCTTGACCCCGCCAGAGGGCGGCCGGCTCGACGACGTGCACCACGCCAGCACACCCGGGGAGGCCGTGGAGCTCGCCGAGGAGCGGTAGCCTCCGGGGCGAGGAGCTCGGCGCGGCATCAGGGGCAGCGCGCCCCCAGGGGGCGCTCGCGACGCGACTCTCGGGAGGGTCTGCCGTCTCGCAAGGCCGGCGCGGCACAAGGGCAGCGCGCCCCCAGGGGGGCGCTCGCTAACCGCTCGCTCCGCTCGGCGAGCAGGCCGCTACTCAGACAGGTTCTTGACGAATGCGGCTGTGCCGCAATCGTCAATCCCGGTCGTGAGCAGCGTCCGCCTCGGAAGCCCCCTGGGGGCGCGCTGCCCCTGCGCCGCGCCGGCCGCGACGCCCTGCTCCGGAGGACATCTCACCGCCTGCGGCGGCCTCCCCCGTACTCGTCGACCCGGCCTCTGCAGCGGCTGCCTCGCACGTGTGCGCTGCCGCGCTGCCCCGCACGGTAGCTTGCCTACGGCGGCTACTCCCTCGGGGGGGCGCTGCCCCTGCGCCGCGCCGGCCCGGACGCGCGGGGCTAGGTGTGCCGGCGGTGGCGAGCTTCGTCGAGTGCGACTCGAGTTGAGGCGGCTGCCGCTAGGCGGCAGCGCACCGTCGCGCTCGTCGCCGCCGCCCGCGAGCGACCGCGTCACGGCAAACGCCATCATCGCTAGCGTACGCCCTACCTCATCGTATACTTGGCCATCCGTTTCTCGGCCACGGAGGGGGCAACTACTGATGGGTACGCCAAAGCGCACGCTGCTGAACTCGACCTACCACAAGATACGGGACGTCTTGAGCATCCTTGCAAGCATCCCGGAGCCAACCCTGGGCGGCTTCGTGAGCGCCATCCACGCGGCCGACCTCGACTCCTTCTGCTACTGGGCGCTGCGCAGCAAAGCGGGCGACCGGCGCACGCCGTGCTCCCCCGCCGCGGTGCGCAGGGCGATTGGCACCACCCAGTCACTCGGGCTGCTCACCGTCGAGGGCGAAGACGGCCCCTGCCGCCTCACCCCCGAGGGTGAGGATGCGCTCAGGCCCGGCCGCTTTGACCCGGTCCTCGCCCAGGCGGCACTGCGGCGCCTCGCGGCGCTCGGTTACGCCACAGACGCCCTGTCCAGCGAGATGAAGACAATACGGCTACCCGAGCTGCCCGACCTGCCCACCCTCTACGCCAAGCGGCCACAGACCGCCGGCGCCCTGACCAAGGCGGATTTCGGCCGGCTGATGATGCTGGCGGCGGAGTCTGGCACGTTCCGCGCCGAGAGAGCGCAGCTCTTCTTCGTCGCCTAGCCCGGGGCCGCCGGCGCGGCGCAGGGGCAGCGCCCAGGCGAGCGTCTCGCAAGGCCGGCGCGGCACAGGGCCAGCGCGCCCCCAGGGGGGCGCTCACTAACGTTCGCTCGCGCTCGGCAGGCAGGCCACTACTCAGACGGGTTCTTGACGAATGCGGCTACGTCCGCAATCGTCAATCCCGGTCGTGAGCAGCGACCGCCTCGCAAAGCCCCCTGGGGGCGCGCTGGCCCCGCGCCGCGCCAGCCGCGGTCGCGCCGCTACAGGCGGCCTCTGCGCCGGCGCGCTCGGCAGCTCGGGCAGCCGAGCGACGTCCGCGCGAGCTGCAGCTCCGCTCGCCTGCGCGGGCGCCGGCCAGACCGGCTCGCCGGGGCGATGGCGGTGCAATTCGTGGCCGCGGCGCGCAGCGGAGGCAGGGCGACGCGGGCGTCTTGCGAGGCGACCGCTGACGAGGTCAGGGGCTGACGATTGCGGGGGAGCCGCGCAAGCGGCCCAGAGCGACTTCGTCAAAAGCCTGCCGAACAGCGGGCCGAGCCGAGCGAACGCAGTGAGCGCCCTGCCGCGACGCCCTGGCTCCGCTTCGCGCCGCGCGCCCGACGCGTCCGCCCGCGACGCCCTGGCTCCGCTTCGCGCCGCGCGCGGAAACCTACCCCTGCATGCGCCCGTGCCGCAGCAACACCTCACACTCGATCACCGGCAACGGCCGCGCGAAGTAGTAGCCCTGCACAATGTCGCAGCCAGCGGCGCGGACGAACTCGAGCTCCTCGGCGGTCTCCACCCCCTCGGCCACCACCACCAGGCCCAGGCGATGCGCCAACTGCGTCACCGCCTCGACGATCACGGCCGCCGACGGATCGCTGAGGCAGTTACCCACAAAGGAGCGGTCGAGCTTGACGCGGTCGATGGGCAGCTCGCGCAGATGACC
>CAWKEZ010000098.1:0-10578 GCA_963848545.1 uncultured Thermoleophilia bacterium
CCTCGCAGCTTGCGGATCGCTTGTGAAAAACCATGTCTGCGCCACCTGGGAGTATCATGGCTTGCTAGCATTCAGGCACTGACCCAAGGCGGCAGCTTTGCGGCCGCACCCCAGATTCGAAATGGGGAAGGACAGTCCTTCCGAGATTGTTTGCTTCCCTGTGGTTAGAAATCCGCGTTAGGGTGAAGGAATCCCTGTCTGATATTATCTGCTAGCATTGGAGGGAATACATGAATCTTCTTACGACTTTGAAAGGCTCGTTATTGGAAGGCTTTTTCCCAGCAGGGTGGGACCTGGCCCAGTGGGACGCTTGCGTGGCCGACGACCCCAAAGCCATTTTCGAGCGCCAGCCGAAGTGGCACAAGGACTACTCGATTCGCATGGCAAATAGTGTAGCGGATTTCGATGTGATGATGGGTCATGAGCTGGCCATGGAAATTCGCCGCTGCCGCGATGCCGGCCGCAAGCTGGCACTGATTCTGCCCGTGGGGCCCATGGGCTTGTACCGTTGGACGGTCTATTTCCTGCGCGACTGGAATATTCCCTGCGATCACGTTTGCGGCTTCAATATGGACGAGTGGAGTGACGCCGAGGGCAACACGCTTCCCAGCAACCATCCCGGGGCCTTCCAATACGCCATGGAGATGGCTTTCTATGGGCCGCTGGCGGACCTCACGGTGCCGCCGGGGCAGCGATTCTTTGCCACCAGGAATTTGTTGCCGGAGTACCCGGGCCGCATTGGCGCCTTGCGCAAGGAGGGGGCCAAGCTCGTGGTGGTCTATGGCATTGGGCGCGCTTGCCACATCGCGTTCTGGGAGCCGCACTTTGGATTGGAATTCGCGAATGACGAAGATTGGCGCAAGCAGACCCATCGCTTGGGCGCCCGCCTGCATCCCCTTACCATCGAGCAGAACGCCATCACCAGTTTTAAGAGCCGCACGACGCTGGTTCCCGCCTACGCCAATACCATCGGCCCCGCGGTCTTTACCCATGCCGACTACGCCATCGGCGGCGCAGATGGCGAACTGGGCCGGGGCATGCAATGGCAAGGGCTGTCACTGTGGGTGACGCTGCGGCACGCCGTGAGCCGTCACGTACCTTCCACCTGGATGCCAACTCAGCCGGGTGTTCTTTACTTCACCAAGGAGCTCGCCGGGCCTTTGGTTCCCGAGGCAAACTAATGTCACTCGTTTCGAAACCTTCCCGCCTGTTGGTGGTCATGGCTCACCCTGATGACGCCGAAATGGTAGTGGGAGGAACGCTATTCCATCTGAAAGACGTGGGTTGGGAGTTAGGGATCATCACCATGACGGCCGGGGATTGCGGCTCGGCTACCGTGGCGCGGGAAGAGATCGCACGGATTCGTTACGCCGAAGCGCAAGACGCCGCAGCTTACCTGGGCGCTCGGTACGCATGCGTTGGTCTGATGGACGTCGAGGTGACTTTCAACGCCGAGAACCATCGCCGGGTGGTGGACGTGATGCGCCGATTTGATCCCGACGTGGTGATTACCCATTCGCCGGTGGATTATATGCTGGATCACGAAGAGGCCTCGCGTCTGGCGCGCGGAGCGGCCTTTGCGCTGGCCATGCCCAACTATGAGACGCGGCAGAATCCGCCCGCCCCGCATGGCCGCGCCACACCCGCCCTTTATTACGCGGATCCCATCGAGGGGAAAGATCCGATGGGGCGGCGGATCTATCCCCAGTTTTACGTAGACATTAGTAAAGCGCTTCCCCGCAAACGTGAGATGCTCTCGCGCCACGTCTCGCAGCGGGAATGGCTGCGTTCGCACCACGGGATTGACGAGTATCTGGACCGGATGACGGCGTGGGCCGCGGGTTACGGCAGCGAATGCGGGTTTGCCTACGCCGAAGGTTTTCGCCAACACCTTGGGCATGGCTATCCGCACGAGCCCATTTTGCAGGCGGCGCTCAAGGGCTTGGTCCATGTGCGCGACGAAGGCGGGAAGTCCAAAGTCGAAAGTTGAAAGTCAAAGGCCTTTGCTTCTGCAATCCTTTAAGGGAAAACAGCCAGGAGTCATTTGACCAGCAACGACGCCTCCGCTTCGGAAGTGCGAACCCGGAGCGGAGGCAGCTTGACTTTTTTCTATCCGACATCGATCTCGATTTGCGTCTTCCCCGCCAGCACCGTCGAGGGCACAACAATGTGCACTGGATGAGCTTCGCCCAGCGTCGCCGAACGCAAGGGCGCGCGGTCAGGCGGATGAATGTGGATATGGAGATCGGCATCGAAGGCCTGCACGAAAGTGACTTTGACCTTCCAGCGAACCGGCCCTCCGGATGAGGTTAGGGCTTGGGTAGTCCAACTGATCGGCCCAAATCGCGTTGGACAGTTTTGCACGCGAATCACTTCGCCGGGGCTGAACCAATGTTGGGGGGCGGCCTTCTGAAGATGCACGACGCGGCGATCATGTTCCTCATAGCACAAAAGCCACCGCAACCCTAGCGTGGGCTGCAACTCGCTGTTGACCACCGCCGACCATCCGTAAGCACCTCCCTCGCCGGGATACGTTCCGGGCAGCAACGCGTCCTCAGGCGAATAACGGTTTCCCGAATCCATGGCGTAGCAAAGGTTCCCGTAGAGAGCGAGAAGAAACGGGCGGTAATCCTCCTGGCGGATGCGTCCCGCGAGCGTGCCATGCTCCATGAAGTTGGACGTGCGAGGAGTGTTGCCATCGGTGTTCATTCCCATCATCTGTTGGCCGGCGAGCTTGCGGTGTGCGAAGTGGCCGGCATCCAAGGCGGGATCGCCCCAATCGCTCGTCCACCAATCCATCATGTAGCGGTGGTTCTCGTAGCTGGAAAGGTCGGTGGGCTGCCGCTCCGTATCGAAAGCGGTGAGGGGAGTGATCCCAGCCTGCGTCAAGGCCGGGTTCCGATCCGCCAGCGTGCGGGCAAGGGAGCGCTCGATATCGCTTCGCATCTCCGCGGCCAACTTTCCGATTTCTTCCGCTTCCCTCCGCAGCTCACCATCCTGATGCTCAGCCGCCGCACGATCCAGGCAGCGTGCGTGCTCTTTGAGGCCGCGCCACACCCATGCGGAATTCTGGTAATAGTAAGGGTGAGAGTCGGGGAAGTCGTTTTGGGGATCCCCGTTGTCCGCTTCGGGCGAACCCCAAATCAAACCATGGCGAGGGTCTCCGGCCGGGAAAGCTTCCTGCGTGTAGCGATAGCGGCGCACAACAAAGTCAATCATCCTGCGCAAAACCGGCAAGCGCCGGCGGAGGGCTTCGAAGTCCTGCGTGTAATCGTAGGCGCGCGCGGAGTTCTCCAGGAAAACGCCGGCGTTGAGCGGCGCTTCCACCTGATCCTGTGTGTTATACAGAAAGTTTCCGTCAGGAAGAATGTAATGCCTCGAGGTAGTATTGAAAATAGGGTTCAACCCGGTCGCTGAGCCCCCACAACTGCTGCGTCCAGACGAATTCGTAGTGCGCAACCGGGAAGAGCGCGTGACTGCGCGCCGGAATCTTGGTATAGGCGCCCTCACCAATTTGGTAGGTCGGTTCCAGCCCATGGTAGCTGCATCGGGAGAGCACAATGCCTGCGCGCGCGGCGTCAAGCAGCCATTCGTCCGGGATTTCCACTCGCATCGCGGCATCGAAAAAGCTATGCCAGCGGTTCCAAACGCCGGCCAGGGCCGCGAAGAATTCTCCTGCCGAGCCGTTCCAATAACGCTCCACAAAGACCGGTGCGGGGCTGGGCCCATCGGCAATCGTTGCACTCGAAGCGTTGGGCTTGCCGGGAAGCATGGCACGCACGCGCCCCAGGGGGCGGGCCTCCGGGCCATCCGGAAGGATCACCATGACCTCGTACCCGACCTGAAAGTGCGGATTCCATACTCCGACGTCTGCTGCGGGCAGAAAGCCCCCCAGCAACGTGCGCTTGCTATAACCCGGAACGTATTCGTACAAGTATTCGGAGGGTAAGAAGCGGCGAGGGTCAAAGAGGCGTCCCTTCAGATCGGGCGCCCATGCGGCCTGTTCGCCCGCTGCCATTTGGCGGGATTGCCCGTCGGCCTCGAGGAACAGAGACCGCTCCGGCGCGGCCTCTTCGTTGGCGACCAATGTCCAGCCGATCAACTCTGCCCCCAAGGCCGCGACATTTTCGTAGCACGGGTCCTGGTCGGAGTTCAAGATGTAGTCGCCGCAAACGTCAGGGCCGGGGACGTACTTCGCGGGCCGCTCGAATTTTACGGAGTGGGGAGTGTTGGTGGGGCGGGGGCGAATCCGCGAAAGATCGCCGATGCGCTTGGGAATGCGCGCGATTTCGCCCATCTCCGTTAAGTAAGCAATCGCGCCTTGATGGGTCACGTGCTTCTCAAAAACTGCCGTGGGATTGCCATTCAGCCAGGGCAGGATCGCCACCAGTTGCCAGCCGCCGATTGCCTCTCCCAACGTCAGGTTTTTTTGCTCGCTCCCTAAACGCCCCGCCACCTTTCCGCCGAGAAAAGATAGCACGCGTGGCGAGTTCTTCAGGGCCTCGCGCTCGCCCGGCAAGAAAAGGTTGTATTCATTGGCAATCCGGCCCGGACTGTATCGGCCCGTGGGCAAACTGTCTGCGCCCCCGGCAGCTCCCTTCAGGGAATGTGGAGCCAGCGCGGCCAGAGCCGGAGCGGCGGCGGCGCGTTGCAAAAAGGCTCTTCGTTTCATCTTTGCTCCTGCGCAATTCGTTCCTGGTTTGACCGGTTACAACTTACCATGCCTTTGACAACACTCCGAAGATTCACTAATTCGGGTATTGTCTTATGCTCATCGCGGGGATAGTATCTTTCCCGAAAGGTCCCAGGCAATTGGCCACGGGGAAGGCTGCCGCAATTTCAGATCTAGGCATTCTGGGAGGGACCATGAGAATTAGTCCACGGAGACTCGCGATTATCGCCGGCACTGTCCTAACGATCCTGGCATTGTGGGGCGGCGCCGGACTTTTGGAGGCGAAAGAAAAGACCCCGCAGCTCAGTCCCAATGACCCAACTGTTCGCCTTTACAGCCTCCTGGATTCAAAATACAACGGCAAACTGGAGGACTTCTGCCTGCTGGCTGACGTCGTTAGCGATCCCAAGAACCCCGGGCAATCAGAACAACACGTTCTCCGCATCGAGTACAACAAGGACCGGGCATTTGGGAAACTGTACTACGTCACCGACCCCGCGCTTGCCTGCGAGCGGCTGGCTCGCGGCGCCTACGGGCTGGGTGCTTTCCTCAACGCCCCCTCGGTGGCCGAGGTGCGCGCCATCGCCGACCTGGGCGAGACAATGCCGCAGAAGTCGACCTACTTCTACCCCAAGCTGATCACCGGCCTGGTTTTCGACGCCCTGGGCGACTAATCTCCGTAGGCGCCGTAGTGGTTGTTCAGCGCCTCGCGGGCACGCGGTACCCGCCCCGAGGCGGACGAGCGCCACAGCCTGGGCCGCGCGCCCCCTCAGCCGACGCTGGGCCCTCAGCCGACGCTGCGCCTCCGGCGCCCTAGACGGAGGTCTCGGCGCGCGCCTGTAGCCGGCCCAGTGCCTCGCACGCGTCGTCGGCCAGCGGCAGCGTCTCGTGCGTGGCGAGAATGCCCGCCACGCGTTCGCGGGCGTAGTCGAGCGAACGCGGCGCCCCGGCCGCCTGCCAGGCGTCCCAGCTGCCGTGCATCCCGAGGTCGCTGAGCTGCCACTCGCCGCCGCGCACGCCGGCACGCGTGGAGCGCTCGGCGAGAAACGAGCCGCAGGGCCCGACACGCCCCAGAACGTCGTCGAGCCAAGCGCCGTCGCTTACCGGGATGCCTTCCTGCCCGCGCCGGGCCAGACGGCTGACCTCGACGTCGAAGATGATCTGCTCGAGGCTCAGGATGGTGGCGCCCCCGAGCAATCCTGGGCCGACCAAGATGTCGGGGTTCGACAAAGCCGGCAGCACGCCGCTGTGAGCCTTCTCCCAGGCGGTCTGCAGATCAGGCTCGTAGTGCTGCGTGCAAAAGCCCGACGATTCTGCCGGCAAGCCGTAGTACCTGGCCATCTCGGTGCCCGCCACGCCCAGCACCGCGTGCTTGATGGCGCCGGCGGCATACAGCCCGGAGCGTGGATCCATGGTCGCAACGACCGGTGCATAGATCACGGGCGTGCCGGGCGCCGCGACCTGCACCAGGCAGAGGGTGCCAATGGTGTCGCAGTTGGCTGTGAGGAGTGTGGCCAGCCGGCTGCCCGGCGCCGTCGCGCCCTGCAGCGGCATCGGCATGATCGCCACCGGCAGATCGTACTCGCGCATGGCGAGCCATGCCTCGGTGTAGTTCTGCTCGATCGTGAGCGGTGACGTGGGCGTCATGAGGAACGACATGGGGTGGCACTCGCGCACGGCCTCGCGACCGCCGAAGACGATATCCAGGATCTCCTTGAGCCACGGCGCCAGCGCGGGCACGCCGAACGAGTCCTGCACGTGCTTGCTGAAGGTGGCAAAGACGTCGTTGTAGTAGCGCACGAACCCGGCCGGCCCCTCATGGTCGGGCGCGTAGTCGGTGGCGCACCAGTAGAGACCCACATCGTCGAGAGCGTCGTGGAGGCGAGTGGCGTCGCGCCAGTCCTGACGCGTGGTGGGGCGACGCCGGCCAATCTTCGCGTCGAAAACGGCCGTGGCCCCGCCGTCGGCGAGCAGCGTGAAGCGGCCCTCGTTGAGGCCAAACTGCCATCCCGGCCTGCGGCCGCCGAGCGTGCAGCGCCGGGTGGTGGCGGCCAGGCAGCGCTCTACCAGCTCCTCGGGGAACCTGACGCGCCGTGTGGACTCGTCCACCTGGGCGCCGGCCTCGGCCAGGAGCCGGCGACCTTCGGCCGTGTCGACGCGCATGCCGGTGCGCGCCAGCACGCCGAGGGTGCGTTCGTGGACCTGCGCCCTTTCGTCGTGCGACAGCACCTTCAGGCGCATCTCCATCAGACAGCCACTCCGGTCGTGCCCTCTAGGGCGCACACCTTGGCGATGTCGATGCTCATAGGCTCGCACTCCCGTTGGCGTGCTAGCGCCGTTCTAGGCCGAGGCCCAAGTATGTGCAAAACAGGCGGTCCTTGACCACGGTGGATTACTCGGCAAACTTCGCACGGACGGCGACCACGCCCGTGGCGCGAGACGCCTCACGGCGAGCACCCATCGCGGAACGGCACGATGGCCGGCGGCAGCTCCGGCGGCAACCCCTGCGAAACCCCCGGCGAAACCACCGGCGCCACATAGGCACCGGCGCCGGCGCCGAGCAGCCGTGCGCAGAGCGAGCGGCGGTCGGCCGCGGCGCACTTGCGCAGCACGGCGCGGCAATGACTGCGTGCGGTGGCCAGCGAAATGCAGAGCTGGGCCGCGATGCCCTCGGTGCTGAAGCCGCCCAGCACGAGTAGCAGTACGTCGGCCTCGCGCGCCGAGAGATCGCCGGCCAGCAGCGCGGCCGTTGCGCTGGCGGACGGCGCATGCACAAAGCGCGGCGCCCCCTGAACCGCACGGAGCTCCAGCACGAGGTTGGTGCAGCGGTGCAGACGGTGCACCGCTGCCAATACCGGAGGACCGGCACAGTAGCCGATGACCAGCACGCGCGTGCCGCCGCCGGGTGGATGGGTTGGCGCGCCTCGACAGGTGAGGCTCGCTATCCCTCCGTCGCCGACGCCGGGCGCCGCGCCGTGTGCAGGGGCCGGCGACACGCAGTGCCGCCGGCCCAGGGGCTCCCGCCTGTGCCGGGCAGCCGTGGCACCCACCGCTGCGCAGCGCGTGCAGAGACCGAGACAGTCGAGGCCGACGAAGCGGGCGGCGGGAGGCCGGGGCCCTGCCTGCCCGCCGCCCACTTCGTCGTCGACTGAGTACCCCAGAGCGCGCGCCGCGGCAACGGCATGCAGGCGCAGCAACGGGTCTGCTTCGACCACATCCGCACAAACCCGGCCGGCGGGCCGCGGGTGGCCGTCGTCGTCCGTTGGGGAGGGGCAAGCCGGCACAGTCACGCCACACTCGCCGCGAGTGAAGGGAAGACCATCGAGAACCACCGCCACGCCTCCAGGGTCCGCAAAGAGCTCGACATCGCGAGCCCGGCCGCCCTGAGCCCCGCGGGGCGCCCGCAGGCGCCTGCGCCGTCGGCGTTCGTGGCTCACCAAGCATAGGGCCGCCGGCCCCTGCAGACATCAGCCCACGGGTTGATTTGCGCCCTTGCAGCCAACGGTTTGCGCCGACGTGTTCAGGGCCATTGGAGTGTCATTGCACACGATTCCTAATCCAACCGCCGGTTCCCCCGGCGTGGAGGTTCCCATGAGCCGCAGAGACATAGAGGACGAGATCACCGCCACCCTCGGGCAGGTGCCCGACTTCTTCGCCGCGATGCCCGACGTTACCCTGGAGCGTGCTTGGGACGAGTTCAAGCAATTCCAGCTCGCCGACACCCTGCTGACCTCCCGTGAGAAGCACCTCATCGGCTACGCGGTCGCGGCCGCCATCCACTGCCCGTACTGCACGTACTTTCATCGCAGCGCCACGCAGATGATGGGCACCACGGACGAGCAGCTCGAAGAGGCCGCCCGCATGGCCAGCGACACGGCCATGTACAGCACCTACATCCACAGCCTCGGCACCGACCTGGAGGCGTTCAAGAAGCAGACCGACGAGATCGGCGAGCACTTGCGCAAGCGGGCCCCGGAAGCCGGACGCAAGGCAGCCTAAGCGACTTCGTGTGCATGATGAGGCTCATCGCCCCAAGGGCGATGAGCACATGCGGCTCACCTGCGGTGGCCGCACCTGTTAGCACGGCGACGGCAGAAGCAACGGCGTCGCCGTGTCGACACGTGCGATCACCGCAGGTGGATCGCATCTGCTCAGCGGCCCTGGGCTGCTGAGCCTCATTGGCCGCACCTGTTAGCCCGGCGACGGCAGAAGCACGGCGTCGCCGTGTCGACACGTGCGATCACCGCAGGTGGATCGCATCTGCTCAGCGGCCCTGGGCCGCTGAGCCTCATTGGCCGCCCCTGGTAGCCCGGCGACGGCAGGAGCACGGCGTCGCCGTGTCGACACGTGCGATCACCGCAGGTGGATCGCATCTGCTCAGCGGCCTTGGGCGGCTGACACTCGTAGCACCTGGTAGCCGGGCGACGGCAGGAGCATGGCGTCGCCGTGTCGACACGTGCGATCACCGCAGGTGGATCGCATCTGCTCAGCGGCCTTGGGCCGCTGAGCCTCATTATGCACACGTAGTCCCAAACACGTAGACTGGACGTGTTCCCAGACCATCCTCTCCGGACAGGTGAGCCGATGAACGTTCGCGTCTATGTCACCCCTAAGCAGGGCATCCTCGATCCCCAAGGCGCCACCGTAGAGCGCGCCCTGCCGGCGCTCGGTTTCCAGGGCGTGAGCGAGGTGCGCATTGGCAAGTTCATCGAGCTCAAACTCGACACGTCGGCGGGCGCCAGCGTCGACCAGGCCCGCGCCCAGGTAGACGACATGTGCCGTAAGCTGCTCGCCAACCCGATCATCGAAGACTTCACCTTCGAGCTCGACGAGGGGTGACGGCGCTCATGTCCGCCCAACCACGCGTGCGCCTCGGCGTCGCCGTCTTCCCCGGCATAAACACCGAGCGTCGCCGGCGCCGAGCCCGTCTACCTCTGGCACAAAGACACAGATCTGCAGGGCGTCGACGGCATCCTCATCCCCGGCGGCTTCAGTTATGGCGATTACCTGCGCTGCGGCGCCATCGCCCGCTTCAGCCCCATCATGCAGTCCATCGCCGACTTCGCCGCCGACGGCGGCCTGGTGATGGGCATCTGCAACGGCTTTCAGATCCTCATCGAGGCCGGCCTCCTGCCCGGAGCGCTGCTGCGCAACACCGGCCTCAAGTTCGTCTGCCGCTACGTGAACCTCCTGGTTGAGGCCGACGACACGCCCTTCACCAGCACCTGCGCCCAGGGCGACCTGCTGCGCATCGTGGTCAAGCACAACGAGGGCAACTACACCGTCGACGCCGCCACCCTGGCCACCATGAAGGCCAATCGGCAGATCGTGCTGCGCTACGCCGCCGCCGCCGGCGCCGTGACCGCCAGCGCCAACCCCAACGGCTCGCTGCAGAACATCGCCGGGGTATGCAACGCAACGCGCAACGTGTTCGGCATGATGCCGCGCCGAGCTCGTCGCCGCCAACCTGAGCGTCGACGGCGTGCGCCAGAAAGCACGCCACCAGCCTGCACTACCTCACGCTCGACGGCCTGCAGGCCAGCACCGGCCTGCCCCAGAACCAGTTCTGCCGCGCCTGCTTCGACGGCAACTACCCCATCGCCGTGCCGGAGGAGTACGCGATGTGCAAGATGCGCTTCGAGAAGGACGCGGCGGCTGTGAGGGCTGAGACAGCCTACTTCACGGTGAACGAAGTGAGCGGCCCGACCGCCGATGCGTCTTGGGCCCGCGCGTAGTCAAACCATAGTCGAACACACCATGGGTGACTGGTTTCCACCGTGACCGTCACCGTGGTGCCCGTCGGGTCGGTCGCCCTGCCGGCGCGCCGACCCGCTCCTCGCCCCCGTCTGCCAAGCCGGAGGGCCGCCGTCATGCTGGCGAGACGCCGCGCCCAGCGCATACACTTG
>CAWKEZ010000099.1:0-11030 GCA_963848545.1 uncultured Thermoleophilia bacterium
GCTCAGGGCGACGTGTGGTGGGCGGACCTTGTGGAGCCCAGCGCCTACGAGCCCGGCTTTCGGCGACCGGTCGTGGTGATTCAGGGCAATGCCTTCAACCGCAGCCGCATCGCCACCGCGGTGTGTGTCGCGCTCACCAGCAACCTACGCTGGGCCGAGGCCCCCGGCAACGTCCTCCTCACCGCCAAGGCGACCGGCCTACCCAAAGACTCGGTCGCCAACGTTTCCCAGGTCGTCACTCTCGATAGGTCGGCGCTCACGGAGCGCGTCGGAGCGCTGCCCGCCAAGAAGCTCGAGCTCGTGCTTCTCGGCATCGACATTGTTCTCGGCCGTTAGGTGAAACGCCGAACGAGCGTCCGCCAGAGTGCGGTTGCAGCGCGAAGCGTGCCAATGCGCCGACAAAGCAAGTACGCCCTGGGCAAGCCTCAGCTAGCCTCTGTCGGAGCGCCGGGAGGGATACCGGAACGCTTAGGTATAGGCTACCTCCGACTTGCACGGCTGCTGAGCCACGGGACGTGACGCCACCCCTCAAATCACCTCGCGGGCATCCCGCCGCTGGAGCGCTTGTGCAAGACGTAGCCCTCGTGGAGAAGATCGAGCCAAGGAGAAAGTTGCGCATGAGCAGACGGAAGACCCTCATGGTCCTGTTCATCGTCGTCGGTATCGCGCTGGTCGCGATCGCCGTCTACTACTGGGTGACACCTGCCAGATCCCTGCCCAGCTTCTTCCCGGGTCATCTCGCCGGCTCTGCCCATAAGCACTTGAAGCACGGCCTGGTGGCCTTCGTCGTAGGCGTTGTGTGCTTCTTGGGGGCTTGGATGACCTCCGGCAAGGAGTAGGAGCCAGCTACCCAATCAGACGTGCCGCCGCCTCTGCGAGACTTCGGCGGTGTTCTCCGTGACCCTGAACTCGACGACGCGTCGGATCAGGTCGGTGGGTGGCGGCTGACCGAGGGGGAACTGCACCGAGCCTTTGGCGCTCTTGTAGGATTTGAGCTCCTCCTTGAACGCCTCGATCCCACTGCTCGTCGGGTAGAAGCCGATGTGCCTCGACTAGCCCGAAGTGAACCAGGTTCCCGTTCAGGTAGAACGTGGGGATCGCGTGGCTGATGCGCATCGTGGCGTCGGGGGCCGCGACCCTGCTCACCGCGGCGCGCGCCGTTGCAGGGCAGCCGCGGAAGGGATTCGGCCGAGGGCAGGCGAACCGAGGGTAATGACTTACCAGCCTCGCTACACGGTCACTGCCCGCATCGCGGCCGCACTCGCACGCATTGAGACGGCCCGCGACTCCCTCTCCGCCGAGGAGCTGCCTGCCGACAGGCTCGCGACACTGCGCCGCCGAGCCTTGGCTCGCGAGGCCTACCACACCACCCGCATCGAAGGGTCGCAGCTCTCTCTCGACGAGGTGGACAGGCTCCTCGCCGGCGAGTGGCCGGCGCAGGCAATCGGCCACGATGCGCGCGAGCTCCTCAATTACGCCGACGCGTGCGCGGTCATGGTGGCTCATTTCCAGAGCGGCAAGCCGATCAGCGAGGCGCTGCTCCGCAAGCTCCACCACCGTTTGATGAGCGGCGTGCGCGGCGGCGTGGCGCTGCCGGGCAGGTACCGCAGGGTGCAGATCCACCTGGTGCATACGGCGACCGGTGCCAACCTGTACACGCCTCCACCGCCGGGCGAGCTGCGCCACCTGATGGCCGACCTGGTCGCTTGGCTGGCCGACCCCGGCGACACCCATCCGGTGATCGTCGCGGGGCTGGCTCAGCTCGAGCTGGTGCGCATCCATCCGTTCCTCGACGGCAACGGGCGCTCGGGCCGGCTGCTCTCCACACTGTGCCTGTACCGAGCCGGCTACGACCCCGCGCGACTCATGACGATCAGCGAGTACTACGACGGCAACCGGCCAGCCTACTACCATGCCGTGCGTCTCGGCAACGAGGAGGGCGCCGACGTCACCGGTTGGCTCGCCTACTTCGCCGCCGGCCTCGCCGTGCAGCTCCGCAATGCGGCCGCTCAAGCCGCGTCCCGCTGACGCCCGGATCGGCTGACGCTAGCCGCGCCCTCAGCGCGGCGCGCCGGGAGGCGCTTCGCCGCGCCGGAGGCGCTTCGCCGCGCCGGGTCTCCTGAGGCCGCGCCGACGTGCGATTGGTCGCGCCCGACCCCCGAGGCCGCGCACGCGCGACTCGGCCAACGCAAACCGAGCCCTCGACGCAGGGGCAGCGCGCCCGCAGGGGCTTGCGAGGCGGCCGCTGCCGAGTCCAGGGGTTGACGATTGCGGCACGGCCGCATTCGTCAAAAACCTGCCGAACGGCGGCCTGCGTGCCGAGTCGAGCGAACGGAGTGAGCGCCCCCTGGGGGCACGCTGCCCCTGCGCCGAGGGCGTCGCGGTGCTTAACGACGACGGGCCGCCCGTGGGCAGCCCGTCGGAGTTGGTTCGCGTTGTGCCGTGCGTTAGCGCTTGCTGAACTGCGGCTTCTTGCGGGCCTTGTGGAAACCGGCCTTCTTGCGCTCGACCTGACGGTCGTCGCGAGTGAGGAAGCCCGCCCGCTTGAGCGGCGTGCGCAGATTCTCGTCGGCCTCGCAGAGGGCGCGGGCGATGCCGTGCCGTACGGCCCCCGCCTGAGCCGAGATGCCGCCGCCGTGCACGTTGGCCGCGACGTCGAACTTGCCGCCGGTGCGCGTGGTCTCGAACGGCATCAAGGCAATGGTCTCAAGTACCTTGCGGCCGAAGTAGGCGTCGATCTCGCGGTTGTTGATGACGACCTTGCCGACACCCGGGGTGAGGATCACGCGGGCGACGCTGGTCTTGCGTTTACCGGTGGCGCGGTAGGTCACTACATCTGGCACGCCTTACTCCTTGATCTCGAGCACTTCGGGCTGTTGCGCCTCGTGGTGATGCTCCGCGCCGGCGTAGATCTTGAGCTTGCGGAGCTGAGCGCGCCCGAGCTTGGTGTGCGGCAACATGCCGCGCACCGCGTGGCGCACGATCTCTTCGGGCCGGCGGGCGAGCAGCTTGGCGTACGACTCGCTCTTGATGCCGCCGGGATACCCCGAGTGGCGGTAGTACATCTTCTGCTCGGGCTTGTGGCCCGTAACGACGATCTTGTCGGCGTTGACGACGACGACAAAGTCGCCTGTATCGATGTTGGGCGTGTAGATCGCCTTGCGCTTGCCGCGTAGGCAGTCGGCAACGACGGTAGCGAGGCGGCCGAGAGTGTGGCCGGACGCATCGACGACATACCACTTCTTCTCAATGGTGGAGGGCTTGGCGACGTAGGTCTTCATGCGCTCACTTGCTCCGCTGTCAGAAAGCGCGTCCCATGCGGACGCGCGAAGGGAACTATAGCCAATGGCGCCTGGCGATGCAAGACGCGTGGCCGGTGCAGGCACGCGGCCAAGCGTCCGGCCCGGCGCCTGGCCCGGTGCCTGGCGAGCTAGCGGCCCGCCCGAGGCGCGATCCTGCGGCTGCGGCCTACCCGCTGCAGCAGCACCTCGTCGCCGACCTCGAGGGCCAGCACCTCGGAGGCCGACCCGGCGTTCACCGCCACCTCCACCTGGCCGTAGCTGTCGACCAGGATCACGATGTCGCTGGGACGCACCGCCGAGAACGTCTTGGCGACGCGCGCCAGGTAGCGTTCCCCGCCGGTGACGAGCTCCAGCGTCTCGCCCAGGTCGGCTGCCTCGAGCTGCTTGGCACGCAAGTTCAGCGCCACGTTGCCGAAACGATCCACCAGCATGGCAGTGGCGAAGATGCCGGCCCGCGTGCGGCGCAACTCGGGCACGGCGATACGCTCGAGCCCGACAGGGTCGATCTCCAGGCCCACGGCCCTAAGCGCGAGCCCGGCGGCCAGCCTGGCGGCCACCGGTGCGAAGACGTCGCGACCGTGAAACGTGGCGGAGAGCGGCGAGAGCCAGAGCTCCTCGTTGGAGAGCAGATACGCCTCGGCCACGCCGCCGTCGGCGTCGGCCGCCATGGTGAGCAGCCCGTTGTCGGGACCCACGAAGAGCCGGTCGTCTCCACTGCGCAAGGCCACCGGGCGCCTGGGACCGCCCACGCCGGGGTCGACCACTGAGAGGTGCACCGCGCCGTCCGGCATGTACGGTAGCGTATTACGCAGTATCAGGGCCCCGGCCATCACGTTACGCTCCGGCAGCCCGTGCGTGACGTCGATCACGGGCACCTCCGGCGCGAGGCGCGCGATCACACCGCGGCACACGCCGGCGAAATCGTCGGCGTAGCCGTAGTCGCTCGAGAAGCATATGGCTCTGACCATGGCCGCAACCTACGACGTTGCGCCGGTGAGCGCAACAGTCGGCAACGCTGCGAGGTTCAGGGGGGCGCGGTTCACAAAAGACCGGCCTACGCGACCCCTGCAGGCCCCGGGCCGCCGACCGCCCTTGGGCACGATCAACCCCTTGAGGGCACCACTATCGGCGAAGACCTCTTCGCACTCCCCGGCGGGCAGGGGCCGGGCGAACAGGTAGCCCTGCGCCTCGTCGCACCCCAGATCCTGCAGGAAGCGCAGCTGGCTCTCGGTCTCAACGCCCTCCGCGACGATCGGCAAGCCCATGATGCCGCCCAGATAGGTAACCGTCTTCACGATCGCGCGGGCGCTCTCGTCGCGTTCGGCGTGCGCGATGAACGAGCGGTCGATCTTGACGCGGTCGATGGGCAGCACTGCAGATGCTTCAGCGACGAGAACCCGGTGCCGAAATCGTCCAAAGCCAGCGTCACGCCGAGGTCGTGAAGCTGACCGGTATGGCGCGCCGCAAGCTCGGCATCGGCCATGATCGCCGTCTGGCGGTGAGCTCGATCTCGAGGCGCTCCGCCGGCAGCCCGCTGCCGGCCAGCGCCTCGCGCACCGCTGAAGACCAGGGCGGAGCGGCTCGACGCAGCGCTCGCGGTGGACATGTTCACGGCGAGCCGGCAGGTCGCCTAACGTTCTCGCCACACCGCCGCCTGGCGACAGGCCGTGCGCATCACCCACTCCCCGATGGGGCCGAGGAAGGGCCGGTCTCCTCGGCCACGGGGATGAATTCGCCGGAGGCACTAGGCCGCGAGCAGGGCGTCCGCGCAGCGGACCAGTGCTTCGACGCCCACGACGCGGCCGTCGCGCAGGTCCACCTGCGGCTGGCAGTGCACCACGAACTGCTTGCGGGCGAGCGCCAAGCGCAGCTCGCCGAGCTGCCGCAGCCGTTCCGCAGCTCGCGAGCTCACCGCGGGGTCGGAGAACTGGTAGCAGTCACGCCCCAGCTCCTTGGCGCGCCGCATGGCATTGTCGGCGGCGGCCAGCAAAGCCTGCGCTCGCCGGCGTAGTCGTCGGGGAAGCGTGCGAACCCGACGCTGGCCGTCACCCTGATGCGCTCCCTCCCCACGCGCCAGGGCAGCCGGAACGCCCGCACGATCTTTTCGGCCACCGCCAGGCTGTCGGCGATGTCGCGCACGTTGGGCATGATCAGCGCGAGCTCGTCTCCGCCGGTCCGGCAAGGGTGTCACCGCCGCGCAGGATCTTGCTCAGCGCTTGGCCACCGCCTGCAGGAGCCGGTTGGCGGCCTCTGACGCGAGCAGCGTCGTTCACGCTCTTGAACTCGTCCAGGTTGATAACGGCCACGGCAACCTTGGTCTTGGCACGTCTGGAGCCCTCGAGCGCCTGACCGAGGCGATCGTGGAACAGCGCCCGGTTGGCCAGGTCGGTGAGCGGATCGTGCAACGCGAGGTGCTCCACCATGGCGGCGGCGTGGTGGCGCTCCGTAACGTCGGACACCACGCTAATGCCGCCCACCACCCGACCGTCGCCGTCCGCGAGCGGCGCCGCCGCTCCGGCAAGGTCCACGTCGTGGTTGCTGCCCGGCGCACGATGCGTGGCCTCCCAGTTCACCGTCTCGCCGCACAACGCCCTCTCCTGGGGCGAGCACTACCTCGGCGCTCGCCCAGGACTCCTCGGGGAGCTCGCCCACAAGGCGCTCGTGGGGCGTCCCGTAGCAACCCCATCTTGGCGGTTGCAGTCTAACGGGTACGCCGCTTTCATCAACATGGAACACGGCCTGGGCACGTGCTCGAGAAGCGCGCGGTACCGTATTTCGAGGGCAGTGTGTTCTGCTTCGTCTTGCTGTGACAGGTGCGTTGTTTTGCGCACGGCGCCGCGGCGCGCGCGCCGGCCTCGCCCTCAGATCTCATCTTCCGCGCCATGACGGGCCCCTTGCGCGGTGCCAGAACCGAGAACCGACGGCGGTGCGGCCGGCGAAGCCGCGCGAGCGCTCCGCGGCAGCCAACCGCAGCTGCCCGACTCGTGAGTGCGAATGCCCTGGTACGTGACTGACGAAACCGTTGCGTCAGGCCGAGGTACAGAACGTGACGATCGCGTCCACCAAACCGGCGGAGGTGTGCTCCGCCGCCTCGACCGCCACTGGCAGGCCCAATCGACGCAGGATGACGCTGGTCTGTGGCCCGATGGAGCAAACAGACGACGCCGGCGAGCCGCTCGGCGAGAGACCCGCCGGCAGGCGCCGCGCCGGCCTCCGCCTCCATGAGCTCCACGAAACGGCGAGCGGCGCTGCCCGAGGCGAAGGTGATGAAGTCAGCCCTCGCGATGCGCTCACCAGGCACCGTCAGGCCCGCGACGGGGAGCGTGTCGTACACCCTAAGCACATCCACATGGGCACCCCCTGCGCGCAACGCCGCGGCCACTGCGTCGCGCGCCTGGCCGGCCTGCGGGACGAGCACGCGCGCGCCGGCCGGCACCACGCCGCGGCCCTCAGGGCACGCACTAAACCCTCCGCGACGTACTCTTCGGCCACAATGTCGAGGGCCACGCCGCGCCGTTCCAGGGCCGCCGCCGTGGCCGGCCCCACGGCGGCGGTCAACACCCCACCCAGCGCCGGCCCCGCCGGCCCGCCACGTATCTCCTCCACCTGGCCGAAGAAGGCGCGCACGCCGTTGGCGCTGGTGAACACCACCAACGCGTACTCCTCCAAGCGCCTCACTACATCGCGCACCTGCCGATCCACGGCCCGCGCCGCGATGCGGATAGTGGGCACCAGCAGGACGTCCGCGCCGAGACGCGTCAACGGCTGAGCCAGCGAGGCGGCCTGCTCGCGGGGACGGGTGACCACCACTGTCCGGCCGCGCAGCGGCCGCGCCGCGGTCACTCCGACCCTTCCCCGCGCACCCCGGCGAGGATGCGCCCCACGCCGGCGGCGCGCAGACGCGCGGCGAGCGCCTCCCCGAGCGCCTCGGGGTCTTCGGCCGGCCCGCTGAGCTCGTCGCGCAGGCAGTCGCGACCGTCGGTGGAGCCCACGAAGGCCCGCAGCCGCAAGCGCTCAGCACCTCCGCTGGCGGCCCCACCCGCAGTAGCGCCGGCGCCGCCGACGAGCTCGGCAAGGGCGGCGATGGGCACCTGGCAGCCGCCCTCGAGCACGCGCATGAGGCTGCGCTCGGCGCGCACCGCCAGCGTGCTCGCGCAGTGGGCCAACGGCGCTGCCAGGCTCTGAACGCGCAGGTCGCCCTCACGGATCTCGATGGCCAAAGCGCCCTGGCCCACGGCCGGCAGCATGGCGTCCAGGCTGAAGACGAAGGCGACCTGGTCGCCGAGGCCCAGCCGGGCCAGGCCGGCGGCCGCGAGGACGGTGCCGGCCATGCCCTGTTCGTCCACCCGGCGCAGTCTCGTCTGCACGTTGCCGCGGATGTCGACCAGCCGCAGGTCGGGACGCAGGGCCAGGAGCTGCGACCTGCGACGCAGGCTCGAGCTGCCCACCACGGCGCCTTCCGGCAGGTCGGCCGGCGTGCGCGGCCGCTCGCCGGCCGCGCCGCCGTCCGGCACCGGCGACGGCGCCCCAAGGGCGCCGGCCACAAACACGTCGCGCACGTCTTCGCGGGCCGTGAAGGCGGCCAGCGTGAGGCCGTCGGGGACGGCCGTGGGCATGTCTTTGGCCGAGTGCACCGCCAGGTCGGCACGGCCGTCCAGCAGGGCCGCCTCGAGCTCTTTGACGAAGAGGCCTTTGTCGCCGATCATGGCGAGCGGCGACTCGAGCCGCTTGTCGCCCTTCGTGTGGATCACCACGACCTCTACCCGCAGGCCCGGGTGGCGTCGTTGCAGCTCGGCGCGCACCCACTCGCTCTGCACCAGGGCCAGTGTGCTGCCGCGCGATCCTATGCGCAGCGCTTCGCTCAAGCGTCGTCGGTGCCGGTGCCGGGCAGCCGGTGCACCGTCGCGCCGGCGCCGTCCTCGGCCGCGCCCACGTCGCTCGCCGCGCCGGCGTCGGCGTCGGCGCCCAGGGACTGGCCGTCCAGATCGAACAGCGTGCGCACCGCGTCCATGTACAGACAACACTCCTCGCGTCCGGCGAGCTCCTTCATCCTCACGGTCGGGACGTGAAGGATCTTGTTCACAATGCTCGTGGTCAGCTGCTCCACCTGGGCACGCTGCGCGTCGCTCAGGTCGCTGATCTTGGTGCCCAGCCGTTCCAGCTCGGCCCGGCGGATCTGCTCCAGCGACTCCCGCAACACGGCGATCGTCGGCACCACCTCGAGGCTGCGCAGCCAGTCGTTCACGTTGTCCAGCTCTTCCTGGACGATGCGTTCGGCGTGTTGCGCCTCCTTCTCTCGCGCCCTGCGGTTCTGGTCTACCACGCTTTGCAGATCGTCGATGTCGTAGAGGTACGCGTTGCGCACGTGATTGATCTCGGGATCGAGGTCGCGCGGCACGGCGATGTCGATGAAGAAGATGGGCCGGTGACGGCGGTGCCGCAGAGCACCCTCCACCTGCTCGCGCGTGATCACGTAGTTCGGCGCGGCCGTGGAGCTCACGACGATGTCGGCGGCGGCCAGGTGATCTTCGAGCTCCTCGAAGGGCACGGCTACCGCGCCCACGCCGCGCGCCAGCGCCTGCGCCGCGTCGAGGCTGCGATTGGCGACCAGGATCCTGTCGATGCCGTGCGCCTTGAGGTGCGTCGCCGTGAGCTCGCTGGTCTCGCCGGCGCCTACCACGAGCACCGTACGGCCCTTGAGCTTGCCGAACACCTGCAGGGCCAGCTCCACGGCGGCCGAGCTCACGCTCACCGGCCGCTCGCCGATGGCCGTCTCGGTGCGCACCCTCTTGCCCACCTCGAGCGCGTGGCGAAACAGCCTGTTGAACACGACGCTGGTGCACCCGCCCTCGTAGGCCTGCTGGTAGGCAGCCTTCACCTGGGCCACGATCTGCGCCTCGCCGACAACCATCGAATCGAGGCTCGACGTCACCCGGAAGAGGTGGGCAATGGCGCCGTCGCCGGAGTAGCTGTACAGGCTGGGCTCCAGCTCGCCGGCCTTCACCCCCGCGCACCCCGCCAGAGCGACCACCGCCGCCTGGCGGGCGGCGAGCGAATCGTGACCGTACATGTAGAGCTCGGTGCGGTTGCAGGTGCTCAGGGCCACGGCCTCGCCGACACCGCCGGCGTCCAGCAGCTCCCGCTGCACCCGTAGGATGGCCTCCTCGTCGAGTGCAAGTCGTTCGCGCAGCTCGAGCGCGGCGGTCTTGTGGGATATGCCGGTAACGACGACGAGCATCAGGTTAACCCCCGTACTTGTGGAAACTGCTCAAGTACGGTACGGCGCCGAAGCGGATGGCCATCATCACCAGGAGGCCGCACACGGCGAGCCAAGCGATGCGGCTGCCGATCCAGTCGGCACGCGTGCGGCCCCACAGCAGGGTCGCGTAGACCGCCCAGGCCGCCAGCGAGAGCAGGACGGTGGGATCCATCCACCAGTGCGGCACGCCGTACGTGACGGCGCGGATAACGCCGGCGAGCATGCCGGCGGTGAGGAACGGCAGGCCCAGCAGCGTGGCGTGGTAGACGAGCTTCTCGAGGGCGCCCAATGAGGGCAGACGGCCGAGCACGCTGCCGGCCTTGCCACGATGCAGCATGGCGTCCTCGACCAGGTAGATGATGGCCGCCCCCCCGGCCACGTACAGGCAGCCGATGGCCACCAGGATCACCGACACATGGAGCACAACCACGTCGCTGCGCAGTGCGGGGGCGAGCCCGGCCGGCGGTCGGTACGTGATCCAGGCCGCGGTGAGCAAGACGAGAACCACGGGCAGCACGTAAAGCCCTACGGCCCTGATCCTAGTGAACGACTCCAGCACGTGCCACACGAGGACGATCGACCACGCGACCATGACGAGCGACTCGTAGCTCCCTACGAAGGGCACGTGACCGGCGCTCACGCCCCGCAAGATGATGGCCGCCGTCTGGCCCTGCATGGTGATCACGCTGCTGTGGATAGGCGGTGTCCAGAGCGCTTGGCGCCGCTACGCCCAGATGGTCAGCTATCCAAGTCAAGTGGGTAATTTTTTCTCCTTGCTCTTCTGATTTCCAGAGTGTTTCTAAGTATTCTTCGACGCTTTCTGAGATGCACATTAGCATCAATATGTAGAGTGATCTTGATTGTGATATAAGTTTTGATTAAGATGTTTGATGTGTTTTGTTGAAGCGGAATGACTTAGGTGCTCCTAAATGTTTTTATTCCAGCGATTGACTTAGGTTAGCCTAAGTAAGACGTGAGAGAGATGAACCAAAAAGTCAGCGCAAACGAATCACCACTGGAATTGTCTGCAAAGGTAGTTGGCCCATCTTTCCTCCTTCGTCGGTAGATGATGACACACCCAAAGACGCGCAGGGGTTCCCGCCGCGACCGCATCCGGCGGACTGGAGTCTGAAATTTACGCCGCCGAATGCACGCAACAGCGTCCTCTAATTCCGGCCGAGAGTACGCGATTGGACTGAGACTAATCATGAGATGTTTGTAATGGCCCCGAGCTCCGTTGGGCTAGGAACCGGGTGAAGGGACAAAAACTCCAAGTTCGAAGGCACACTCAGCACGATACGCTATGACTGGAATCGTCGCCCAGGTTGGTGTCCAAGCTGTGGGAGGCGCTATGAGCAATCATTGGAGCGGATTGGCGAACGTTCCTGGAACTGTGGTCTTGGTGGTCGCTATCGCCGACATCAGCCACATCATAACGTACGTTGTGGTGTCCGTATTCATCTGCTTCA
>CAWKEZ010000100.1:0-11894 GCA_963848545.1 uncultured Thermoleophilia bacterium
GCCCGATGGGTGGGCAGGGGGTACTGTAGGCATGCAGTCCTCCGTGGCTGTGGCGCCCTCTGGTCTTGGCCGAGCGGGGGGCGCTTTCTTTGTGCTTGAGTAGCGATTCTAGGCCGTTTCGCGAGGTTCACAAGGATCCTCCCCCCTTACGGCATACTTTCCGGCATTCCGGTACACTTTCTGGAACACGCCAGAAGGCGACAAGGGGGTGGGCCACTGATGGGCAGTGACAAGGTCCGCGAGAACCTGCTCAGACGCCAAGCGAAGAGGCGAGGGCTGCGACTCGTGAAGTCGCGCCGGCGAGATCCCGGGGCATCCGACTTCGGTCGCTATATGCTCGTGCATGGGCATACAGGCGCACCCATCGATGGCGTAGGTCAGCCTTTTGCCATGAGCCTCGACGCGGCCGAGGCGTGGCTGGGCGCGGCCGATCCCGACGTGAGCGAGCCCAGCGACTGCCTCTTCAAGTGCCAGTGGTGCGGCACAGAAGATGACGTCTGGCTCGACGGAATCGGCCACGACGGTACGTGTCGCCTGCGGTGCGACAAGTGCGGTGTGGTGCACGCCACGGGCATCCGAGTGACGCAGCTTCGCGCCGCCGTGCCTGCGCGGCTAGAGGTTCACTTCCGGCGCTACTGATGTGACGAACTAGCCGAGTAGCGAGTCGACGGCCTCCACGCCCTCGCGCCGCTCGTCGGCGACGACGTGGCTGTAGACGCGCATGGTGATGGCCGAGTTAGCATGCCCCAGCCAGCGGCTGACGACCTCGACGCGCACGCCCTCGCGCAGCCACGTGGTGGCCGCCGTGTGGCGAAAGTCGTGCGCTCCGAGTGCAAGCGGCTCGAAGTCGCCGACCTCGCCGCCGGCTGCGACGAACTCGGCCAGGCGGCGCTCGCTTAAGCGGGCAAGCGCCTTGCGCAGCGCCTGAGTGAAGGCGCTCGGCGTCCACAGCCGGCCGGCGTTCTCTGACTGCGTAACGCGCACGGCTGGAAAGACAAGGCCGGGATCGGGCTTCTCCCAGAAGTCGCGGTGGGCGAGCTTGAACTCGCTCTGCGTCGCCCGATGTGCCTTGAGTGCCTCGACGGCCTTTGGGCTCAGCGGCACGGTGCGGCGGCTGCGCGTCGTCTTGGGGCGCTGGCGGGTGACACGACCGTTGACCTGCTCGAGCGCCGCCCTCACGTGCAACTCACGGGCCTCCAGGTCGACGTCCTGCCAGCGCAAGGCGAGCAGTTCGCCGCGGCGCAGGCCGGTCGTGGCCGCCAGCACGCAGGGCGCGTAGAGCGGCGTGCCTTCCAGCTCGCGCAGCAGGCGCCGGCACTCCTCGGGTTCGATGCCGCGCTCGGCCTCGTCATCGGCTGCGACTCTCCGGGGTGGTCGTGCCCGCCGGCAGGGGTTGCGGGCGATACGCTCATCTTCGAAGGCGGCGCGCATCACCATCGATAGGACGCGGTGCACCTGGTCGGTCGTGCTTCTCGACAGGCCACGGGCGGCGAGCTTGCCGTAGAGGCCGCGCACGTCGGTCACCGTGATGGAGTCGATCGCTTGTGCGCCGAGCGTGGGTTCGACCCACCAGCGCAGCGCGTCGCGGTAACTCTGCATCGTGCGGGCGGAGACCTCGTGCTCACGCGAGGCGAGGTAGCCGGCGGCGTAGGCGCTCAAGGTCAAGGGTCCCGGCTGCTGCGGCTTGCCCTCGAACTCACCGGCGTCCCGCGCGCCGAGCAGCTCGCGCTCCATCTTCTCGGCGGCGCGCTTGCCCGCGACACGGCGAGCCACACGACGGCGAGCTCGTTCGGCCGTGGCCGGCAGCCAGATGACTATGTCGAAGACGTTGTCGCGCCCCTTAACTGGCATGATGGCCATCTGCGGCTCCTTCGTCAGCCTCCCAGGGAGATTATCCGACAGGTGGTCCGACAGTCAAGGCGTTACAACGAAGAGAACACAAGGGGCCGCCAGACAATATGCCAATTTGGAGGAAGTTATCTTGGTGGGCGATGCTGGATTTGAACCAGCGACTCCCTGCTTGTAAGGCAGGTGCTCTACCCCTGAGCTAATCGCCCTCCGAACCGCCGGCCACAAGGCCAACGCCGATTATACAGACCGCGGGCGGACTCTCCGTACGGACGACTCCGAACGGGCAGATGCCGGGACGGGCGCGGCGGGTTCGCGGGCTCAGCCGTTCTGGAAGCTATGTGGACCGGGTCGCGCCGTCTTCGCGTGCGCGCGAGTGTCTCAGCTACCCCGCACGGCGTCGACGACCGGCCGCCAGGCGGCGCCGTCCCAGTGGACGATCAGTGGGGTGCTCATGGCGCCGCCGGCGCCGAGGGTGCCGGCGGCCCAGACGTCGCTGGGCGACAGGGCGCTCACCGCGGCGAACTGCGCGTCCGCGCCGGCCGACAGGCCCATCTGCTGCACGGAGACGGGTCGCCAGGCCGCGCCGTCCCAGTGAGCGACGCCGCCGGCGCCGGCGAGCCAGACGCTCGACGGCGAGAGCGCGGCCAGCGCTTCGTGCACGCCGCTGAACGTCTCGGAGACGTCACTCCACTGGCTGCCGTCGTAGTGCTGGAGCAGCGCGTCGCCGCCGGCCCAGACGTCGTTGGGGGCGATGGCGGCGACCGTCAGCAGGCCGCCGTCGCTCACGCCGACGTCCTGGACGGACGACCAGGTCGTGCCGTCGAAACGCAGGGTCAGGACGTGCGTCGCGTCGGCGGCGGCGCCCACGGCCCACAGGTCGGCCGCGGTGCCGGAGATCGCGTTCAGGCTGCCGCCGCCGGGCGCCGCCGGCAGCGCGCTGGTCTGCCAGGTCGCGCCGTTCCAGTGGGTGGCAAAGGGAGCGCCCTGGCAACTGCCGACGGCCCAGACGTCGTCGGGGGCGAGCGCCGCGAGCCCGCGCAGCACCGCGCCGCCGTTCTGCGCCGCGCTCGCGGCCAAGGTCCACTGGCGGCCGTCCCAGTGCAGGATGGCCCCGGAGGGGCCGAGCGCCCACGCCTCGCCGTCGGCGGTCGCCGCGACCGCGGTAAGGGGGCCGACATCGGGGACGCTCGTCTCGCGCCAACTCGCGCCGTCGTACTGCACGACGAACGAATGGTCCTGCCGGCCGGTGAGCACCCCACCGGCGCCGGCGTCGCCGCGGGCCCCGACCGCCCAGACGTCGGCCGCCGAGACCGCAGCTATCGCCGCCAGGCCGTAGCCCGGCTGCGCCGCCGTCTGGCCGGCGCTCGCCGCGGGCGAGGCCGAGAGGCCCGGCACGACGGGCTCGACGTAAGCCGGCAGCATCTGATTGCCGGGCGTGGCCAGCAGCCCGTCCGTGGAAGCGGGGGGCGACGACCTGCCGCCGACCATCAGAAGACCGGCGGCCAGCGCGGCGACGCCGACCGAGAGCACGGCCGCCCAGGCCAGCGTCCGGCGCGGCTCGGGCCACCGCACGAGGCGCCGGCGCGCGGCGCGCGGCGCGCCGGGGCGGGACGCAGCGCGTGCAGGAGCCGCCTGGTCGGCACAGCGGACGAGCTGCCCGCGGAGATCGTCGAGGTAGTCGTCAAACCCGCCGGTCATCGTCTTCCTTTGAGTCGTCACGAAGGACCGCGAGGTCGCGCGCCAGACGCTTGAGGCCACGGCTCACCCGCTGGCGCATGAGGTCTTCACGACAGCCGGCGAGGCGCGCCGCGTCCGGGTAGGACAGACCCTGGACGACGCGCAGCACGACGGCTTCGCGAACGTCTCCGCTGAGGGCATCGAGCGCCGTGCTCACCTGGTCACGCACCCTCTCGAGATCGATGAGCTCCTCGGCCCGCTCCAGCGCGTCGGGCGCGACCGTGAGCGGTTCCATGCCCAGCCGCTCCCGCCACTGCGATTCGACGCGCTGACGCCGGATGAAGCGATTGAGCTGCCGACGGGCGATCGTGTACAGCCAGGCCGTGGCCGAGCCCGGACCGGGGTTGCGAAAACGCTTGCGAGCCGCGAAGGCCTGGGCGAAGGTCTCGGCCGTGAGCTCGGCCGCCACTTGCGAGTCGTAGGTCCGCCGGCCAAAGAACCCGAGCAGCCCGCGAGCGTGGCGATCGTAGAAGGTGACGAACTGCTCCGGACATGTGGTCGATCCTTCCAGGAGCTCCTCGTCGCTCGGCGACGGGAGGCTCGCGGCCTGCCGATCCCGCATCGGGCTTCTGTCGAGTAAGTGCACGACGTTCGGCGTCTGTGACAGTTTCGGGTAGGACATGGTGGGAGAAGCATCGGCGCGCGGTGACCCGCACTGAAGCCGTCACAGGCCACGCAGCGGCCCTGGCCTGTGCAGCCGGGCCGTAGGAGTCCGAGGGCGGCGGGGGTTGGCGGCGGGTGACGGGGTACCGCCGACGGCGCCCGAGAGGCCGCCGCCGGTGGGGTCGTTACCTGGCGGCCTGCAGCGCCTTGAGCGTGGACTGGAGCGCCTTGATCTGCGTGCCGTAGCCCGAGAAATCGCCGGCCTTAAGGGCCGCCTGGGCGGCCTGGAACTCGCTGTTGGCCTGGGCGATCAGGCTCTTCACGCGGGCCGACACGACGCCGACGGGCCCCGTCGGCGTGGTCAGCAGCCGCGCCGCTCCCCGCGGCCGCAGGCGCCGCCCCGAAGATCTGCGTGAGGGCCGCGGCCAGGGTCGGCTGCATGGCCACGATCTGCTGGCCGCCGATCAGGGTCACGCCCGCCGAGGTACTCGCCCGATAGAAGACGATCACCCGCTTGAGCTGGGGCACCGGGGTGGTCGTCGACTGGAGGTAGAGCGGCTCGACGTAGAGCAGGGAGTCGGCGATGGGCATCACCAGCAGGTTGCCGATGATCACGTGCGAGCCCTGCTGGTTCCACAGCGTGAGCTGCTGCGAGACGGTCGGGTCCTGGTTCACGGCGGCTTCGACCTGGGTCGGGCCGTAGACCGTGGCGTTGCTGGGGAAGGCGAAGCTCACCGCCCGGCCGTAGTTGGGCATGTCGGACTGGGCCGCCAGCCAGCCGATCATGTTCGGGCGCCCGTTGGGCACGAACGGCAGGATCTGCACGAACTCGTCGCGGACCTGGCCGGGCAGGCGCATGATCACGTAGTAGGGCTCCATCTGACCCGTCGCGCCGCTCAGCGAGGTGCCCGTCGGGATCGCCCACTGGTTGTTCTTGCTGTAGAGCACGTCGGGCTGGGTGACGTGGTAGGTCGTGAACATCTGGGACTGCACGCTGAAGAGGTCCTGGGGGTAGCGGATGTGGGCGAGCAGCACCTGGGGCATGCTCGAAAGCGGGGTGAACATGCCCGGGAAGATCTTCTCGTACGTGCGGATGATGGGGTCGGTCGGGTCGGCCACGTAGAACTTCATGGTGCCGTTGAAGGCGTCGATCACGACCTTCACGGAGTTACGGATGTAGTTGATGCTGCCGTCGGGCTGGGAGTAGGGGTAGCGGTTGGTCGTCGTGTAGGCGTCGGCGATCCAGTAGAGCCTGCCGCCCACGATCACCATGTAGGGGTCCTGGTCGAGGGTCAGAAACGGCGCGGCCGCGTGCAGGCGCGCCACGATGTTGTTGCGGATGATGATGCGGCTCTGACTGCCGATCGCGGTGTTGGTGAAGAAGCGGATGGTGCCGAAGCGCACCGAGAAGGCGAGCTTGTTGAGGAACGAGTTGATGGGGATACCGCCGCTGCCGGTGTAGTGGTAGCTGGGCCCGCCGGGGTAGTCGAACTCGGCGGTCGTGGTCTTGACGAGCGTGTAGTTGGTGCCCAGCAGGCCGTAGTAGATGCGCGGTTGGGTGATCGTGACGTCGGGGGCGCTGGCGACCGGCGGCACGTCCTGCACCAGAAAGTCGGGCGAGCCGTCGGAGGCGACCTGATTGACCGCCGAGACCACGGCCCCGAAGCCGTGGGTGTAGATGACGTGCTGGTTCACCCAGCTCTGCGACGGCACACCGGCGATGTTCAGCTCGCGAGGGGCCAGCATGGTCTCGCGGTAGGTGCCGTTGACGTCGTAGCGGTCGATGCTCACCGTGGTGAACTGGTAGTAGGGGCGCAGCTGCTGCAGCTGGGCGTAGCTCGTGAGCAGAGTGCTCTGGTCCCACAAACGGATGTTGCCGACGGTGCCGCTGTTCAGGACGAGCTTGGCGGTGCTCAGATCGCCCGTGAGCGGATACTGGGTCTGACTGATCCTGTCGAGGCCATAGGCGGCCCGCGTCGCGGCGATGTTGTACGCGATGTACGGCCCTTCCTTGCCCTGCTGGTTCGGGCTCACGATCAGCGACTGCACGACGGCGGGAAACACGACCCTGACGACGATCAGGGCGACCACCCAGCCGCCGATGCCGTACAGCGGCCAGCGCCAGCGCCGCCGCCAGAACGCGTTGGCGATGAGCAGCGCGCCCAGGGCCCAGCCGAAGATCATCATGAAGCGCATGCCGGGCAGGCCGGCGTGGATGTCGGTGTAGCCGGCCCCCGCCACCACGCCGTCGCTCGCGAACAGCAGGTTCCAGGCCTTGAAGATGTAGCCCGTGCCGGCCAGCGCGAAGATGATGCCCGAGCACCACCGAGAGGTGGGCGATGGACTGGCTGCGGGGCCTGATGACGAAGCTCACGTTGGCTTGTCCGGGCCAGCGCGCGAAGGGGCCGCCGGGGCGCCCGAACGGACCGCGTGGCGCCGACTCGGGCTGTTCGGACGTCTGGGCCGGGCGCTGCTGGGTGAGGACGAGCCCGCCCATGGCGCCGTGGATGATGACGGCCGCGACCAGGCCGGCGATGAGCGCCCCCATGACGAGACCGTACACGGCCTGCCAGGCCGGCAGCGTGAAGATGTAGAAGCCGATGTCGTGGTGGAAGATCGGGTCGCTCGACGCCGAACGGCACGCCGTTCAGGGCACTCTGGAAGAGCGAGCCAGTGGCCGAGATGCCGACACCGACAAGATCGCGATGACGAGCGCGCCGATCAGGCCACCGCGGCGAAGCGCCTGGACGGTGCGCTCGTTGACGTACTCGACGACGTCGATGCCCTCGAAGGCGCGGTGACGCGGCGACAGGCGCCGCGCTATCTCGATATTGGCGTAGAAGATGACGAAGAAGATCGCGCCGGCGGCCACGCCGACGACGAGCCGCGACCAGATCTGGCGCCAGAAGACGACCCGCAGGCCGACCTCGCCGAACCAGAGCCAGTCGGTGTAGGCCAGCAGGTAGATGACGAACAACACGAAGGCGAGAACCAGGGCCGCCACGATGATACCGATGAGTCGACCGCGGTGATGGGCCGCCGGCGCTGCCGGCCTTTTGGGCATGTCGTATACCTTGGCCATGGTGGCAGCGCGGCAGGTTCACGTGCCGCGTGCGGGGAGCCTCCTGAGAATGCCGAGAGCTCTGTCAGGTACATTGTTACCCGGACAGTGGCGCCTTGCACCACGGGAGGGCGGCCGATCGCTTGTTGCGGGTGCTCGACGGGCAAGTTGGCGCGAAGCATGCCGGCACCTTCCGAACCTCATCAGCCAGCCGCGATCTCGCCGTCGAGTTCGTACGGCTGGAGTTCGACTACGGACGGCTGAGCGCGGCGCTTGCCGACACCACGCTGCTCACGACCTTCGACGGTCCCGGTGACGCCAACGGCAGTGATGTCCTCAGCCTGAAGCGCTCTCCATTCGCTGCTCACTGACCGCGGGCATTCCCAGCAGGCGGGCAGCGTTTCGCCACAGGATCGCCTCCAGGTCATCGTCGGGGAGCGGCATCCCGCGCAGCCTCGCAACCTCTGAAGTGACGTCGCCCCAGGGCCCGTCGCTGCCAAACAAGACACGCTCGGCACCGAAGACCTCGACCAGCCGACAGAAGCGCGGCGCGCCCAGGTAGGTCATCGAGAAGGCCGTGTCGAGGTAGACCTCCCTGCCGGCCAGGCGGCGCTCGACCTCGTCCCACTGCTGCCAGCCGCCCATGTGGGCCAGCACGACGGTGAGGTTGGGGAAGCGATCGAGCAGGCGGGCAAAGCAAGCCGGGTCGGAGTGCACGGTGGGGATGGCGATGTCCTTGCCGGCGTGGAAGAAGACGATCAGGCCGCGCCGGGCCGCGCCCTCGTAGAGCGGGTCAAGGCGCTCGTGGTCGGGCCGGAAGCTCTGGAACTCGGGGTGCAGCTTGAGGCCCAGAAAGCCGGCCGCCTGTAAGCGCTCGAGTTCGGCGTCAGGCTCGCTGAGGTCGGGGTGCATGGCGCCGAAGGCGATCAGCGCGGGGTCGTGGAGCCCGACCAGCCACTGGTTGATGGAGCGCACCTGGCCCGGCTTGGCGGCCACTGGCTGGATGAGGCTGCGGCCGACGCCGCCATGACGCATCGCGGCCTTGAGCCCAGCGGTGGTGCCGTCGTAGGCGGGCGCAAGTCCGGCGCGCTGCTGCAGAAGCTCGAGCGCCGCCGGGGCCAGCGCATCGGGAAAGACGTGGGTGTGGAAGTCGATGATCGGCCCGGGCGCCGGGCTGCGTGTGGGCACCGTCACACAGGCCGCACCCTGACGGCCTGCGGCCCCTTGCGACCCTCGCCCACCTCGTAGCTGACCGCCTGGCCGTCGGCCAGGGAGGTCGTCCCGCTGGGCAGCTCGGTGATGTGCACGAAGAGGTCACTGCCGCCGTCGGCCGGTGTGATAAAGCCGTAGCCCCTCTGTGCGTTGAACCACTTGATCGTTCCTGTAGGCACCTTGCTCTCCTGACTCACGAACGCATCTGCTGCGCCTGGCCGAACACCTGCACCGAAGCGGGCAGGCCAGGCACTTCTAACTCCCCCGGGCCTGGCGCACAAGAGCCTTCGGGTCATTAGTTGCGGCAGCTCGTCGAGGCGAGGGTCGCACGCCTGGAGGAGCAGTCGCGTCAGCTGGCGCGGCGACTACCAACGCTTCTGGTCCAAGGCGCATCGGCCCGCAGTCGGCGCCAACGCCAGGTGCAGCGCAGAAGCAGCACTCACCGTATGTGATGTTCCGAGACTACGGCACCGGTGCTCTCAGCGTGTCTCTCGAAAGATTCCTGGCGTGGCGCACAGCGCCGCCTTCATCGCGCAAGCCGGCCGAGATGCCACTACGGCGAAGCCGTTGGCGCTGGTGCAGGCGGCGAGGTGGCGGGCTGGCTCGGGGTCGGTTTCGGTGCAGTCGTATGAGTGGGCGCGGGCGCAGGAGCCTGAGTCGGGCTTGCTGACGGCGGAGCCGAGCTCGACGACGGAGTCGGCGCGGTGGTGATCGATGGAGCCGGGGCTGTGGTTGCGTAGCGGCCGTGCCAGGGCCTGTAGCGCGGCATCTCGGCCGGCCGTGCGAAGTCGGCGATCTGCGTGCTGCCGAAGACCAGGTTGTAGTAGGTGCCCCAGATCGGCACGCAATAGGTGGCGCCCTGCACGCCGGGCATGGGGATCTCGGCCTCGGGGTAGCCCATCCAGACCGCCGTAGCAAGCGGCGGATCAAAGCCGCAGAACCAGGCGTCGGCCGAGTTTTCGGTGGTGCCGGTCTTGCCGGCGGCGGTGCCGGTGTAGTAGTCGGGCATGGCAGCCGCCGTGCCGTAACGGGTGTTGCCCTCAAGGATCTGGTCGACCACGTAGGCCACCCCGGCCGGGATGGCGCGTACGCCGCGCACCCGGGCGCGCACCGCATGCCCGTCGGGGAAGGTCACCGAGCTGATCGCCTGGGGAGTGTGGTGGATGCCCTCGTCGGCGAAGGTGGCGTAGGCGTCGGCCATCTCCAGGGGCGTCACCGCCTCCGCGCCCAGCACGATCGACGGGTAGGGCGCCAGTGGGCTTTGGATGCCGGCGGCGTGAGCCACTCTCACAATGTTGCGCGGGCCCACGTCCATGGCAAGTTGGGCATAGACGGTGTTGTCCGACTGCCAGGTCGCCTGGACCAGGTTGATCGGCCCGGCGTAGCTGTGCGAGAAAGTCGTGACGTTCCAGATCTGGCCGAACGGCAGGGGAATGCTCACCGGCATCGAGTCGTAGTAGGTGGTGGCCGGGTCGACGCCCTGCTCGATTGCCGCGGTCAGGGCGAAGGGCTTCATCGCCGAACCGACCTGACGGTGGGCCTGGAAGGCGAGGTCGAACTGCTCGCTGCGTGGGTCGAGTGTGGTTGTCATGGCGCGGATGAAGCCGTTTGCCGGGTCGATCGAGACCAGAGCGCCGGCCGGTCCGGCCGGCAGGATCTCCTTCATCGCGCGCAAGGCGTCGCGCTGCAAGCGCAGGTCGAGGGTGGTGTGGACCCGCAGGCCGCCCTCGAAGGTCTGGGTGGCACCGTAGCGCGCCACGAGCTGCGCCTCCACGTAGTCGACGAAGTAGGCTGCGATGGGCCGCACACCGGGGGGCACCGTATGGTAGACACGCAGTCTGCTCGCCTCAGCGTGGCGTGCCTGGACGGGTGTGATGTAGCCCTGGGCAGCCATGTCGGCAAGGACCACGTTGCGCCGGGCGATGGCCGCCTGTGGGTCGTAGATCGGTGAGTAGTCACTCGGCGCCTGAGTCAGGCCGGCGAGCAGGGCGGCTTGGGCCAGCGTGAGCTGGTCGGCGTTTTCGTGGAAGTAGGTGCGGGCCGCGGCCTGCACGCCGTAGGCGCCGTCGCCATAGTAGACGGTGTTTAAGTAGGCGGTGAGGATGCGATCCTTGGACCAGCGATCGCTGAGCTCCCAGGCGAGGATCGTCTCGTGTACCTTGCGCTGCAGGGTGTCGTCGTCGCTTAAGTAGGCGTTCTTGACGTACTGCTCGGTGATCGTGCTGGCTCCCTGCACGGCCCGGTTTGCCTGGAGATCGGCGATCGCCGCCCGCACGATGGCGTGCAGGTCGATGCCGTGGAAGTCCGAGTAGAAGCGCTTATCCTCGACGGCGATCGTCGCCTCCTTGAGCAGCTTCGGGAGCTGCCAGCTCGGCACGATGACGCGGTCGATGGCGCCGTGCAGCTGGGCGATGACGTGGCCCTGACGGTCGTAGATCACGGTTGTTTGGGCCGGGACGCGCTGCAGCAGACTCGTCAGGTTCGGCGTGCCCTGGGCGAGGTCCAGGACCGGACCGACAAGTGCGACGACCGCAACGACGGCCAGCACAAGCACGGCGACCAGGCCGAGGATGAGCCAGCGCAGCCGGTGACGAACGGGCTTGGCGAGGGGTTGACCAGCCGGTCGGGTCATTCTGCGCGCACGCACGGCTAGGCCGCCTCGCTCTCGGGCGTCGTCTCAAGGGCGGGCTGTCTCTCGCGAGCCGCCCGGGCGGCATCGTCGAACAGGAGCAGAAGCGGGATCCGCGGACGGCGCTGAGTCGCGGCCGGTCGCCAGCGCAGGAACCCGGCAAAGAGGCCGACGCCGCCAGCCAGGGCCAGTGCGCCCACTCCTGGCCAGGCGGCGAGGCTGTACAGGCAGGCTGGCACGGCGACCACGAGCGCAGCGGTGGCCTCCACCATGACGCGAGTCCAGGCGGCGGCGCGGTCGCCCCTGTGCAGCGTCACGATCGCACCGTCGACCAGCGGCACCGCGCAGAGGCTAAGGAGCGGCGTGAGCAGAAGGTTGGCGAGCGTGTCAGCCACACCGTGGCTGGGTCTTGCGCCCAAAGCGACAGCAGCGCTGCGCATGGCCGGCGCAAGAAACGCGACCGCACCCGCCAGCATGATCGTGACGCCTCCAAGCCGCAGCGCACCGAGAACGAACCGGTTCGCGGGGCTCGCTGCAGCTCCTAGTGCTGTCGCCTGCGGAAGACGAGGCTCGTCGGCCCGGATCACGGGCAGCTCCCTGCTTGGCGCGCAGCTGCGGTTGCAGCGTGCATGTGCTGCTCAGATACCCGTCGACGGCGCCCCCGCACCGTTGCAGCCTCTGCCACAGTGAGCTGATCGCGTGCAGATGACCTTCTCGGTCGGCGAAGCGTCGGCTTCACCGCCCTCTGCGGCCTGATTGCAGACCGTACAGGTTACGGAGTCAGGACACCTTCCGAGCGCG
>CAWKEZ010000101.1:0-33131 GCA_963848545.1 uncultured Thermoleophilia bacterium
TATTAAACGAAACGAACGAACACGAATTTATTTATTTATTTATTTATTTATTTATTTATTTATTTATTTTACGCACACACACAAACGAACGAACGAACGAACACGAACGAAACGAACACGAACGAACGAACGAACGAACGAACGACGAAACAACGAAACGAACGAACGAAAACGAACGAACGAAACGAACACGAACGAAACGAACGACGAAACGAACAACGAACGAAACAACGAACGAACACGAACGAAACGAACGAAGAAAACGACGACGAACGAAACGAACACGAACGAACGAACGAACGAAAACGAACGACGAACGAAACGAACGAAACGAACGAACGAACGAACGAACGAACGAACGAACGAACGAACGAACGAACGAACGAACGAACGAACGACCAATCGAACGAAACGAACGACGAACGAACGACGAACGAACGAACGAACGAACGAACGAACGAACGAACGAACGAACGAACGAACGACGAACGAACGGACGAACACAACGAACGAACGAACGAACGAACGACGAACGAACCAACGAACGACAACGAAACGAACGAACGAACGAACGAACGAACGAAACGAACGAACGAACAGAAACGAACGAACAACGAACGAACGAACGACGACGACGACAACGAACGACGACGAACGAAACGAACGAACAAACGAAACGAACGAACGAAACGAACCGAGACGAACGAACGAACGAACGAACGAACGAACGAACGAACGAACGAACGAACGAACGAACGAACGAACAAACGAACGACGAACGAACGAACGAACGAACGAACGAACGAACGAACAACGAACGAATGATCGACGAACGAACGAACGAACGAACGAACGAACGAACGAACGAACGAACGAACGAACGAACGAACGAACCGAACGAACGAACGAACGAACCGAACGAACGAACGAACAACGAACGACGAACGAACGAACGAACGAACGAACAACGAACGAACGAACGAACGAACGAACGACGAACGAACGAACGAGACGAACAACGAACGAACGAATGAATGAATGAAACGAACGAACGAACGAATCGAATCGAATCAATCGATCAATCGAACGAACGAACGAACGAAAACGAACGAACGAACGAACGAACGAACGAACGAACGAACGAACGAACGAACGAACGAACGAACGAACGAACAACGAACGAACACCAACGAACGAACAACGAATGAACGAACGAAACACGAACGAACGCAAACAATCAAACGAACACGACGAACAAACGAACGACAACGAACGAACGAACGAACGAACGAACGAACGAACGAACGAACGAACGAACGAAAAACGAACGAACGAACGAACGAACGAACGAACGAACGAACGAACGAACGAACGAACGAACAACGAACGAAAAACGAACGAACGAACGAACGAACGACGAACGAACGAACGAACGAACGAAACGAAAAAATGATTGAGGCACGCTGTTCGACGACCTGCCCGACGATTGGGTCTGCCCCGAGTGCGGTGTGGAGAGAGACGAGTTCGAGCTCTACGAAGAGTGACGCGCCCGTCTCTGCCGGCAGGCCAGCTCGAGGTGCGCCGTGGTTGGTGCTCGCGCTAGCCGCGGCGCGACCCGCGGCCCCAGGTGAAGAACAGCGGCAGCAAGATCAGCGTGAAGCCGAAGAGGCGCGAGACGAAGTAGGTCAGCGCCGCGACCACCAAGCAGAGCGCGATTGCCGTCACGATTCGGTTCATGGTCGGGTAGCCTGGCCGTGAGGACACGAGGCGGCACGTTTCCAGAGTCTCAGGGCACCTGTCCGCTCAGGTCGAGGGGTGGTCCGCTGGAGAGGTGCGCGCTGAGTGTGTAGTGACCGCCGGTGTCGGGTGTGTAGCTGAAGTCTCCCAGCGCGCCTTGCCCTTGCATCGCGGCGCCGGTGTAGGGGTTGGTGGGCCAGAAGTCGTGGGTTGATCTCGACGTCGCCGGTGGACGTCATCTGCGCTTGAGCGGGCGGCGCGCCGTTCTTCTGAAGACCCCAGATGTCCACGTAGCCCTTCAGCATGCGCACCGCCAGCGCGGTGATCTGGTCGTCCGCCTGCGTGCGCTCCGCGGTGAGCCATTTGGGGGTGCCTCCCTTGACCGTGAATGATCCCTTTGACAGGTGGCCGACGAGCTTGTAGGCCGTCCCTGCCGCGGAGGTGAGCGTATAGGTGAAGATGCCGCGGCCCGTGCCCGGAGCCATGATCTTGCCCGTCCAGGGATTGGCCGGCCAGATGGGCGCGACGAGCCCGCCGCCCTTCTTGACGATCGCTTTGGCGGGAAACACAAAGCCGTTGTTCGCCCCCTGCGTGTTGATGTATCCCTGCAACAGCAGAATGCCGGCCTCCACCTGCTGATCGACGAAACTCACGCCACGGGTCCGTGGCGCCGAGCTGGCCTGGGCCGCCGCCGGCCGCGCTGCGGGGAGAGCCAGGAGGGCAAGCGCTGTGACGACGAGGACGGCTGCGGAACGGCTGCGCATGGCTCCCCCCAACATGGTCTCGGGTACGCGAGTACTGTGACGAGGGGTGAGCGGGAGGTCAAGCAGGGCCGCGGCGCTCCCTCTGGTCGCCCTGGTCGCCGCCCTTACGCAAGATGTGCGCCACCATCGGCGAGGCGATGCCGATGGGTACCAGCAGGACACCGGTCAGCAGCGTCGCGTACAGGCCTATCCCCGGACGATAGAGCCCTATCATGGAGTTGGCCGCGGCCGCGGCCTGCGTCACCAGCACGCCGCCAGCGACCAGGCCGGTCAGGCTGAGTGCCAAGGTGAGCAGGCGCGGCCCGAGCAGGAGCATCGCCACGCCGACCGCCACGGTGGCCGCGGCGGCGATCAGCACCGGGGCCCCCCATTGCGTGCCCATGACTCCATCGATTCCTTCGGGCTTGGTGAGGCTCGAATTTAACGGGAGCGCCGACGTAGGTGTTTGCCCAAGGCAACAGGACCGCCACCAGGCACACGAGGCCCGCCGCCAACATGAGCACGCCGTCCCCTATCCAGTCTCGTCGCGAGAATCTGTGTCGTCGCATAGCTTCGTTATCGGCGGGCGCCGGTGAATCGCTGAAGAAGTCGTGTGCCGCAGCCGATGGTGGTGCTGGGTCGCAGGTCGGGCGGCCCGGCGACCTGTGGAGGCGTGAACATGAGACGTGGAGCGACGCTCGCCTTGCTGGCCCTGCTGGTGGCGGTGGTCGTGCTGGCCGGCTGCGGTGCCCAAGACATCGCGCCGACCGGTGACATCGGTGTGGCTAAAGACGCGAGCGTCAAGGCCCAGATCATGATCGTCAAGACCGGGATCGTGAGCTACATGGCCACCAACGGCGCGCTCCCCGCGGCAGCCTCCCAAGCCGTCCTCGGCGGCTTCGTGAATCCGTGGCCCAAGAACCCGTGGACACAGGCGCCCATGGCTCCCGGCACCCAGCCCGGCGACATCGTCTACACGCCGGGCGGGGGGACGAGCTACAGCCTGGGCGTGCACCTCGCCGACGGCAGCGTCTACACGGCACCCTAGCCGTGGGCGGCGCGTCGGGCCTCGCCTCCCGGGCAGGCTCGCTCAGGCGCCGACGCTCGCTCAGGCGCCGATGAGCTTCTCGACGAGCGCGGCGCGTCTGGCCGGCCGACCGCTGCGGGCCTCATAGGCGTCGGCGCTGGCCATGGCCTTCAGCGACGCATTCACCCCAATCCAGCGGAACGGCTCCAGCTCCCAGGGCTTGGAGACATGGTTCACCCAGGGAAGGCCGGTGAGTCCGCTCTCGACGCCCAGGATGAGGTCGGCCAGCGTGCGAGCGGCGAGGTTGGTGGTTGCCACGCCGTCGCCCACGTACTCGCCGGCCCAGGCGATACCCGTGGTCCTGTCGAGGCCGACGGAGCTGTACCAGTCACGTGGCGCGGCGACGGCCCCGCCCCAGCGGTGAGTGACCTCGAAGTCGCCGACCTGGGGAAAGAGCGCGCCTACGAGGTCGCGGAGGTGATCCTGCACCGCCGGCACACGTTCGTAGCGCTCTCCGAGGCCCGAGTGCCAGTGGTAGGGCGCGCCGCGACCGCCGATGGCGATGCGGCCGTCGTCGGTGTGCATGGTGTAGAAGATGAGATGCCGGTAGTCGCCGAAGACCTCGTGGTTGCCCCAGCCGACCTGCTCCCAGAAGGAGTTGGGCAGCGGCTCGGTGCCGATCATCAGGGAGTAGATAGGCACGAGGGTGCGCTGGTAGCCGGGCAGCAGTGGCGTGAAGGCCTCGGTGGCGCGCACCACCACGTCGGCCCTGGCGGTGCCGGCGGCAGTCGCGAGGGCGTGCGGCGCGATGGCGGTAACGGCCGTGCGCTCATAGATCGGCACACCGAGCTTCTCGACCGCGGCGGCGACTCCGCGGACGAGCCGCGCCGGGTCGACGGCCGCGCCGTGCGGCGTGTACACGGCGCCCAGGCAGCCGGCCACGCGGAGTCGCGCCCGCGTCTCGGCGGCGCCGAGGAGCACATAGTCTTCTTCGCCGAAGCCCCAGGAGCGGTGATATGCGATGTCCTCGCGGGCGCGCAGCAGCTGCACGGGGCTCGTCGCCAGGTCGAGCTGACCCCCGATATGGAAGCGCGCGTCGATGTGCTCGTCGGCGATCACGCGGGCGATCTCGGGCACCGTGGCGAACAACGCCCTCTGCTGGTCGATCACCGGCTGCCGGCCGTGGGTCTTGGCGGCGCGTTCTCGCGAGCCGGGAAACGTGGTGTGACACCAGCCGCCGTTGCGGCCCGAGGCGCCAAAGCCGGCGATCTCCTTCTCGAGCACGGCGATGCGCAGCGACGGGTCGGCCTTCTTGAGGTAGTACGCTGTCCAGAGGCCCGTGAAGCCGGCGCCGGCGATCGCCACGTCCACATCGATGGGTCCGGGCAGGGCCGCCCGCGGGGCAAGATCGCCCGGCACGCCGTCGAGCCACATGCTGCGAGAATCGGTAGTCGGTCATCTTCGAGCTCCTTTGGGGATGGAGTTATGCTACCAGGCAGCAAGCGCGCAGGTGGGTAAGAACCGATCGTGCCAAGTAGGAGGTGACACGTGTCCGGCAATCGCTTCGCGGAGGGATATAAGGGAGTGCCGCCCTGGGATATCGGCCGGCACCAGCCGGTGATCGAAGCGCTGGCCGACGCCGGCGAAGTGACCGGGCCGGTGTTGGACGTGGGCTGCGGCACAGGTGAGAACGCGCTCTTCCTGGCCTCTCAGGGATTCGAGGTCGTAGGCGTTGACGCGGTAGACATGGCCGTGGCGGCGGCGCGCCGCAAGGCGGCGGCGCGCGGCCTCGACGCCCAGTTCTTCGTGTACGACGCCCTCGCGCTCGAGCAGTTGGGCCGGCGCTTCGCCACGGTGATCGATTCGGGGTTGTTTCACAGCTTCAGCGACGCGGAGCGCGAGCGCTTCGCCGTGTCACTGGCCGCGGCGCTCAAGCTCGGCGGGCGGTACTACGTGCTGTGCTTCAGCGAGCTCGAGACCCTTCAGGGGGGGCCGCGGCGCGTCACCCAGGCGGAGCTCAGGAGCGCCTTCGGCGGGCCCGCGTTCAACGTACTCTCGATCGAGGCGGCCGAGTTCGACTCCAACCTCGAGGGCGGACGCCGCAAGGCCTGGCTGGCCCGCATCGAGCGCGTCGCCAGGCGCTAGCGCGTCGCCGGCGCTAGGGCACTAGCACGAGCTTGCCGAGCGCCGGTCGTTCGCGTAGCAGGCGGTGGGCCCGGGGAGCCTCCGCGAGCGGCAGCTCGCGGCCCACCACGGGCCGCAGCCAGCCGTCGCGCAGGCCTGCGGCGATCGCCTCGTGGGCGGCCGCCATGTCTTCCGCGGAGGCCCTGTTGAGGAGCAGGCCGAGCACAGCTCCCTCGCAGGCCATGAGATCGCGCGCATCTATCTCCACGCTGCCCCGGCTGCCCACCACGACCACGCGGCCGTGCGGCGCCAGCAGCGCGAGGTCGTGACCGAGGTTCACGTTGGCCAGGGACTCTACGATCACGTCGAAGCCGCGGTTTCCGGTGACGTCGAAGGCTGCCTCGAAATGCGCCGGATCGCGATGGTCAAGCACCTTCACCGGGCCCTGCGCGGCGATGAGGTCACCGCCGGCGTCGCTGCCGGCCGTGCCCACCACTCGCAGGCCGGCGGCCGCTGCCGTCTGCACGGTGGCGAGACCTACGCCGCCGCTAGCGCCGTGCACCAGCACGGTCTCGCCACGCACGGCCACAGCCCGTTGGAACAGCGCCCGGTGGGCGGTCGCATAGGGAGTACCCAGGGCGGCGCCCTGCGCGTACGTGAGTTCGTCGGGCAGCGGGTGCACCTGGTCGCGGCGACACAGCGTGTACTCTGCGTAGGTGCCGCTCAAGGAGCCCGAGACATACACGCGCTCACCGCTCGGGACGAGCACCCCGGCGCCGTCGAGACCCGGGGTGTAAGGGAGGGCCGGAAGGTCGCGGTAGACGCCGGCTCGCATGTACGTGTCCACTGGGTTCACGCCGGCGGCGTGCACGCGCACGAGCACCTCGTCCTGCACCGGCTCCGGCTGCGGCGACTCCTCGAGCAGCAGAACGTCCGGCTCGCCGAACTCGTGCACGCGGATCGCGCGCATGGGCGTCCCTTCTCTAGCGGCGTCTATGGGGGTCACGGCAAGACGTAGGTAAGACCGTTGGCGAGATAGCCGGTGATGCGGTAAGCGGAGCCTCCGTTGATCTGCTCATAGGTGTAGTCGCCCGGCTGCGTGCCGGGCTTCATCGCCTGGTTGTTGTAGGGGTTGATCGGCCACGGCGTCACGTACTCAGCCACGCCGCCCTCGCGGGGTCACCTCGTTGAGGGTGGGATAGGTGCTGCTGTGGTTGGTGGCCCAGGTGACGACGCCCGCCTGGATCTTGGCGACCCCGTTGATCACCTGCTGGTCGGCGGAGGTGGTCGGCGAGCTGCTGGGGCTGGCGCTGGGAGACGGAGCAGGCGTGGGTGATTGCGTGGCCGGCAGCAGCGACGCTACCCGGGCGAGGTCGATGGTCGTGCTCGACTGGCTCGCCGAGACGACCGTCATTTCCGCTGAGTCCATTGCCGAGCCGATGCTCATGGTGATCGTGAGGGGCCCCGTCAGCCCGTAGTAGAGCTCTTGGGTGGCGAGCGTGAACATCATCTCGTTCCCGGCCGTGGTGGCCGCGGCGACTCCCGCGGATGGAGTTCGCCGTCGTACAGCGTCACCTGGTACTTGCCGCTGCCGCCCTGGACGATAAGGCCGCCCCCGAGCCATCGGTGGGGGCCCAGGCGCCGGTCCAGCTGGCGGCCTGGCGCAGCGGGCGGGGGTGAAGACGCCGTTGTCACGCTTTTGTGCCGGAGGTCGAAGTACCACAGCGCCGCCGCCGCGGCCGCGATCACGACGATCACCAACAGGATGACCAACCAGGCGTTGGAGCCACCCTTCTTGGGCGCGTGGGACATCGCCAGCGTCGGCGATGGGTGCAACGGCGGAGGCGCCCCGACGCCGGCCGCGGGCATCACGCGCGTTGGACCGGCCCCGGCGTCCATCACGTGCGTGGCGCCCTCGCCGGGCGGCGGCACCACGGCGGTGGCGCCCTCCTCGGCCGGCGGCACCACGGCGGTGGCGCCTGTCTCGGCGCCCGCCTCGGCCGCGGGCTGCGCGGCATCCTGCCGCGCGCCTACCGGCGGCGACTCCGCACCCTCGTCGGGCGTCCTGCCCGTTGTCTCGTCGTCCATGCTCGCCCTCCCCAGCCAGGACGGATGTACTCACTCGGCGGCCACATCGTCACGGCCGGCGCGCCGGCGCCGGCGCTACACCGACAGTGTCCCTCTATTTGCCTCGCTCAGCCTGTTCCCTGTTCGAGCGCCGTCCAAAGCTCGAAGAATGTGGGGCATGTCTTGCTCACGCACTGGGGGTCGTCAATGACCACACCGGGCACCCGTAGGCCCAGCACGGCGAAGGACATGGCGATCCGGTGATCGCCGTGAGGGTCTACGTGCCCGCCTACGGGCGTGCCGGGATACACGCGCAAGAAGTCGGCGCCCGAGGAGGTCCTCACCCCCAGGCTTCCCAGGTTACTCTCGATCGCGGCGATGCGATCTGACTCCTGAAGTCGCACGTTGGCAATGCCGGCGATAGTCACGGGAGAGCTGGCGAACGGGGCGATGGCCGCGAGGGTCATGAACGTGTCGGAGATGTCGCCCATATCGACGGTGAGGCCGGCCAGCGTAGCCGGGCCGGCCACCACCACGCCGTCGGGGTCGTCGCGCACCTCGCACCCCATGGCTTCGAGAACATCGAGAAAGCGCAGGTCGCCCTGCAGGCCGCCCTCGCGATGCACGTCGAAGACTTTGACGCGGCCGCCCGTCGCGGCCGCCGCGGCGAAGAAGTACGAAGCGGTGGAGGCGTCGGGCTCAACGCCATAGTCGCGGCCCTGGTAGGTAGCCGGAGCCACGCGAAAGCGGGTGTGCCCGCGACGCTCGTTGGACACGCCGAACTGGGCCATCATCGCCAGCGTCATGTCGACGTAGGGCCGGCTCACGAGCCCTTCGACGGTCAGCTCCAGCGGCGCGCGGCCCAGCGGCGCCGCCATGAGGAGCGCCGAGACAAACTGGCTTGACGTCTCTCCCGGCAGTGCCAGACGGCCGCCGGCCAGGCGCTGCGCGGCCAGCGTCAAAGGCAGATGCTCGGCGTCGTTCGGTTCGCTGCGAGCCCCTTGGAGCGTAGTGCGTTGAGCAGCGGGGCGAGCGGCCGGCGCCGCAGCTGCGGCGCCGCGTCGAACCGGTAGCGTCCCTCGCCGGCGGCGCAGGCGGCGAGCAGGAAACGCGCCGCCGTGCCGGCTTCCGCGCAGTACACGTCGGCCTCCCGCGCGGGAATGCGGCCGGCGCCGCCTGGACTCGCCAGCCATCGGCCTGGCTGCTCACCGCGAACCCCAAAGCGCGCAGCCCCGCGGCGAAGGCCGCGGTGTCGTCGGCGGCCAGCGCCCCGCGCAGGAGGGAGGTGCCCTCGGCCAGCGCCGCCAGCAGGAGGGCGCGGTTCGTCACACTCTTGGAGCCGGGCACGGCAACGCGCACGTCCAGCGGCGCCCGAGCTGGGCGAATCTCACGTGCGCCGGTCGGCGTGGGGATCGTCTTCGGCTCGTCTCTCATCGGCGGTCTTCACTCGACCACCAGCGAGAACCCTGCCGTCGCTTACCCGGGCCCTCGGCCCACGCGGGGCTTTCGCCGCACGCCGTGGGCTTGGGCGCAGCCTCGCCGGGGAAGAGGCGATAATGAGACTCATGAGGCAATGAGCCAGGCGGCGAGGGAGGAGCGCGTGAACATCGGCAGGTGCCCGGGCCAGGATCGCATCAACTGGACCTCGGACGACATCTTCGACGTGCAGTGCCCCCGGTGCGGCGCGTCGATCGAGTACTTCAAGGACGATCGCTGCCGCGCCTGCCCGGGATGCGGGGCAATGGTCGAGAACCCGCGTTTCGACAACGGCTGCGCCGCCTGGTGTAGCGCCGCCAAGAACTGCTCGATCATGCGCGGCGTCGTGATCGACGACGAGCCCGGCTGAGGCAAGCGAGCAGGCGGGCAGGCAGGCGCCCGCGTAGCCGGCTAGAACTCCAGGTCTTGCAGCCGTGCAAAGATCACCGCGCGGCCTGCCCTGTACTGATCGGGGTCCATGGCGGCGTCTACTTCGGCGGGGCTCATCGCGGCCATCGCCTCCGGGCTCTTCTTGATCAGCGCGCCGAAGTCGATGCCCTCGCGCCAGGCGCGCATGGCCGAGTCTTGCACCACGCGATAGGCGTCGTCGCGCAGCATGCCTTTGTCGACCAGCGCCAGGAGCACGGCGCCGCTGAACACGAGGCGCTGAGACTGGCCCAGGTTGGCGAGCATGCGCTCCTGGTCGACGACGAGCGTGTCCATGAGCTTGGTGAACTTCTGCAGCATGTAGTCGAGCAGGATGCAGCTGTCGGGCAGCACGATGCGTTCGGCCGAGCTGTGGCTGATGTCGCGTTCGTGCCATAAGGCCATGTTCTCCATGCCCACGATCGCGTTGCCGCGCAGCACCCGGGCGCAGCCGGCCATGCGCTCGCTGAGGATGGGGTTGCGCTTGTGGGGCATGGCCGAGGATCCCTTTTGCCCCTTGGCAAACGCTTCCTCGACCTCGCGCACCTCGGTGCGCTGCAAGTGCCGCACCTCGGTGGCGAACTTCTCGATGCTCGCGCCGACGATCGCGATGCAGCTCAGAAACGCGGCGTGGCGGTCGCGCTGCACCACCTGGTTGCTGATCGGCTCGCGGCCTAGGTCGAGCGCCTCGCAGACGAAGTCTTCCACGCGAGGGTCGATATTGTTGTAGGCGCCCACGGCGCCGCTGATCTTGCCCACCGCGGCGTTGACCGTGACGTTGCGCATGCGCTTGAGGTGACGCGAGACCTCGAAGGCCCACATGCCGAGCTTCATGCCGAACGTGATGGGCTCCGCGTGGATGCCGTGAGTGCGCCCGACCTGCACCGTGTCCTGGAACTCGAAGGCGCGGCGCTTGAGCACCTCGCCGAGCGCCGTGAGGTCGCGCTCGAGGAGATAGCCGGCGCGCTTGATCTGCAGCGCCAGACCCGTGTCGAGCATGTCACTGCTGGTCATCCCGTAGTGCACGTACTTGCTGGCATCGCCGACGTTTTCGGCCACGTTGGTGAGGAAGGCGATCACGTCGTGGTTGGTGGTCGCCTCGATCTCGGCCACGCGGGCGACGTCGAAGGCGGCTTTGGCCTCTATCTCGGCGACCGCCTCGGCCGGCACCTTGCCGAGGTGGCGCCAAGCTTTGACGGCGGCGATCTCGACATCGAGCCAGGCCTGCATCTTGGCCTCTTCGCTCCAGATGGCGCCCATCTCGGGCAAGGTGTAACGCTCGATCATGCGGCCCTCCTGCTGGTGACGCCGGGGATTGTCTCACATCGCGGCGCGCCCGCGGAGAGAGGGTGTTAGGGCCAGCGAGCTGATCTGAGCCGGGGGAGGCGCCTCAGGGCACCACGTAGTCGGCACCCTGCGGGAAGTGGGCGGCCAGCGTGTAGTGCCGACCGTCGGCCGTCACCGTGTAGGTGAAGTCGCCGGGTCCTGGCCCGGGCTGCATCGTGCCCCCGGTGTAAGGGTCGTTCGGCCAGCTCTGTTTGAGCTTGCGGCCCACGTAGGCCCGGGCGAACGCGCCACCGGGCCGCACGAGCGCAACCGGCGGGTACGTGCCGCCGTGGCCGGCGGCCCAAGCGCGCAGTCCCGCCTGCAGCGTGCGCACGCCCTGCTCCACCTTGAGGATCCTGGCCTGCCGCAGCTCGGCGGCCAGCGCGGCGGCGAGCTGCGCGCTGGAGCCGGCGGCACGCACCATCTTCAGGCTGAGGACGGGGGCACCGGCCTGGCCGGTGCGCACCAGCGACACGGTGAGGCGGTCGGCACCGGTGAGGACGAAGCGAGCCTGGTAGCCGCGGTTCTTGGCGCCCGTTCCCTGCACCACCAGCGCGCTGCCCACCTTCGCGGCGCGGTCGGCGGCCGCCCCCAGGAAGTTGAGGCCGACGATGGCGTACCCGGGGCCGCGCCTGTCGATCCTGATGAGCAACATCCCCCCCAGCTGGCTACCCGGCGCAGACTGCCAGTAGCCGGCGTAACCGGTGCCGCTGGAGGACGTGGAGCCACAGGCCCCGAGGAGTGCTACCGCGGCGAAGAGCGCGGCCGCGGCCACGACGGCCAGGACCGGGGCGCTGGGGCGGAGGTGTACGGCCGCCCTCACCTGATGGCGATGGCCTCGATCTCGACGCGCACGTCTTTGGGCAGGCGCGTCACCTGCACCGTGGAGCGCGCCGGATACGGCTCACTGAAGAACCCGGCATAGACCTCGTTGATGGCCGCGAAGTCGTCCATATCGTGCAGGAAGATCGTGGTCTTCACCACGTTGGCCATGGTCAATCCCGCGGCCGCCAGCGTGACCTGCAGGTTCTCGAGTGCCTTGGTGGCCTGGTCCATGGGGGTGTACCCGACGATCTTGCCCTCAGTGTCGAGAGGGATCTGACCCGACACGAAGAGTAAGTCGCCGACCTGCACGGCCGCCGAATACGGCCCCACGGCGGGGGCGCCCTGCGCTGAGGCGATTGCCTGCTTCTCCATGATGACCGTCCTTTCTGAGCTCGCGGCTGGGGCGAACAGCGTCGGCTCGCGGTTGGGCCAAGCGCGCGCGGCCTGAGGGAACCTGGTCAGTACCGTACGGCCATGGCCGCGATCTGCAGCCGGGCGCCTTTCGGCAACCATGCTACACCGGCCACCGTGCAAGCGGGACCGGGCTCGCCGAAGAGGGCGGCACAGGCCTCCACCACGGCGACCGTGTCGGCCGGGTCTACGAGGTAGACGGTGAGCTCCGCGACGCTGTCCACAGAGAGGCCGGTTGAGCGCAGTTGGTGGGCGAGGTTCGCGAGGGCGCGGCGCGCCTGCTCGGCGGCGGAGCCGCCGACGAGCGCGCCGTGTGAATCCAACGGGAGCTGCGCCGAGACGAACACCAGATGGCCGGAGGAGACCCCGGCCGAGAAAGGCCGTGGCGGACCCGGCGCCTGGGTAGACCTGATGGCATGCTTGCTCATAGCGTCAGTTTTCCCGGCGCGGCGCAAATGGGCGCCGCCGCAGGGCGTGACCATGCGCCGCCCGTGGCCTTCTAGACGTCGAGAATCTTGGCGGCCAGAATGGCGGCGTTGCGGGCGCCGTTGATGGCTACGCAGGCCACCGGGACGCCGGGCGGCATTTGCACGATGCTGAGCAGCGAATCGAGGCCGCCGAGGTCGCTGGTTTTGATCGGCACGCCGATCACCGGGAGGTTGGTGTAGGCGGCGAGCACGCCGGGCAGGGCCGCCGCCTTGCCGGCGCCGCCGATGAGCACCTTGATGCCCCGTGACTGGGCGGTCTTTGCGTAGTGGGCGACCTTCTCGGGGTCGCGGTGCGCCGAGAGGACGTTGATCTCGTACTTGATCTTGCGTTCATCGAGCTCCCGGCAGGCCGCGTCCATGACCTCGCGGTCGCTTTCGCTGCCCATCACGATCCCCACCAGCACCGGATCCATCTCGATGCCCTGCAGCACCATCTCCACTTCGGTCTTCGTGCCCTCCACGTCAGGCTCCTCTCTGCGGCGTCAGCTCTCGAACCCGGCCGGGAACAGATCAAGCTCGCCGGCGGCGGCCTTCACGGCGCGCTCGGCGATGTCGGGGCGCACCTGCTCACCGTCGAAATGGATCTCGCGGGTGGCTTTGTAGGCCAGCTCGCGGGCGGCGGCGAAGCCGTCGCCCAGAGCACTCACGGCGAGCACGCGGCCGCCAGCCGTGACTACTTGATCGTCCTCGCGTGCCGTGCCGGCGTGGTAGACGGTGACGCCGTCCAGGCGTGCGGCCGCCTCGAGGCCCGTGATCACATCGCCTTTGTGGCTAGTGGCTGGGTACCCGGCAGAGGCCATGACCACGGTGACGCACTCCTGCGGCTTCCACTCGGCCTTCACACCGGCGAGCTCGCCGGCCGCCGCCGCCGCGCACAGCTCCAGCAGGTCGCCGTTAAGCCGCGGCAGCACCGCCTGCGTCTCGGGGTCGCCGAAGCGACAGTTGAACTCGAGTACCTTCACGCCGCTCTCAGTGACGATCAGGCCGGCGTACAGCACGCCGCGGTAGGCGATGCCGCGCTTGCGCAGGGCCGCCATGACGGGGTCTACCACGCGCTCCATGGCGGCGGCGATGGCCTTGTCCTCAAAGCCGGGCACGGGACAGTAGCTGCCCATGCCGCCGGTGTTGGGCCCCTGGTCGCCGGCGAAGATGCGCTTGTAGTCTTGCGCCGGCGCCAGCGGTACGGCGTTGACGCCGTCGCAGAGGACGAGCAGCGAGACCTCGGCGCCGGAGAGGAATTCCTCGACGATCACCACGTTGCCGGCGTCGCCGAAGGTCCTCTCGACGAAGCAGCTCTCCACGGCCGCCTTGGCCTCTTCGTAGTCGTGGCAGATCATCACGCCCTTGCCGGCGGCGAGGCCGTCGGCCTTGACCACCAGCGGGTACGCGTCCTGGAAGGTAAGGCATTCGAGCGCCGCCTCGAGGCTCTCATGGCGCCGGTGCAACCCCGTGGCCACGTCCGCCTCGTACATGACGTCTTTGGCGAAGGCCTTGCTGCCCTCGAGCCGCGCGGCCTCTTGAGAAGGTCCGAACACCTTGAGGCCGTTGCTCTCAAAGTGGTCGCTGAGGCCGACCACCAGGGGTGACTCGGGCCCCACCACCGTGAGGTCGATGCGCTCCTCGCGGGCGAAGTGCAGTAAGCCGGCGACGTCCTCGGCGCCTATCGCCACGTTCTCGGCTTCGGCCGACGTGCCAGCGTTGCCCGGCGCGCAGAAGATGGCCTCGGCGAGCTTGGACTGAGCGAAGGAATGGACGAGGGCATGCTCCCTGCCGCCGCCGCCGACCACGAGCACCCGCATGAGGCCTCCACAGTGACGCGAGGGGTGCGCCGGACGGCGCTGCGCCGGCCCGGCCTGACGCAGGCAAGTCTATCCGCGGCGGCGCCACGGAGAAAGTGTGCAGCGCAGTCCGCCGCGGGCGGACGCGTTCCGCGAACGGCGCCCAGCAGAGCCAGGGCGTCGCACCGCTGACGGCGCGCAGCGGAGGCAGGGCGTCGCGGGAGGGCGCTCACTATCGTTCGCTCGGCTCGGCACCCGTGGCCGCTGTTCGGCAGGTTTTTGACGATGGCGGGTCTGGCCGCCTCACGGCGGCCTCCCCGCCATCGTCAACCCCTGACCTCCGCAGCGGCCGCCTCGCAAGACTCCCGCGACGCCCTGCCTCCGCTGCGCGCCTCGGCCACGGACTGCACCGCCGACACAGGCCGCAGCGGCCCGCCCTTGGCACCCGGCTCTGCACACTCGCAGGCACTCACCCCACCTACCGCTGGGCTCGCGCGGACCCCGCTCGGCTGCCCGAGCTGCCGAGCGCGTCGGCCAGAGGCCGCCTGTAGCGGCGCGACCGCGGTCGGCGCGGCGCGGGGCCAGCGCGCCCCCAGGGGGCTTTGCGAGGCGGCCGCTGCTCACGACCGGGATTGACGATTGCGGACGTAGCCGCATTCGTCAAGAACCTGTCTGAGTAGTGGCCTGCCTGCCGAGCGCGAGCGAACGTTAGTGAGCGCCCCCCTGGGGGCGCGCTGGCCCTGCGGCGCGGCGGCCTTGCGAGACGGTCGCTGGGCGCGTGCTGCCGGGGACGGTCAGATCCGGGCGGCCGCCAGGCGCGCGTTCTCCAGGGCGAACCCGAGCAGCTCGGCGGCCGAGCCGGCGCACTGCAGCTGCTCGGCCGGCAGCTCCGGCTCGGCGACGCGCCAACCCATCGTCAAAAGACCTGAGGTGCACTGACCATTTGTCTAATGGGCTGCGGCGCACGTCGTCGCGGCGGGAGCTCGGGGACGTAAGCTCGGGCGCGGCCGCGCGGATCGCGACTACGCCGTTCGCGGCGGCGGGGTTAGGATGCCGTTCTGCAATCACAGGCCGGGCAGGCGGAGGAGATCATGCACGAGCACGACGAGGGCCATGTGCACCTGAGCGCGGAGCGTGCCGCGGCGCTGGAGAAGAAGCGTCGCAGCTGGCAGCCGGAAGACGTGTTCACCGAGAAGCACAAGGTCGCTCGTCTCTCGCGCATCCGTCAGTTCATGTTCGGCGGCCTCGACGGACTGCTGGTGCCTCTGGGGGTCGTCTCGGGCGTCGCCGGAGGCACAGCCAACAGCAAGATCGTGGTCATCGCCGGCGTGGCCGAAGCCTTCGCCGGCGCGCTCTCGATGGGTGCGGGCGAGTACCTCTCCGGCAAGTCCGAGGCCCAAGTGCAGCGCGCCGCGATCCAGGACGAGCTCGAGGAGATCGCCGCGATCCCCGAGATCGAGCGGCACGAAGTCGCCCTGCTCTTCGAGCACGAGGGCTTTAAGCCCGCCGACGCCGCCCTGGTGGCCGAGAAGATCACGACGAGCGAACGCTCCTGGGTGAATACCATGATCGAGAAGGAGCTCGGTCTGAGCGCCGACCCCGTGGACGGCCTGCGGGGCGACTCACTCGCCATGGGGTTCTCGTACATGATCGCGTCGCTCGTCCCGCTGGGACCCTATTTGTTCTTGAAGGTGGGGCCGGCGCTGGCGCTCTCGGTAACGCTCACCGCCGTCGTGCTCACGATCATGGGCGCCGTCAAGGGCAGGCTTGCGCACATGAGCCTGGTGCGCAGCGCCGCCGAGGTTCTGGCCGTTGGCCTCGCCTCGGCGGCGGGCGGCTATCTGCTGGGTACGCTGCTACCCCACGTGCTGCACCTCTGAGCCTCACCGCGCGGGCCGCGGGGAGCTTGCTCGCGGACTTGTCCGCGGAGGCCGGGAGGTGGTTAGCTCGCTGGTGCGGCGTCTCCCTCGTCGCTAACTGGAGGCTCTGGGGGCGCCGGCGGCTCCGTAGTGGTAACCGGCGGCTGCGGGGCACCAACCGGCGCCTGCGGGGCGGCCAGCGGCGGTTCCGCGGTGACCTCGGTGCGGGCCGTGTCGGCAGGGGCGCTCCCGTGAGCCAGGCCTTGGGCGTGCATCTCACGGTGCCACTGCTCGAACAGCTCGCGTGTGCTGGGCGGTATGCCGCCGGCCGGTATGTCGCCGGCCGGGGGCCCAGCCAGACCGCCGCCACTCGCGGCGCCGGCAGCCGCCGGGCCGCCCGACGGGCCGCCCGGGGCCGGGGCCGCCTGCCATGGGCGCCAGATCAGCAGCACGGCGGCCAGCACGACGACCAGCAGGAGCGCGAACCAGGGCAGGGCCAGGAAGGCTCCCAGGTGGCGACGGCCGAAGCCGAAGAAGTGCATGGTGCCGCCCATCTGCCCGGGCAGGCGGAATCCGTTCGCGCCCATGATCTGGCGTGGTCCGACGACGACGCTATTGTGTGCCATCACGAGGCCCACGACTCCGGCCACGACTGCCGCTGCCGCCACCGCGAGCACAACGGCAATCACGATCTTGACCGTACGGGACATGCGTTGTTCCTCCTTGTACATCACGACCGGCGCAAGGACGCCGGCTACCAATTCACATTAGCCCCGTATTGTGGAGTTGGTGTGAATTCCACCTGAGAGGCGCCTGTGAATACGGGCCTGCGCCGCGCGGCCGGCGAAGCCGGGCGCGCGGCGCTCAGGCGATCTTACGCCCGGCGCCGGTACAGCAGCACCGCGAGCGGTGCGCAGACGGCCACCAGGCCCACACACCAGGCCAGCGACTGCAGGACATAGGTAAGCGTTGGCCCTCCGAGCATGAGAGCCCGGGCGGCCGATGCGGTCACCGACACCGGTTGGTGGCTGGCGAACACCTGCAGCCACCCCGGCATGCTGCTCACCGGCACGAAGGCCGACGAGGCGAAGACCAGCGGAGCCAACACGGGAAACGTGGCCGCCTGGGCGCTCTCGGGGTCGCCGATCCACAGGCCCACGGTCGCGAAGATCCAGCTGAACACGTAGGCGAAGAGCAGCACCAGCAGAACACCGCCGAGGAAGCCCCACAGGTTGGTGTGCACGCGAAAGCCCACGGCAAAGCCCACCGCCGCCATGAGGGCGACGACAAACACGTTGCGCCCGAGATCGGCGAACGTGCGCCCGGAGAGAACGGCCGAGCGCGCCATCGGCAGCGAGCGGAAGCGCTCCAGGAGACCACTCTTCACGTCGGTCGAGAGCCCCACGGCCGTGTTGGTCGCCCCGAAGACGACGGTTTGCACGAAGATGCCGGGCATGAGGTAGTCCACGTAGGGAATGCCTCCCGGAATAGCGATCGCTCCACCGAACACGTAGCGGAAGAGCAGCACGAACACGACCGGCTGAATGAGGGTGAACACCAGCAGGGTGGGCACGCGACGGTAGACGATGAGGTTGCGGCGAGTCATCGCCACCGTGTCGCGCAGCGGCCTGCCGAGCGGGCGCTGCGGCGCCCTCAGGGCGCCGCCGGTCGCGGCCTGGGAGCTCATGCGGCCTCCTTCGCACGTGGGTCGGCGGTCGCGGCGGCCGTCCGATCGTGAGCCCCGTCGCTGCCGTCGCCCGCGCTGTGGCGGCCGGTCAGCGCGAGGAAGGCGTCGTCGAGCGTGGGTTCGTGCACGTTGAGGGTGGCCGGCGCCAGCGACTCGGCGTCCAGCCGGCGCAGCGCCTCCACGAGTAGCTGCGGCCCGTCGTTGGCGGCCAGGCGCAGCGTTGCCCCATGGCGCTCCAAGCTGCCGGCTGGGAGGCGCAACAGCAGACCGTGGGCACGCTGGACGTCTTCTTCACTCCCCATGCCGATCTCGATCACGGTGTGCGCGAGCTGTGACTTGAGCCCCGCGGCGGTGTCGTTGGCCACGATGCGCCCGTGATCGACGACGGCGATGCGATCGGCCAGCCTGTCGGCCTCCTCCAGGTACTGCGTGGTGAGCAGCACCGTGGAGCCGTCGGCCACGAGCTCGCGGATGACCGCCCACAGCTCGGTGCGACTCTGGATGTCCAGGCCGGTGGTGGGCTCGTCGAGGTACAGGACGGCGGGGGACTGCACGAGGGCGGCGGCCACGTCGAGCCGGCGGCGCATGCCGCCGGAGTAGGTGCGCACCGGGCGGTCGGCGGCGCCGGCCAGATCGAAGCGCGCGAGCAGGGCCTGGGCGCGCGGCGCGATGTCGTGCCGCGGCATCTGTGCCAGGGTGCCGATGAGGCGCAGGTTCTCGCGGCCCGTGAGGTTGGCGTCAACGGCCGCGTTCTGGCCGGCCAGGCCTATCTGGAAACGCACGGCGGCGGCCTGGCGGACCACGTCGTACCCCATCACCTCGGCGCGCCCGCCGTCTGGCCGGATGATCGTGGCCAGCACGCGCACGGCCGTGGTCTTGCCGGCGCCGTTGGGGCCGAGCAAACCGAATACGGTGCCGGCCGGAACTTCGAAATCGATGCCGTCGAGGGCGACGACCTTGTTGAAACGCTTGGAGAGTCCCTCGACGCGGATGGCGGTGTCAGTCATGAGGCGGCGCCCCTCCGTATGTGACGTTCAGCGGGTGCCGGCCTGTGGCGAGGACGGGCCTGCAGCGTGGGCGAGCACCGGGCTGCTGCTGTGCATGCTCGGTACGGTGCCACAATCAGGACTGTTTCAATCCTTTATCCGTCGCCTGGGGATGCGCCGCCTCAAACCGCGCCGCCACGCCCGATGCTGCGCGGCAGGATGATCGTCTCGTCGCGCCCCGGGCCGACGGCGATGAACTTCACGCGCGTCTTGGTGAACTCGGCGATGTACTGCACGTAGTCGCGCGCGGCCTGCGGCAGGTCTTGCCACGTCTCGCACTCGCGGATGTCTTCCGTCCAACCGGGGAGCTCCTCGTACACCGGCCTGGCGTGGTGGAAGTCGGTCTGCAGCAGAGGGAACTCGTCCAGCATCCGGCGCCCCGCCTTGTAGCGCGTGCAGACCTTGAGCACGGGCAGGCCGGTGAGCACGTCGAGCTTGGTGATCGCCAGGTGGGTGATGCCGCTGAGGCGCACCGCGTACCTGAGCGCCACCAGATCGAGCCAGCCGCAGCGCCGTTGGCGGCCGGTGGTGGTGCCGAACTCGTGGCCCACCTCGCACATGGCGCCGCCGACCTCGTCGAAGAGCTCGGTGGGAAACGGACCCTCGCCAACCCTCGTGGTGTACGCCTTGGCCACGCCGATCACGTGGTCGATGCGCGTGGGGCCTACGCCTACTCCGAGGCAGGCCGCGCCGGCGATGGGGTTGGAGCTGGTCACAAACGGATACGTGCCGAAGTCGACGTCAAGCAGCGCCCCTTGGGCGCCCTCGAAGAGCACGTGCTTGTCTTGATCGAGGGCCGTGTTCACGAGCAGGCTGGCATCGCAGATGAAGGCCTCGAAGCGCGCCCGGTAGGCCAGCAGCTCCTCGGTGACCTGCACGGGATCGAGCACGCCTATGTCGTAGCGCTGCAGCAGGAAGTTCTTCTCCTGCAGCGCCGTCTTCACCTTGCGCAGCAGGATCTTCTCGTCCAGGAGGTCCTGCACGCGAATGCCGATGCGGGTGTACTTGTCGACGTAGCAAGGGCCAATGCCGCGCCCCGTGGTGCCGATCTTGTACTTGCCAAGCTGCTGCTCGTTGGCGCCGTCCAGCAGCAGGTGATAGGGCATGATCAGATGGGCGTTGCCGCTCACCCGCAGGTTGTCGCCGCCAATGCCCCGGGCGCGCAGCGCCTCCAGCTCACCGAAGAGGATGTGCGGGTCGATCACCACGCCGTTGCCGATCACGCAGGTCTTGGCCTCGTAGAGGATCCCCGACGGGATGAGGTGCAGCTTGAACTCCTCGCCGTCGCGCACGATCGTGTGCCCCGCGTTGTTGCCGCCCTGAAAACGGGCCACCACGTCGGCTTTCTCGGCCAACAGGTCGGTGATCTTGCCTTTGCCTTCGTCGCCCCACTGGGCGCCGACAACGACTGTGCCGGGCACGGTGGACTCCCTCCTACGCGTTGCTGGTGTCTGGCCGTCACTTCGCCCGCGGACGCCGCGCGAGGCACGTTCGGACGGGTCGGGCCGGGGTTCGGCGCAGAAAAGGACGCTCCCTTTTCGGCATCATAGGAGGATGCCCGCGCTTTGACAAATGACCCCGACCAGGCGGCGCGCGGCGGCACGCGCTGCTATACTCGGAAGTGCGTGTCCGGGTGCTCGGCCTATCCTCGTGCGTGGGAACCCCGCCGGGAAGGACATGGTCGTGCGGCGCGCTACATACGAGCGCGGGGCGCCGGAGGAGCGCCCCAGGTTGCAGCGGTTGTGCTGAAGCGATGAATGGAGGCGTCTTGGGCGTTGCAGAGACGGCGGCGATGGTCAGTCTCACCATTGACGGACACGAGGTGACGGTGCCTAAGGGCACGTCGCTGATCGAGGCCGCGCGCGGCATAGGTATCGACATCCCCAACCTGTGCTACGACCCCGCACTCACCGTGGCTGCCGCCTGCCGGCTGTGCTCGGTAGAGATCGAGGGACGCGCCAACCTGGTGCCGTCGTGCGCCGAGGAGGCCCTCCCCGGCATGGTCGTGCACACCGAGTCGGAGCCCGTGATAGAGGCCCGGCGCCTTATCCTCGACTTGCTGCTCTCCGATCATCCTCAGGATTGCCTCACCTGCGAGAAGGGCGGCGACTGCCGTCTGCAGGAGTACTGCTACCGCTACGGCATCGCCGAGACCACCTTCGATGTGGAGAAGGAGTGGCTCCCGATCGACAGCGTGAGCGACCTGATCGAGCGCGATCAGGCCAAGTGCATCCTCTGCGGCAAGTGCGTGCGCGTCTGCCGTGAGGTACAGCTCACCGACGCTATCGACTTCGCCGGGCGCGGCTACGAGGCGCGCATCGCCACCTCGTACGACCACCCACTCAGCACCGACGTCTGCCGCTTCTGCGGCCAGTGCGTCGACATGTGCCCCACCGGGGCGCTCACCAACAAGCAGCTCAAGGGCACGCGCAGCTGGGAGCGCACCAAGGTGCGCACCACCTGCCCGTTCTGCGGCGTGGGCTGCAACTTCGACCTCAACGTGGCGCACGGTAAGGTAATCGGCGTCACGGCGGCTTACGACGCACCCGTGAACCACGGTTCGCTGTGCGTGAAGGGCCGCTTTCACACCGACCTCATCAACAGCCCAGACCGCATCACCCACCCCCTGATCAAGCGCAACGGCGAGTTCGAGCAAGCCACCTGGGACGAAGCCCTCGACTACGTCGCCGACCGGCTGCTGCAGATCAAGGCTGAGCACGGCCCCGACGCCATCGGCGTGCTCAGCTCGGCGCGCTGCACCAACGAGGAGAACTACCTGTTGCAAAGGCTCACGAGGGCGGGCCTCAACAACAACAGTATCGATCACTGCGCACGTACCTGACACGCGCCAACGGTGGCCGGTCTGGCCGCCACGTTGGGTTCCGGCGCGATGACCAACTCGATCGCCGAGATCGAGCACAACGACGTGCTGTTCATCATCGGGTCCAACGCCCCCGAGGCGCACCCGATCATCGGCAACAAGATGGAGCGCGCCGCGGCGCGGGGCGCCAAGCTCATCGTCGTCGACCCGCGCCGCACCGAGCTCGCCGAGCGCGCCCATCTCTGGCTGCGGCTGAAACCGGGCACCGACAACGCGCTCGTCGACGGGCTGCTTCATATCATCATCGAGAACGGCTGGCACGACGAGGCGTATATCGCCGCGCGCTGCGAGGGGTTCAACGATCTCCGCGAGGTCGTCGAAAAATACTCGCCGGCCAGGGTGAGCGAGATAACCGGCGTGCCGGTCGATCAGCTTCTCGCGGCCGCCGAGCTATACGCCCGCACACCGCGCGCCGCCATCTACTACACGCTGGGGATCACCGAGCACACCACGGGCACGGCCAACGTCATGAACCTCGCCAACCTGGCCATGGTCACCGGCCACGTGGGCGTGGAGTTCGCCGGGGTGAACCCGTTGCGCGGCCAGAACAACGTGCAAGGTTCGTGCGACATGGGCGCGCTGCCCAACTCGCTGCCGGGCTACCCGAGCGTCAACGACACGGACGCCCGGGCACGGTTCTCCGCGGTGTACGGCGTGTCGCTGCCCGAGAAGATGGGCCTGCGCATCCCCGAGATGTTCGACATGGCGGTGTACGGCAAGCTCAAAGCCATGTACATCATGGGGGAAGACCCGGCGCTCACCGACGCCGACGCCAACCACGTGCGCAGGGCCCTGGAGAGCCTCGACTTCCTCGTCGCCCAGAACCTCTTCATGACCGAGACCGCGAAGTACGCCGATGTGTTCCTTCCGGCCGCCTGCTACGCCGAGAAGGACGGCACCTTCACCAACACCGAGCGTCGCGTGCAGCGTGTGCGCAAGGCGGTGGAGCCGCCCGGCGAGTGCCGGCCCGACTGGCAGATCATCTGCGACTTGAGCGCCCGGCTGGGTCATCCCCTACCGTTCTCCTCGCCCGAGGAGGTCTTCGACGAGGTGCGGCAGCTCGTGCCGCAGTACGCCGGCATAACCTACAAGCGTCTTGACGAAGAGGGCGGCCTGCAGTGGCCATGCCCGAGCGAAGATCACCCGGGCACCGTCTTCCTGCACAGCGGCGGCTTCACCCGCGGCAAGGGGCTCCTGCAGGGCATCGAGTTCGAGCCACCAGCCGAGCTCACCGACGAGGAGTACCCCGTCTTGCTCAGCACGGGGCGCATGCTCTACCACTACAACATCATGACGCGGCACTCGCGGAGCCTCGAGAACCTGCGGCCCCACGAGCTCGCCCAGGTCAATCCCGCCGACGCCGAGAAGCTCGACCTGGCCGAGGGCGAGATGGTGCGCGTCTCGTCGCGACGCGGGTCCATCACGACGCGTGTGACGGTCACCGACAAGGTGCCCCAGGGCGTCGCCTTCATGACCTTCCACTACAAGGAATCGCCGGTGAACGAGCTCACCAACGCGGCGGCCGACCCCGTGACTCAGACGGCTGAGTTCAAGGTGTGCGCGGTGCGCATCGAGAAGCTCACGCCTGTCGGCTGAACCTCGCGGCCGGGCCGGCCCGCAGGGGCCGGCCCGGCTCCTTTGCCCGCGCCATCTTGGCGTTTTTGCGGGTCCGCAATCCATCGCTTTGTCCATACCCAGCCTCTGCCGGCGCCCGTAGGATGCGGCCGCTTCTCCGAGCGCTCGAGTCCTACGGGCACATCAGCCTATGGAGCCTGCGCCGGAAGGGTACAGCGGGAAACCGCCGTGTCTCCCAGTGTGGAAAGGAGAGCAGTGAGGGCGCGCCGCGCCCTCGTCTTCTGCCGCACGGGCACTGCGGCGTCCTCCTGGCGACGGGATTACAGGCAGTGGTCCACGCCCGCCCGTCTGGCCGGGCTGGGCTCGCAGCGCTCGGGGGAGTGTTAGCCGGGCCGCTGCGTGCCGCACGCCCTCAAGTCTCCGCCGGCCGCTGCGTCCACCAATGCGTCACCGGGAGCACCGCATGAACAAAAAACTGCTCAGCATCAACGGCGTGCCTACCATCGTCATGTGTGAGCCGTCGGCCAAACTCGCCGACGTGCTGCGCCGCCAGCTCGGACTTACCGGCACCAAGGTGGCCTGCGGTCAGGGCCAATGCGGTTCGTGCTCCGTGATAATCAATGGCAAGGTGGTGCGCTCCTGCACGACGACCATGAGACGCGTGCCGGCCGAAGCGGAGATCACGACCATCGAGGGCATCGGCCGGCCCGACAAGCTGCATGCCCTGCAGCTTGCCTGGATCGTGCACGGCGGTGCCCAGTGCGGCTACTGCTCTCCCGGCTTCATCGTCTCGTCGAAGGCGCTGCTCGACGAGAATCCGAACCCGACGCGCGAAGAGGTGCGCGACTGGTGGCAGAGGCACGCCAACGTGTGCCGCTGCACCGGCTACAAGCCGCTGGTCGACGCCGTCATCGACGCCGCCAAGGTGCTGCGCGGCGAGGCCAGCGAGGACGACCTCAAGTACAAGGTGCCGGACGACGGCCATATCTGGAACACGCGGTTTCCGCGTCCGACGGCCGTCGCCAAGGTGACCGGCACGATCGACTACGGCGCCGACTACGAGCTCAAGATGCCGCCCGGCACGCTGCATTGCGCCGTCGTCCACGCCAAGGTCTCGCACGCCAACATCCTCTCTATCGACGTCAGCGAGGCGGAGAAGCTGCCGGGGGTGTTCAAGGTCGTCACCCACAAGGACGTTAGGGGCAAGAACCGCATCAACGGCCTCGTCATGTTCCCCGAGGACACGCTGGCCGACGGCTGGGAGCGCCCCATCCTGGCCGTCACCAAGGTGTACCAGTACGGCGACGCTCTGGCGATCGTCTGTGCCGACACGCCCGAGCAGGCCAAGGCCGCCGTGGACAAGGTCAAGGTGGAGCTCGAGGAGCTGCCTGCCTACATGAACGCGCTGGACGCCATGGCCGACGACGCCATCGAGATCTATCCCGGCACGCCCAACGTGTACTACCACCAGCCGCTGATCAAGGGTGAGGACCCCAAGGAGATCTTCGCCAAGGCCGCCCACGTGGTCGAGGGCAAGTACTACCTCCAGCGACAGCCGCACCTGTTCTTCGAGCCTGACTGCGGCTTCGCGTACACCGACGAAGAGGGCCGCCTCACCATCCACTCCAAGAGCATTGCCCTCTATCTGCACGCGCTGATGATCGCCGAGGGCCTGGGGGTCGAGGAAGACAAGCTCCGCATGGTTCAGAACTACTCGGGCGGCACGTTCGGCTACAAGTTCTGCCCCACGCTCGAGGCTCTCGTCGGCGCCGCCCACCTGGCGACCGGCCGGCCAGTGTACCTCAAGTACGACTACTGGATGAGCATCGCCTACACCGGCAAGCGCTCACCCATCTGGTTCCACAGCAAGCTCGCGGCGGACGAAGAGGGCCGCTTCCTCGCCATGGAGAACGAGTGGTGGGTGGACCACGGGCCGTACATGGAGTTCGGCGACAACCTCACCCAGCGCGGCCTCTTCTGCGGCGCCGGCTACAGGATCCCGAGCATGCGCGGTATGGGACACCTCGTGCGCACCAACCACGGGTGGGGCGCGCCGTTCCGCGCCTGGGGCTCGCCGCAGTCCTTCTTCGCCGGCGAGAGCATCGTCGACGAGATGGCCAAGAAGATCGGCATGGACCCGTTCGAGCTCCGCTACAAGAACCTGGTCGAGCCCGGTGACACGTTCCCGTGGGGTCAGGAGCACGAAATCTACGTGTTCCGGCAGCTCTTCGACATGGTCAAGCCGTACTACGACGAGGCCCAGAAGCGCTGCGCCGCGGAGTCCACGGACAAGGTCAAGAAGGGCGTCGGCATCGCGCTCGGCATCTACACATCGCAGGCCGACGGCCAAGACGTCGCCAATGCCTCGGCAGAGCTGCGGCCCGGCGGCGGGGTGCGCATCTACAACACCTGGGAGGACCACGGCCAGGGCTCGGACGGCGGCACCCTCGGCACGGCGCACGAGGCGCTGCGGCCGATGGACATCGCCATGGAGCAGATCAGCCTCGACCTCAACGACACGGGCAGCGCGCCGGACAGCGGCGGGGCCGGTGGTAGCCGCTGCCAGGTGATGGTCGGTAACGCCATCAAAGACGCCTGCGAGAAGCTCATGGAGGCGATGCGCAAGGACGACGGCACGTTTCGCACCTACGATGAGATGGTCGCCGCGGGCCTGGACCTGCGGTACGAGGGCAGCTACACGGCAGAGACCTGCACGTTCATCGACCCTCACACCGGCCAGGGCAAGCCGAACGACAACTACATGTACGCGGTGTTCCTCGCGGAGGTCTCCGTGACCGTCGCGACCGGCGAGACCTACGCCGACCACATGCTGATCTGCACCGACGTCGGCGTTATCAACAGCCGGCTCAACGTGGACGGGCAGATGTGGGGCAGCCTCTCGCAGGGCGTCGGCCTCGCGCTCCGCGAAGACTTCGACGACCTCACCAAGCACACATCGATGAAGGCCTGCGGCATCCCGTATCCCAAGGACTTTACCGACAACCTCACAGTGATGTACCTGGAGACGCCGCGGCCGCTCGGGCCCTTCGGTGCTTCTGGCTGCGGCGAGGCGCCGCTGACGGCGCCGCACGTGGCCATTATCAACGCCATCGACAACGCCTGCGGCGCCCGCGTGCGGCACCTGCCGGCACTGCCGGAGAAGGTCCTCGCCGCGATGAAGGCGGACATCCAGGCGTTCTGAGGCAAATGGTCACCGCGATGTTCGCTGTTCCGTCCGGGAGCGGCAGCCGGCCGGCGCAGGCGTCGCCTGCGCCGGCCGGCGCTTCCGTTTAGGATTGGACGATGGACAGCGAGCGACTGAAGCAGCTCGAGGAGCAGTGCATCCAGAACCAGCCGGCCGCGTGCGACGCGGCGTGCCCCGTGCACGTCGCCGCGCGGGCGATGCTGGCTGCGGCGTCTCGCGGCGACTGGGACGCGGCGCGGGGCGAGTTCACGCGCGTCGTGCCGTTCCCGCACGTGATCGCTCGCTGCTGTGAGGCGCCGTGTGAGGCCGCGTGCGTGTACGCACGGACGTCGGCGGCGGCTTGAGCGGCCTGACGGCGGCCTTCGAGCTCGCCCGCAAAGGGTATTCCGTGGTGGTCTTCGAGGCGGAGGGCGAGGCGGGCGGACGCGCCCGCGAGCTTGATGAGGAGTCGCTCCCCGCGGCGGCGCTGGCCACGGAGGTCGCCAGGGTCGTAGAGGCCGGCGCCCGCATTGTTCCCTTCACGACCGTGGCCCTGGCACAGCCCCGCGGGGCCAATGCACTGGCAACCCTCGCGCCGGACGTGGACGCCATCTACCTGGCCGTCGGCGCCCCGGAGGCCGACGCGGGAGCCTCCCCGGGATACGACGTCGACGCCCGGGGGCGCATCGCCGTCGACCCGGTCACGCTGGCCACGGGCACGGCCGGGGTGTACGCCGGCGGAGGCATGCTCCGACCTGGTGAACCGTGGTCGCCCATCGCCTCGATCGCCGACGGACGCAGGGCGGCCCTGTCGATCGACCGGCAACTGCAGAGGGTCTCGCTGGGGGCGTCGCGCGAGGACCGCGGTGGTTACGGGACGCGGCTAGTCGTGAACCTCGCGGGCGTCGAGGCCGTGCCGCCGGTCGCGTCCGCGGCCGCAGCGGCCGGCTACTCGCCGGACGAGGCGGTCGCCGAGGCGCGGCGCTGCCTGCAGTGCGAGTGCATGGAGTGCGTCAAGGCGTGCGTGTACCTGGAAGCGTTCGGCGCGCATCCGGGGCAATACGCGCGCCGCGTCTACAACAACCTCGCGGTCACCCAGGGGCGCGGTACGCGGTCTGCCAACAAGATGATCGACTCGTGCAGCCTGTGTCGCCTTTGCTACGAGGTCTGTCCGACGAGACCTCGACTTCGCCGAGGTCGTCGAGAGGCCCGCCGGGAGATGGTCCGCCAGGACCGCATGCCCGCGTCGGCGTTCAGCTTCGCCCTGGAGGACCTTCGGCTGGCGGTGAGCGACGGGTTCGTGCTTTCACGGCACGCGCCGGACCACGACACCAGCGAGGCCGTGTTCTTCCCCGGCTGTCAGCTGGCCGCGTCGAACCCGGCGCACGTCGAATGGGTCTACGCGCACCTCCGCGAGCGGTACTCGCCGGCGACGGGGCTGCTGCTCTATTGCTGCGGGGCGCCGGCGGACTGGGCCGGCCGGCCGGACGTCCTCGACGCGACCCTGGCCGGCCTGCGCGCCCGCCTGCAAAGCCTGGGCTCGCCGCGGGTCATCCTGGCGTGCCCCACCTGCGAGACCGTCTTCGCGGCGCACCTGCCCGGCGTCGAGACGGTCTCCCTGTGGGAGGTGCTGCGTGAGTAGGGCTGCCCGACGGCGCGGCCGGCGCGGGCGGCGGGCGGCGGGTCGCCCTGCACGACCCCTGCACGGCACGCTACCAGACCTCCGTCCAGGGCGCCGTCCGCGACCTGCTCGCGTCTTGCGGCTACGAGATCGACGAGCTCGAGCTGGCGCGCGAGCGCACCGAGTGCTGCGGGTTCGGCGGTCTCATGCTGTATGCGAACCCGGAGCTCGGCGAGGCTGTCGCGCGCCGCCGAGTCGACGAGAGCGACGCCCCATTCGTGGCCTACTGCGCCATGTGCCGCGACCGGTTCGCGGCGAAGGGCAAACCTACTGCACGTGCTCGATCTGCTGTTCGGCGAGGATTTCGACGCCTGCGCCGGCGGCGCGGGCCCGTGCTACGTAGAGGCCGAGCAGCGCGCGCTGTCAAGGGCGGGCTGCTGGCCGAGCGTGTGGCATGGGCAGCGATCGCATCGCCCCTGGTCGGCAACCTTCTGATCGTACGCCGGAGATCGAGGACCTCCTCAGCGGCGCTTCATCCGTCCCGACGAGGTCGGCCAGGTCATTGCCGCGAGCGAGGCGACTGGCCGGTGCTTCGTCGAGCCTGCGAGCGGCCGCCGGCTCGCCACGCTGGCGCTCGGCGCCGTGACCTACTGGGTCGAGTACGAGGCCGGCGACGACGGCTTCCGCGTGCTCATCGCCTACAGCCACCGCATGGAGTTCAAACCGCCGCCATGGCCGCCGGCCGGTGCTGTCGAGCACGCTGACGGTCGGCAGTGGCGCTGCGCCCTGGGCGACCATGCCCTCGAGCCACGCTCCGTGACGCTCTCGTACCTTGTCGCCGGGTTTCCCGTGAAGCTCCCCGCCTGCGTGGAGCACGGCATGGTGCTTATCACCGAGGAGCTCGCCACCGGCCGCATGCTCGAGGCAGAGCTCGCGCTGGAGAACAAGTGAGCGGCGCCGGCGGCGGGCCCGCGACCGTGGCCACTTGCTACCGGCCCGGCGGCATGAAGCTGACCGACCGCACGCTGGCCGCCGCCACGCTACCGCCCGGCGCCGCCGTCCTTGACGTTGGCTGCGGCGCGGGGGCCACCGCGGCGCACCTGGTGGACAAGCACGGTCTGCGTTTGACTGGGCTCGACGCCGCCGACGACCGCGTCCGGCAGTGCCGTAAGGCCCTCGGCTGGACCTCGAGGTCGTGATCGGCAGGGCCGAGTCTCTACCGTTCGAGGGCGCGGCGTTCCACGCGGTGCTCTGCGAGTGCGTCCTCTCGACGCTGGCGGACCCCGGTGCGGCGCTCTCCGAGATGGCCCGCGCGCTCAGTCCGGGCGGTGTCGTGTTGCTCAGTGACCTCTACCTGCGCAGCGGGGGCGCGAGCGCAGGCGACGGAGCATTCCCCGAGCCGGGGGTCGCGCCAGGCGGTCGTGGGCCTCCTTGCGGCCGCCGGACTGGTGGTCTCGCTTGGGAGGACGAGTCCGGGACGCTGGCCGTTATCCTGGACCTCGTCGGCGAGGGAGGGCCGCGACCAGCGCCGCCTTCACCGGAGTCTCGGCGGCGCGACGCGGCGAGCCGCCCGCGGCTCGGCTATTTGATCCGCCTCGGCCGCCGCCCGTGAGGGCGACACGAAGGGAGTAGGCGGTGCCCAATCCTGACGTCGATATCCGCGTGAACGAAAGCCTCGGCCTGCAGGGTCGCTGCTGCGTGCAGGTGCTGGTGACGCTGGCGCTGGAGGATCTCGGCGAAGACTAACCGCAGATGGTCGAGTCTGCCGGGGCGCTCTGTTTCGGCTTGTTCGAGGGCCTGCTTTGCGGGGCACTCTCCGGCGGTGCGCTCGCGCTGGGATGGTCGCCCGCGGGAAGGTCAATGACGTGCTTGTGTCAGATCTCGTCGATTGGTTCAAGGGTGAGTTCGGCGCCCTCACGTGCTCGGAGATCGTGGGGGGCGACCCCTTTGCCCGCCTGACCCGTTGCCCGGGGATCGTTGCGGCGACCTATCGCGAGGCGCGGTCTATCCTGAACGCCCACGGTGTGTTGACGGGGCCGGCGTGAGAGCCGTGCCATGAACGACCGCTCCCTGGCAAGCGTGTGCCCCCTGTCTGCCTGCGCAGGCTGCCGGCCATCTTCGAGCGCCGCGGCGACGAGGTTTGGCTGCAACGTGTCCGTCCCGAGCACGGCGAGGCACGCGAGCTGGTGTGGAGGAGCCCGCCCGACTACGACGAGTGGGCTCGGGCGGGCGGCCCGTCTGGTTGCTGCGGCCCGGCCGAGAACCCAGAGTGCCCGCATGCTTGCGGGCTGTGTACGGGCCACGCCCAGGCTACGTGCTGCGTGCTGCTGGAGGTGACGGCACGCTGCGACCTCCAGTGCCCAGTTTGCTACGCGGATGCCGCGCGCAGGGCGCCGGCGCGGACCCCTCGCTCAAGCAGATCGAGGGATGGTACCGGCGTCTCCTCACCGTCGCGCCAGGCTGCAACGTCCAGCTTTCGGGCGGCGAGCCGACGCTCCGTGACGATCTCCCGCAGATCATCCGTCTGGGGCGGGCGCTCGGCTTCCCGTTCTTGCAGCTCAACTCCAATGGCTTGCGTATCGGCCGCGAGGATGGCTACGCGCGGCGCCTCGCCGAGGCCGGCCTGAGAATGGTCTTCCTGCAGTTCGACGGGGTGGACGATGTCGTCCACCGTGCCCTTCGGGGGGAGGCGCTGCTGAGTACCAAAGATCAAGCCATCGCCAGGTGCGCGGAGGCCGGCCTTGGGGTGGTTCTGGTGACCACGGTGGTGCGCGACGTCAACCTTCAGCAGCTCGGCGATATCCTCAGTTTCGCCCTAGAGAACCCCGCCGTGCGGGGCATCCATCTGCAGCCGCTCGCCCTTCTCGGCCGCTACCCCGACGCGTGGCTCCGCGCGGCCTCGCGGGTCACCCTCCCCGATGCCATGCGGGCGCTGGCCGAACAAAGCGCCGGACGCATCCGGCTCGAGGAGCTCGCGCCCGGTGACTGCGAGCACGCGCTGTGCTCGTTCAGCTGTGAGTACCTGAGGCGCGACGACGGCACACTCCTCGCGTTGGCTCGCGGCGACTCCCCCGTCCGGGTGCGGGGCACGGCGGGCGCGCCGGCCGCCACCCACGCGGCCGCCACGCACAAGGCCGCTCACGTGGCGCGCCGGTGGTCCGGGGCCGCGTCGGCCGGGGCTGGGTGCTGCGGCTCTTTGCCGGGTCGGCCGCTCGCCGGCGAGACACCCGCCGGCGATCAGTGGGACGGCATTCTCCGGCAGATTCATGACGACACCTTCAGCGTGAGCGGCATGGCCTTCCAGGACGCTTGGACCCTGGACCTGCAGCGGTTGCGCCGCTGTTACCTGCACGTGATGGCGGCCGATGGCCGTCTCGTCCCGTTCTGTGCCTACAATCTGACCGCTGCCGACGGCCACGGCCTCGCCGGCGGCCGTCTCGGCACTACAACCTCCGGAAGCATGGCGGAGCCATGACAGGCGGCAGCAACGCTCCCCGACGCACCCCGTTAGAGGCCGGGATTCTCGATCGCGCGGCTGCCGCCGACCGTGAGGGACTGCGGCTACACCAGGCCAGGGCGCTGCGCGAGACCGTCGCCCACGCCGTCCGGCGGAGTCCGTTCTACGCGGAGTTGCTCGCGGGCATCGCTCCCGGCGACCTCGCGGCCCCCGAAGACGTCGTCTGCCCTTCACGACCGCCGACGACATTCGCGAGCAGGGGATGCGCATGCTCTGCGTGCATCCCGGCGAGGTCGAGCGCATCGTCACTCTGCAGACGTCAGGTACCAGCGGCCCGCCCAAGCGCATCCTCTTCACGGCCGCCGACCAGGAGCTCACCGTTGACTTCTTCCGTCACGGCATGTCGGTCCTCGTGGAGCCGCGCGATCGCGTGCTCATCCTGTTGCCGGGAGAGCGTCCCGGCAGCGTGGGCGATCTCTTGCGCCGTGGCCTCGCCCGCCTGCCGGCGGAAGGCGTTGTGCACGGACCGGTGAACGACGTGGGGCAGGCGCTCGACGTGCTCGACGCGGGCGGCTTCGACACGGTCGTCGGCATTCCCGTGCAGGTGCTGGGGCTGGCACGGCGCGGCCTGGCCGAAGGGCGCGCGCCGCGCCTGAAGAGCGTGCTTCTCAGCACCGATCATGCCCCCGCGGCGGTCGTCGCGGCCGTAGAGTCGGCCTGGGGCTGCCGTGTATTCGACCATTACGGAAGCACCGAGATGGGGCTCGGCGGGGGCGTTGAGTGCGAGGCTCACGTGGGGTATCACCTGCGCGAGGCCGATCTGCTCTTCGAGGTGGTAGACCCCGCGACCGGCGCACCCCTGCCGGACGGCCAGTACGGCGAGGTCGTGTTCACGACGCTTACCCGTGAGGCGCTGCCGCTGATCCGCTACCGGACCGGCGACCTGAGCCGCTTCGTACCGTCGGCGTGCCCATGCGGCTCGTCGCTGCGCGTGCTCGAGAAGGTGCGCGCGCGGCTGGCCGAGCGCCGGTGGCTGAGCGGCGGCGTGCTCGATCTGGCGGCGATCGACGAGGCGCTGTTTGCGCTCCCCGAGGCGCTGGACTTTCGTGCCCGGGTGTACACGGCGCACGGCTGCGACACGCTGGAGGTCGAGATGCTGGCCCTGAAGCGCGGCGACGCGGCGGCCCTGCAGCGTCGTGCCCGTGCCGCCCTCGCGGACGCTCTGCGCGGCGCCGGCCTTGGCACGCGCTTGCGGCTGCGGGTCGAGGTGGCCGCGGGACCATGGGCCGGCGGCGACGGCACGGCCAAGAGAACGTTCTCGCGATCGCTGCATGCGGAGACCGGTATGAAGGAAATCCTCGACGAGACAGCAATACGTACGGTTAAGCGTACA
>CAWKEZ010000102.1:0-20278 GCA_963848545.1 uncultured Thermoleophilia bacterium
CGGTCAGCACACTCAGGCTGAGACCGCCGTTGCGGCGCCGGCCGGAATGCAGGTTACGTCTCACGTGGCGCCCTCCTGGCACGACGGGTGGTAGTGAGGGCGCGGCCGCCCCGCGCCAGCGGGGCGGCCGCGCTGCGACGGCACGGTTGGGGGGCAAGGGGGACGCTGGCGCAAGGACGAGCAAGGTCCCGCCGGGCCGTGGCAGCAGCGACGGCGGGTGAGAAAGGCGGAGAATAGAGATGGGCGCCCACGCTCGCGGCACGTGGCGGGAGCGTCATCTTGCCCTTCAGCCGCTCCACGCAGTTGATCTCAACACCCAGCAGCTCCGCGATGCGGGCCTTGGCCTCGAGGCCCTTGGCGATCCCGGGGACGGCAGTCACTACACCGATATCGAGCTCCTCGCGAAGCGTGCGCGTCGCGGGGATGTCGGTGAGATCGAGCAGGCTGCAGTGGAGCTTGTCGGCAACGTACCGCTTGGCGTCGTTCAGCCTCATCTTCTTGAGCTGCATGCGGGCCACCAGATCTCCGGTGGTCTTGATGCCGCCCATAGACGAGGCCAACGCATGAGCCATACCCATGCCGTTGGGATCGCCCGTACCCACCTACAACCCGTCAGCCTTGCCAACCTCGATCATGGCGGCGCTGGCGCGACTCACCATGTCGAGCGGCGAGACCTCGAACATAGGCACCCCGCCCACGCCGTTGCCGACGTTGGATGAATGGGGATTGTCGCCTCAGCCGTGCAGGCCTTCACGAATGTGACGGCGCGCGCCACGTTCCAGGCGCATGACTTCTTGCTGTTGTTGTTGACCACCGGACCGAAGATCGCGGCGCCGGCTTGCTCCACTACCTTCATCTGCTGGTGCGGCCAGAGCCCGGCGAGGCGCGTGCCCTTGTACTCGAGCTCGCCGTGGAAGCCCAAAACCATCTCGGCCGCCATGCTCACCTCGACGGGCATGTTGGTGGACGGGGGGATCTCCTCGGTGGCGCGCAGCGTGGCCAGGAACTCGGCGTCGCCGGTAGAGGCGACCGTATCGTAGTTGAGGGCGTCGGCACCGGTCTGCGCGAACATCTTGCTCTGCCACACCACGTCGTTGTAGCAGGCCTCGAGCGCTTCTTCCTGCGTCTTGCGTGCCTCCGCGACCTTGCCGAAAGGCAGCAGATCTGACGGGTTGTCGAAGGAGCCGTCGGGCTTGTAGTAAAGCCCGAGGTTAGGCATGAAACCGTAGAACAGCGGAAAGATCGTCGGTGCTGAAGCAGCTCCATGTGCTCCTGCTCGACGCTCACGATGAACTTGCTCGGCTTCACCGAGTAGTCGATGTGGCCAACTTCCATGGAGTCGTAGCGAAGGCCCTCTCGAAGAGGCGTACGGCGGTCTCGCGACCGATAGGCGCCGCAACACCGCTCGAGAGGCGCGACGAGATCAGGCGTATGGGTGCCGCCGTTCTTTGGTCATGACGGCCTCGTGGCCGCGTCTCCACGCCCCAGACGCGGCTGGGGCAGCAGAACATGTCTACGAGGTAGTCGCACTCGTTGTCGTCGAGAACAGGCACTTTGGCCTTCTTGGCGGCTGTCGGAGCCCTGGGATGACGTCCTTGCGGATCTCGTCACGGGTCAACTCGACGGTGCTGCCATCCCCCATGCGTGTGACTACAGAGCTCAAGGCCCACCCACCTCCTGGTCAGAGATTCACCGAGGCGGAGAATCTCCGCACGCCGCCCCAGAGACATCGCCATGTACCCACCTGGGTGGATATAGCATAGGTGCGCGCGGCTCCCTGTCAAGCACCTTTTGCCGTAGGCCGAGAAAGAGGGTGGTCTCGCTCGCCATGGAGGGTATTGACACAGAGGGTCACGTGTCGTTACAGTCAGAGGGAGACGAGTATCCACCCAGGTGGATACGTTCGTCGGATGAAGTTTGCGGGCCACCCGCGACCGGCACTCGCCAGCGCGCGACGCCGGCCGTCAGCAGGATAGGGAAAACGTGGGCTGGGTGGCCGACTTGACGGCGAGCGGGCTGCTACGGCGCGCTCCGCGACTTCCCAGTGCGGAGCGCGTCCCCGCTTGTCGGCTTGTCGGGTTTGTCAGGGTTCGGCCGGGGCGCTGGCCGTGTCGCTCTCGACAACCGTCTTGCCGGCGATCTCGAGCAGTTGCTCCATGGAGTTGCGTAGCAGAAACTCGAGCGTGGCCAGCGGACGGCTGAGGTCAAACCCTTCAGGGTTGAGGCCCGACTGCACCGAGAGTCCGTCGGGAATGGCGGCGATCAGCTCGGCGAGGCCCATGAGCATATCGTTCTGCTCCACTCCCTCCACGTCTCCTAGGCCGAGCCACTCCAGGTTCTGGCGGTACCACCACGCGTAGAGCGCCCACACGCGCTCCCTCAGCTCGGGGTCGCGAAAGGCGTGCGGCAGGATGTCGAAGAAGCCTTTGAACGAGTCGGCCTCGACGATCATGCGGCGGATGCCGAGCACGGCAGCGTGCACGCGGCCCTCATCGGGCGCCTTCTTCACGTCGGCCGCAAGACGCAGGCACTCGTCATGGATGAGCGCATCGGCGAGCGCCCCGATGAGCCCGGCCTTGTTGCCGAAGTTGTAGCGGATCGAGGCTTTGTTCACGCCTGCCTCGCGGGCCACGTTCTCCAGCGTCACGGCTGCGTAGCCATGCTCGGCCAGCAGCCGCGCGGCGGCCTTGAGGATGCGCTGCGCAGTGTCTGGCAGGCTGGTCATGGGGTTCTCGAAGGGAAAGTGCAGCTTCCCCTGCTTCTTGAGGTCGGAGGCGTTCATCGCTCCTCGTTCGTTTAGCGGTCAGGCACGCATCCGCGACGCACGGCACATGCCGGGTCCGGCCATGGTCAGCACGAAATCAATCCACCCAGGTGGTGACATGTAGGTGAGTCTACGCCGTCGGCGGGCGACGTGCCAAGGCCGCGCTGCACCTGCTGGTCGCCGGCGGAACCGAGCGTCACCGCGCAGCGTCCAGGAGACTCCCAACGGCGACGATAGTATCGGTGATATCGGTGTCGTCCAGGTCGAGGTGAGTTACGAAGCGCAGCGACCACGGACCCTCGTCAAGGGCCAGCACGCCCCGTTCCGCGAGGCGGGCCACCAGATCGGCGGCCGGCAGGCCGGTACCGCGCGTGCCCACGAAGACCATGTTGGTCTGCACGCGGGCGAGGTCGATCGTCAGGCCGGGGATCGCCGCCAGGCCCTGGGCGAGAACGCGCGCACGGCGGTGGTCGTCGGCCAGGCGCGCGATGTTGTTCTCGAGGGCGAACAAGCCGGCGGCCGCGATGATGCCGGCCTGCCGCATGCCCCCGCCGAAGACCTTGCGAGCGCGCCGCGCGAGGGCGATGGTGGCGACGTCTCCCACGAGCACCGAGCCCACCGGCGCCCCGAGGCCCTTGGAGAGGCAGATGCTCACCGTGTCGAACGGGGCCGCACAGGCAGCCGGCGCCATGCCCGTGGCCACGGCCGCGTTGCCCAGACGGGCGCCGTCCAGGTGCAGCTTGAGCCCGTGCCGGTCGCAGAAGGCGCGCACAGCCAGGACGTGCTCCGGCGGCAGGATGGTGCCGCCGCAGTGGTTGTGGGTGTTCTCGAGACAGACCAGCCGCGTGGGCGCATGGTGCACGTCGGCGTCCGTGTGCACGTATTCTTCCATTTTCTCGAGGTCGAGCGTGCCGTCCGCTGAGTCGAAGCAGCGCAGCTGCACGCCGCTGAGAGCCGACGCGGCGCCCTGCTCGTAGAACATGATGTGGGCCTGGGCGTGGAGGAATGCCTCGTCGCCGCGCCGCGTAAGGGCGCGTATGGCGGCCTGGTTGCACATGGTCCCGGAGGGGAAGTAGAGGCCGGCTTCCTTGCCCAGAAGCGCGGCGGCGTACTCCTGCAGGCGGGCGACCGTAGGGTCGTCGCCGAGAACGTCGTCGCCTACAGCGGCTTCGGCCATGGCCCGGCGCATCTCCGGCGAAGGCCGCGTAACCGTATCGCTGCGCAGGTCGATGGTCTTCATGAGGTCTCCTTCAGGCGCGAGAAGGCCGGCAACAGACGATCCTCGCGGCCTTTCGTAGGGCGACGCCGCACGCGTGCCGCCGGCGGCGCCAGCCTGAGGCTACACCCGTGAAGGCCGGGTGGCCAAGCCGGCGCCGAGGGGCCGGCGCCGTCGGCCCGTACGCGGCGCCGGCGCCGGCCCCGGCCAGCGCGCCGTCCAGCTCAACGCCGGGCATGGTGCGCGCCGAGAGCGCTCGCCCGGCCGGCAAGGCAGCCAGCGCGTTCCAGAGGACGATGCCGGCGAGGCCCCCGAACAGGAGCGCGCGGCGCACGATGGGTGCCGGTGTCCAGTACTGCGCGACTTGAGCGTTGATCTCGGCGCGCAGGTCGATGTAGGCCGGCCAGTGAAAGAACCAGTGGCCGTTGCGCTGGCCGGCGATCTCGACGCCCGAGTTCTCGAGCGCCGTCGCTTGATGGCCGGGGTAATCGACCCAGATGTGGTCGAAACTCATGTGCAGCGAGTATGGGATGTGCTTGGCGGCCAGAATGCTGGCCAGCACCAGAGCACGGCCCTGGCAATCGCCCATGCCCTCCTTGAGGGCCTCGCTCGTGGTCGGAAAGTACCAGGGCACGCCGGCGTACTGCCAGTCGTACGCTGTACGGCACCTGGTAGTTGAGCACGTACGCTTCGATGAGCCGTGGGTTGTTGGGGAGGTGCGCGGCCAGCGCGGCGACGGCCCGGGGCTCGATGCGTGGGTGCACCGTGTTCGCGATGCTGCGCACGAGCAGCCAAGGGTTGGGGTACAGCGTCACTAACGCCCAGCTCAGAGCCAGAAAGACGAGCAGCAGTCGCGGGAACCTCATGCCTCCATGATACCCGTGCGCGATCGGCAAGCGACCTCTCTGAGCGCCGGGACTGCGAAATGCGGCCGCCGCAGGCGGGCCACATGTGATCAGCGGCCTCATGCCGCTGATCTTCATGATGCACCCGAAGGCACTACTCCCACTCGATGGTGCTGGGCGGCTTGCTCGAGATGTCATACACCACGCGGTTGACCTCGGGCACCTCGTTGATGATGCGCGAGGCCAGCGTCTCGAGCAGGTCGTAGGGCAGGCGCGCCCAATCGGCCGTCATGGCGTCGTCGCTCTGCACGGCACGGATGGCGACCGGGTAGCCGTAGGTGCGCTCGTCGCCTTGCACGCCGACGCTGCGGATCACCGGCAAGATGGCGAAGCACTGCCAGAGCTCACGGTACATGCCGGCCCTGCGGATCTCTTCCTGCACGATCGCGTCGGCGCGCTGCAGCACGTCCACGCGCTCGCGCGTGATCTCGCCGATGATGCGGATCGCGAGGCCGGGGCCCGGGAAGGGTTGCCGCCAGACGATGTGCTCGGGCAGCCCGAGCTCTTCGCCGACCGCCCGCACCTCGTCTTTGAAGAGCCAGCGCAGAGGTTCCACGAGCTCGAAATCCATCTTCTCGGGGAGACCGCCGACATTGTGGTGGCTCTTGATCTTGGCGGCCTGCCGCGTGCCGCTCTCAATCACGTCCGAGTAGAGCGTGCCCTGCACCAGGAACTTGGCGTCGGTGAGCTTGCGCGCCTCCTCTTCGAAGCATCGGATGAACTCCTCGCCGATGATCTTGCGCTTGCGCTCCGGTTCGGTGACGTCCTCGAGCTTGCCGAGAAAGCGGTCGCTGGCGTCGACCGCAACGAGTGGGATGCCGAACGTGCCGGAGAACGTCTCGACGACGCGATCTGCCTCGCGCATGCGCATCATGCCCTGGTCGACGAATACGCAGGTCAGGCGGTCGCCGATGGCCTTGTGCATGAGCAGCGCGGCGACCGAGGAGTCGACACCGCCCGAGAGGCCCAGTATGGCCTTGTTCTCGCCCACCTGCTCGCGGATCTTCTTGATGGACTCCTCTATGATGGACGCCGGCGTGAACGTGGGCCGGCAGCCGCAGGCCGCGTAGAGGAAGTTCTTGAGCACGTCCATGCCCTTGGGGGTGTGCACCACCTCGGGGTGGAACTGCACGGCGTAGAAGCCGCGCGCGGCATCCTCCATGGCGGCTACCGGCGCGCCGCTGCTCGAGGCCAGCACCTCGAAGCCGGGGGGCACCTCGGTGATGCTGTCGCGGTGGCTCATCCAGCACTGTTCTTCTGTGCGCAGCCCCCTGAGGATCTGCCCGGGCTTCATGACGTTGAGGGCGGTCTTGCCGAACTCGCTGAGGCCGGTGCGAGCGACCGTGCCGCCCAGCTCCAGGGCGATGCCTTGGGCGCCGTAGCAGATGCCGAGCACGGGCACGCCGAGCTTGAAGATCTCGGGGTTCACCTTGGGAGCGTCTTCTACGTACACGCTCATCGGCCCGCCGGAGAGGATGATGCCCTTGGGCGCGAAGCTGCGGATGCGCGCGATGGAAGCGTCGTGCGGGATCAGCTCGGAGTACACGCGGCACTCCCGCACGCGGCGCGCGATGAGCTGCCCGTACTGAGCCCCGTAGTCGAGCACCAGGACCGTATCGAACCCCTTCACTACCGGCGTCCCTTGCGCCACGGCATCTCCCTTCGTCGGCCGCTACCTACGTCTGCCGGCCCGTGCCTTCGTGTGTCAGCCCATGCCTACGTCTTGCTCTTTCTGCAGCTTCTTTCCCTCCGTCATGAGCGCCGGCGCCACCATGACCTCGGCCTTCTGGAACGAAGTGAGGGTGTCGTAGCCGCAGGTCGCCATGCTGGTGCGCAGCGCGCCGAACAGGTTGAGCGTGCCATCGTTCTCGTGCGCCGGACCGAGAAGGATCTCCGCCAGCGTGCCCTTGACCCCTGCCTTCACGCGGGTGCCGCGCGGCAGCTCGGGATGGAAGGTGGCCATACCCCAGTGATAGCCGCGGCCGGGCGCTTCGCTGGCCGCGGCCAGCGGCGAGCCGATCATAACGGCGTCGGCGCCCAGCGCGATGGCCTTGCTCACATCGCCGCCGGTGCGCATGCCGCCGTCGGCGATGACGTTGCAGTACTGGCCCGTCTCGAGCAGGTGCTGGATGCGAGCCGCGGCGGCATCGGCGATGGCGGTGGCCTGCGGCACACCGATGCCGAGCACGCCGCGCGTGGTGCAGGCGTGGCCCGGACCGACGCCGACGAGCACGCCGATGGCGCCGGTGCGCATCAGGTGCAGCGTGGTCGCATACGAGGCTACGCCGCCGACGATCACCGGCACCGGGCACTGGGCGATGAACGTCTTGAGGTCCAGAGGCTCGACCCTGCTGCTGACGTGCTCGGCCGACACCACGGTGCCCTGGATGATGAGCACGTCGAGCCCCGCCTCCAGCGCGACGCGGTAGTACGCTTCAACGCGCTGCGGCGTTAGCGAGGCCGCGGCCAGCACCCCACCGTCCTTGATCTCCTTCACGCGCCTGGCCACCAGATCGGCCTTGATGGGCTCGCGGTAGATCTCCTGCATGGTGCGCGTGGCCGTCTCCTTGGGCAGCGCGGCGATGCGGTCGAGCTGCTCGTCGGCGTTCTCGTAGCGCGTCTGCAGGCCCTCCAGGTTGAGCACGGCGAGGCCGCCGAGCTTGCCCATGGTCACGGCGAAGCGCGGATCGACAACACCGTCCATGGCCGAGGCGAGGCACGGCAGGGGAAGCGTGTGCGGGCCCAGCTTCCAGGTGATGTCGACATCCTCGGCGTCGCGCGTGCGGCGGCTCGGCACGATGGCGATGTCGTCGAAGCCGTACGCACGGCGGCCCTTCTTACCGCGACCGATCTCTACTTCCATGCCGTCCTCCTCACAGGGGCGCAGACTCAGGTTAACAAAAGACCCGGGCACAGACGTACCGGGGTCTTTGAGCTCTATGGCCTGTATGTGTTGGGCTAAACGTCTCTTGTGGCAACGTCGCTTGACTCTACCAGCGGGGGCGGCTTGAAGCAACAAGCAAGGGCCTGCCTCTGGCCCGGCGGCCCGGCAGGCTTTGCCCGCCGGGCCGCCGGGCTTGCGGGCATGAGCATGAAGCCTGATCGACGCAGAGCGTCGATCATGCAGACGCGCTTCGCCTGCGGCGAGCCCGTTGGGGGAGACCCTGACGTAGAGCATGAAGGCTGATCGACGCGGAGCGTCGATCAGGCAGACGCGCTTCGCCTGCGGCGAGCCCGCTGAGAGAGACCCTGGCGAAGGGCCCGCCGGGCCGCCGGACGATCTCAGCCCTTGGCATCGATGAGGTGCAGCTCCATGCCCTTGACGATGGCCTCGGTGCGACTGCGCACGTCGAGCTTGCGATAGATCGCCGAGATGTGGTTCTGAACCGTCTTCTTGCTGAGGAACAGCTCGCCGGCGATCTGCTGAGGAGTGCGCGGAGTGGCCAGTAGGCGGAGGATCTCGAGCTCGCGATCGGTGAGGTCGAGACGCCGCTGCTCGTAGGCGCCGGGCGCGTAGTCGAGCTGCCGGATGCCTTCGCCCAGGTTGGCGGCCACCCCGGTGCTGAGCACCGTGCCGCCGCGCATCACGAGGTCTATGGCGGCGAACAGCTGGTCTGGTTCGGCATCTTTGGCTACGTAGCCGCGGGCCCCGGCGGAGATGGCGCTGAACAGGGCGTCGCGGTCTTCGCGGGCGCTCAGCATGACCACCTTGACGTCGTCGCCGCGCTCGGCCAGACGACGGGCCACCTCAAGACCGTTCATGCCGGGCATGGCGATGTCGAGGAGCAGCACGCAGCCCGCTACCCCGGCCACGGCGTCGAGCGCTTCCTGACCGGTCGCCGCCTCGGCGGCGACAGCGTAACCCTCCGCCTCGAGAAGCTGCCGTAGTCCCTCACGGAAGAGTCCGTGATCGTCGGCAATGATCACACAACCTTTGTCGCTCATGTCGGCCCCACCAGCAGTGAGACGAGGTCAAGGTATACACCGACCTCGAACGGTTTGGGCAGAAACCAGGCGCGCCGCTCGCGTGCTTCGGCAAGTGCGCCTCCCGCCACCGGATCCCCGCTGACCAGCAAGACCGGCGTGTCCTTGGGCAAGCGCGCCGCGATCTCCACCCCGGTCATGTCGGGCAAATGGTAATCAAGGATCGCACACTGCCACGTTCGGCCTTCTTGGGGCACATCCTTCCCCGCGGCTACCGTGGTGACGCGCGCACCGTACTCTTGCAGGGCCCTCGCCGAGACGTCTCGCAGGGCGGCATCGTCCTCGACGATGAGTATCTCCGCGTCGCGCAGGCGTTCGTACCGCGGCACCGGCAGCGCCACTTCGAAGACGGCGCCACGCCGGCGGCGATTGCCGGCCGTGATGGTGCCGCCGGCCTCGCCCACCAAACGGCGTACCAGCCATAGCCCCAGCCCGGTGCCGCTCGACTTGGTCGTGAAGAACGCGGCGAACACGTCGCCTTCGGGTAAGCCCGGCCCTTCGTCGGCCACGCGCACATGCACCGTGTCCGCATCGGCGCGCACGCTCACATCTACCGGACCCTTGCCCAGGGTGGCCTGGAGCGCATTCACGACCAGGTTGCTCAGCAGCGAACGCAGATCGTTTTCGCTCAGAGCTACTCGCGGGTCCCGGGCGGACACATGCAAGGTGAGCCGGGCGTCTTTGTTACGCCGGCGCTGGTCGTCGATCACGCCGGTCAGCACGGGCACGAGCGCCGCCAACTTCATCCCCGCGGCGCGCGCCGCGTCGGGGTTGATCGAGTGCATGATCGTGCCGATACGCTCCAAGCAGAGGCGGGTCTGATCCTTTATCACGTCGAGCTGCTGGACGGCAGCGGGTTCTTCAGCCAGGGCCCGCCGCAGCAGGTTCACGTACAGCTCCACGGTGGCCAGCGGCGACTTCAGCTCGTGCGCCATGGCGCTGGCGATCTGCCCCACCTCGGCGAAGCGCTGTGCCTCGGCAGCCTTGCGCTCCTCGGCGATGGCGTCGGTGATGTCGGTGAAGAACAAAGCCACCGCCCCGGCACGGTCGAGCGCGCTCACTGTATAGCCGAGCGTGCGCTCCCCGCCAGGGGTGACCACCTGTACCTGGCGACGCCGCGCGCCTTTGCCGCTGCGCCGCGCAGCGCGCAGCACGTCGAGCAGCGCCGCCAGTGGCGCCGGGACGGCAGCGAGTTCGTCGATGTTGCGGTCTACCACCCCTTCCACCGGCACACCCAGCACGCGCGCCGCGGCAGGGTTATAGACGCCAACGCGGCCGCTCTCGTCCACGGCGATGGCCGCCGTCTGCACATGCTGCAACACAGTCCCCGCCAGTTGCTCCGTGGTGATTGCCCGGCCTCCTTCTCGACGCCCGCCCCTCCTTGGAAAGTAGTCTCTCCCGAGGAGCGCGATAGTGAACCTAATCGTAGAGCGCCACGTCGCCGCCCGCGGACACCGCCCGCAGGATGGGCGGCGCGGCTACGCCCTGGCGTGGCCGCCGCGCTCGAGCTCGGTGATTTCGGTGGTCCGGAGCAGTCGTTCGGCCTCGTCAGGGTCGAGCACCCCGGCACCGTAGCGCTGCGTGTTCGCGGCCCCGGCGGCGAGGGCCAGTCGCAGGCATTCGGGCAGATCGAGCTTCTCAAACCGGGCGCTTACGAAACCGGCCAGAAACGCATCGCCCGAGCCCACCGTGCTTACCATGCTCTCCAGCGGGGTGATGTTGCCGGCGAACACGCGGTGCCGGCGGCCGATCTGAAAGCGTGCTACACAGCCGTACTGCGTCTTGATGATGGTATTGCGCGCACCCATCTCGCAGATCATCGCGGTGGCGTCGACGATGTCTTGGTCGTCGCGAAACTCGTGACCCACCAGATCTTCGGCCTCACGCAGGTTGGGCAGAACCAGGTGCGGACGCCCGCGCATGCCCAGCCGCAGTGGCTCGCTGGCGCTGTCGAGCACGACGAAGCAGCGATGCCGGCGAACGCGCTGCAGGACGGTGCCGTAGAAGCCTTCCGACATCTTCCGCGGCAGCGAGCCGGCGAGCACCACGAAACGCGCTCCCTTGGCGAGGTACTCGATCTTGTCGACGAAGGCCGCGGTCTCTTGCGGGGTGACCACGGGGCCGTACTCGATGATCTCCGTCTGGGTCATCGCCGTGGGGTCGACGACGGCGGTGGAGGTACGCGACTCGCCGCCGATGTGGACGAAGTCGTTGAGGATATTCTCGCGTTGCAGGCCCTCGACGATCTGCTGCCCGGCCCGACCGCCGACCGAGGCCGGTGACCACCACCGGCTGACCGAGTGCCTTGAGAGCGCGGGCGATGTTCACGCCCTTCCCGCCGGGCAGCGTGAGGCTCTCGCTGGCTCTGTGCCGAAACCCCGTTTGGAAATTGTGCACCGTCAGCGTCTTGTCGACGGCGGCGTTGGCTGTGACGGTGATGATCACGTCGTTGAACCGCCTGCGGTTGTTACCTCGCGCCGAAGCCGGCGCCATTCGGCGCCGGCTTCGCGCGGCGCACAGTATAGCACCTCGAATCCAGTTGACACTGTCGGAGCGCGGAGGTAGTTTTCAGGCGCGTCAATTGTGGCGCGTTCCTCGTTAGGTGAGGCTCCGGCATACATAGAGGCCGTTGCCCGGAAACGTCCAGAGACGCCAACGGGTAGGACAGGCACTACCGGATCAAGGTTTTGCCCCAGACGGCTGAGGCCCTGACCTCTACGGTATGCTGTGCTAAAGCTGTGGACGAGTGAGGATCGCCCTCCTGCTGCGCGCTGGAGCCTTCCGCGAGGGAGGTTTTTTGTTGCCCTGCGACCGGCGTGGAGGAGGTGAGGTCGGTGTTCTACCTGAGCAAGCTGCTCGGCAGCCCCGTGCGCGATGTGGCGGACAAATCTGCCGGCACGCTGCACGACCTGGTGATCTCCTCGAGGCAGCCGTACCCTCAGGTTGCCGCCCTCGCTATCAAGCGTCGCGCCAAGACGCTCTACGCCGCTTGGGACGCGGTGGCGAGCTTCGAAGAGTCTGGCACGATACTCCGCATCCCCGGCGCCGAGCTGGCAGAGCGCGAGCTGCGGCCCGGATGAGATGCTGCTCTCCGCCACCTTCCTCGACAAGCAACTCGTCGACACCGAGGGTCACAAGGTGATCCGCGTGAACGACATCCAGCTGCTGCGCACGGGGCCGTCGGTGCACGTCGTGGCGGTCGATCTTTCGACAGCGCCATTCTGCGGCGCGTCGGTCTGGCCAGGGTCGGCGACCGGCTGGCCAAGGGCCGCCAGAACCCCAAGCCGCACCTCATCGACTGGCGCACCGTCGACATAGAGCAGACCGACGACAGCTCGGTGCGCCTCGCGGTGCCGCGCACCAAGCTCGAGCTGTTGCACCCCGCCGACATCGCCGACCTGGTGCACGAGCTCTCGCCCGAGGAGCGTGCCGCCGTGCTCGACGCCCTGGGCGACGACCTGGCCGCCGACACCTTCGAGGAGTTGCACCCCTCGTACCAGACGGCACTGCTGCACGAGCTCAGCGACAGCAAGGCCAGCGAGCTGCTCACCGACATGTCTCCCGACGACGCCGCCGACCTGCTCGCCGATGTGCCCGAGGAACGCAGGGCGCGCCTCATCGCGATGATGGAGAAGGAAGACGCCGAAGACGTGCGCGAGCTGCTCAGCTACCCCGAGCACTCGGCCGGCGGCATCCATGACTACCGACTTCGCCTGGGTACGCCTCGACGTGACCGGCGAGGCGGCGCTCGCCGAGCTGCGCGCCCAGGCCGAGCACGTGGAGACGATCTACTACATCTACGTGCTCGATCGCTCGGAGCGCCTGCGCGGCGTGTTCTCGTTGAAAGACCTACTCACGACGCCGCCCGACAAGAAGGTGCGCGACTTCATGACGGAGAACCCGATCGCGGTGCGCACCGCCGCGAGCGAAGAAGAGGTCACCGACGTCATCGCCAAGTACAACCTTCTGGCCCTCCCCGTCGTGGACGACGAGGGTGAGCTGCACGGCATCATCACGTTCGACGACGCCATCGACTTGGTGCTGCCGCTAGCTTGGAAGAAGCGCCTGCCGAGGATCTTCCATTGAGGAGGCCTGGCGATGGTGCAGACTCCCCGCCACGTAGGCCGCCGGCTAGTAAGTCGCATCGGCCGCGGGCGTCTGATGGTGATCCTCGCCATCGTCGGCCCCGGGCTCATCTCCGCCGCCTCCGACAACGACGCCGGCGGCGTCACCACCTGGTCGGTGATCGGCGCTCAATACGGCTACAGCCTGTTATGGTTGCTGCTGCTCATCACGCCCATCCTCGCCGTGACGCAAGAGATCGGTGCCCGCATGGGCGCCGTCACCGGCAAAGGCCTGGCCGCGCTGATCCGCGAGAAGTTCAGCCTGCGCGTGACGGCGTTCGCCATGCTGGCGCTGCTCATCGCCAACTTCGGCACCACGGTCGCCGAGTTCAGCGGCGTGGCCGCCGCCTTCAGCCTGGCGCACGTGCCCTCCTGGGCCTGCGTGCCCCCGGTGGCGGTCGGCGTGTGGCTGCTCGTCACGCGCGGCTCGTACCGCCGCGTGGAGCGCGTCTTTCTAGTGCTCACCGCGATCTACGTGGCCTACATCATCGCCGGCTTCCTGGCGCGCCCCGACTGGCACAGCGCCGCGCGCAACACCGTGGTGCCCACCCTGCACGCGTCCAGCCTCTGGCTGCTCACGGTCATCGCCGCCATCGGCACCACCATCACACCCTGGGGCCAGTTCTTCATCCAGGCGTACATCGTCGACAAGCGCATCTCGATCCGCAACTACGTCTACACCCGCGTCGAGATCTTCGTGGGGGCGGTGTTCACCGACGGGATCGACCTGTTCATCGTAGTCGCCTGCGCCGCGACGCTCTTCCGCGAGCACATCATCGTGAATACCGCCCAGGACGCGGCCAGAGCGCTGCGGCCTCTGGCCGGCGAGCTCGCCTCGCTGCTCTTCGGCTTCGGCTTGCTCAACGTCTCCATCCTTGGAGCGGCGATCCTGCCGCTGACCACCGCCTACGCCGTTTGTGAGGCCTTCGGCTTCGAGGGCGGCCTCGACAAGACGTTCGACGAGGCACCGGCGTTCAACGGTCTGCTCAGCGCCTTCCTTTTCGTGCCGGCGGCGGTCGCGGTCATCCCGCATCTGCCACTCGTGAAGGTGATGCTCCTGAGCCAGGACGTCAACGGCATCCTCCTGCCCATCATCCTCATCTACGTGCTGAAGATCATCAACGACCCCAAGGTGATGGGCGAGCACGTCAACGGGCCCATCTACAACGCCGTCGCCTGGGCCTTCTCGATAGCGCTTATCGGGCTCTCGATTACGCTGGTGGTGTCGCCGTTCGTGACGCTCTGAGACCAGGCGTGCGGGCGCTCGGCCCCACCCGACGGCCGGCTGCTGCGCGTCGCGGCCGGGGCGGCGCGGGGGTAGCGCGCGGTGGGCGGCTCGCGAGGTGGCCGCTGCCGAGGCCGGGGTTGACGATTGTGAGGGAGCCGCGCAACCGGCTGGACCGCATTCGTTAAGGACCCGCCGAACGGCGGCCTGCTCTCCGAGCGGAGCGAATGAAGTGAGCGCCCGCCCACAGCGCGCTACCCCCGCGCCGCCGCGGGCTACGCCAACCCCACTGCTTCAGCTGCCGTCTTCGCGCTCGTGGGAACGCGGCTCGATGTGCACCAGCACGTCGGCGTTGGGCACGTTGTCGCGGATGTCGGCGGCGATGTGCTCGGCGGTTTCGTGCGCCTGAGCCACGGTGAGTGTCTCGTCGACCGTGATATGCAGGTCGATGTGGCGCCTGCTCCCCGCCTGGCGGGCGCGCAGTTTGTGGTAGCCCCAGATGAGGTCGCCGCGGTGTTCGGTGACTACGCGACGGATTCGACGAGCGTCTTCCTCGGGCAGGGTCTGGTTGAGCAGCACCTTGGTGGACTGCACCACCAGCCGGTAGCCGGTCCTGATGATCAGTACCGCGACCACGATGGCGGCTACGGGGTCGAAGATCGCCTGGTGGGTGATCTGGACCAATAGCAAGCCGAAGGCCACACCAAACGACGTATACACGTCGGTGAGAAGATGCGCGGCGTCGGCCTCCAGGGCCGCCGACTGTGTGCGCCGCGCCGCGGGATACAGCACGCCGCGCGAGACGATGAGGTTGACGAAGCCCGACAACGTCATCACGGCGATACCCAGCCAGATGTGGTCGAGGTGCGGCCCGGTCACGATCTTGACGACACCCTCGTAGATGATCACACCGGCCGCCGCGATGATGAGCAGAGCCTCGATGACACCGCTCAGATTCTCCACCTTCTCGTGCCCGTAGCGGTGGAGCATGTCAGGTGGCTCGGCGGCTATGCGCACCGAGTAGAAGGCGATCACCGCGGCCACCAGGTCTGAGCCCGAATGCAACGCCTCGGAGATGATGGCGATGGACCCCGAGATGATGCCCACGGCGAGCTTGAACGCGATGAGCGCCGCGTTGGAGGCGATAGACGCCGCCGCGGCGCGAGACTTGAGCCGGTGGTTGGTGAGATCGTCGAGGCGGCCGCGGGGGCGCGGTGCCGAAGGACGATCTGGCTGTCCGCCCGCAGGAGACGGAGGCTGCGGAGGGCCGCCGAGAGGCGCGCCCGGAGAGCCCTGGGGAGCAGAACCCGAAGGGCCGCGGGGCTCAGTGCCGTCCGTCACCATCCAGCAGTCCCTCCTGTCGCAAGCGTTCGAGGAGGGCCCTACCGGCCAGCGCGCGGTGGCTGGCCTGGTCCTTATCGGCCTGCGGCCACTCGGCCACAGTGAGGTCTGACCCTTCGGGCACGAAAACCGGGTCGTATCCGAACCCGCCTTCTCCGCGCGGCGCGTTGGCTATGGCGCCCCACCAGATGCCCGTTGCCGCGTATTCTGCCATGGCGGGCGAGACGGCCACAACCGAGCAGACGAAGCGCGCCCGGCGCGCGCCGCCACCAAGGGCGGCCAGCTCACGCAGGAGACGCGCGACGTTGGCGGCGCCGGCGCCGGGGCCTTCAGCGCCCGCGTAGCGGGCGCTGCTCACGCCCGGCGCCCAGCCCAGCGCTTCCACCTCGAGACCGGAGTCGTCGGCGAGGTAGAGCAGGCCGGGCGCCCCGGCCAGCGCTTGCGCCAGGCCCAGCGCTTTGCCGCGCGCGTTGGCGGCGAACGACTCCAGGCCCTCCGGCGGCAGCGCGACGTGCGCCGGCATGGGCAGCACCTCGTGCGGCGCCAGGATCTGGCGAAACTCACGGAGCTTATGGAGGTTGCCTGTGGCCAGCATGAAACGCACAACGAGCCCTCTTTAGCCCAGGGCGCCGACGGCCGCCGTCTGGGCGGCCGCCAGGGCACCCGACCCGGCGGCGGCCAGGTCGAGCAGCTCGTCCAGCGTGGCCCGCGAGTAGGGTTCGCCCTCGGCGGTCGCCTGCACCTCAACGAGGCTGCCCTGGCCGGTCACCACCACGTTCATATCTACCTCCGCGGCGGCGTCTTCCCCGTAGTCGAGGTCGAGCAGCTTCTGCGCGTCGACGACGCCCACCGAGACGGCGGCGATGGAGTCGAACAGTGGCAGCTCGTTAAGACCGAGCGTCTTCTTGAGCTCTAGCGCCGCCTGGTACACGGCCACGTAGGCGCCGCTGATGCTGGCCGTGCGCGTGCCGCCGTCGGCCTGCAAGACGTCGCAATCCACCGAAATCGTGCGCTCCCCGATGATCCCCAGGTCGACGATGCTACGCAGGCTGCGGCCGATGAGGCGCTGGATCTCCATGGTGCGCCCCGACTGGCGGCCGCGCACCGCCTCGCGCGCCGTGCGCGTCGGCGTGGCGCTGGGCAGCATGCTGTACTCGGCGGTGAGCCAGCCGCGACCGGAGCCGCGCAGCCAGCCCGGCACGCCCTCGGCCAGCGAGGCCGTGCACAGCACGTGAGTATCGCCGAGCTCGATGCGCGCCGAGCCGGCCGCGAACTTGTTCACCGCCGGTATGATGCGCAGCGGCCGGATCTCGTCGGCCTTGCGTGAAGTTCTCAAGATGATCCTCCTCGACCGCCGCGGGCGGTTCTATGAGTGGAGACGGTGAGCCGGCTCGACGGCGGCTAGGCCGCAGGGCGTGTCAGCCCGAACAGCTCACCGCGCCGCTTCAACACGTACAGCACAGCCAGACCGGCGCTGGCCATGACGGCCCCCTCGCCGGCCGACACCCACACGACGCTGGCCCAGAACGGCAGGTTCAGCAGCACGGCGAGCATGGCGGCCACGCCGAAGCCGTTGACGGCGACGGGCGCTAGCAGCGCCGGCCAGCGCGGACCTATGCGATGCATGAGCGCCGCGGCCACCAGTGTGAGCAGCGATCCGAACACCACATCCGCCAGGAACATGGGGCTGTTGAGGTTGCCGAGGGCAGTGCCCAGAGTGAGGCCGACCACCGCCGCGGGGTCGAAGCAAGCGAACGGCAGCAAACCCTCCGACACGCGGAACTGCACCTGGCCGTAGGCCAGGGCATTGAGCCCCGGGGCCAGGGTGAGCGCCGCGTATAGGGCGGCGTACACCGCCGCGCGCGCCAGGAAGCGCGTGCTCATGAGGGCAGCGCTGCGCCGCGGCCGGCTCATGCGGGTACCAGCGCGTCGAGGTTGGCGAGCGCGAGCTGGCGCACGCGAGTGAGCGGCATCTGCAGAAAGCGTGCGCCGACGGTGCGAAACGCCTCCACGTCGCCCGTGGCGTAGAAGCGGTATGAGCCTACGCGCTCTTCGTCGCGGGCGATGCCCTGACGATGCAGGATGGCCTCCACCTCGAGGGCGATCTCGGCGGCCGGGTTGACCAGCGCGATGTCGCGCCCCAGATGGCGCTGCAGCATGGGCGCGATCAGCGGGTAGTGCGTGCACCCCATGATCACCACGTCGGGACGCCGCTGCTTGAGCGGCGAGGTGAAGCCGCTCACCGCGTCGGCCAGCGCCTGGCTCGCCACATCGCCCTCTTCGATGAAGCCGACCAGCCCTGGACACGCCTGCTGAATGACCTCGGCGCCCTCGTCGAGACTGTGAATGGCCCGCGGGTACGCGCCACTCGCCACCGTGGCCTCGGTGGCCAGCACGCCGATGCGCCGGTAGCGCGAGCTCTGCACCGCGGCCCGCGCGCCCGGCATGACCACGCCCACGATGGGCGTGGAGAACCGCCCCTGAAGCAGCGGAAGGGCCGCCGACGTGGCCGAGTAGCAAGCCACGATCACGAGCTTGACCGGCACCGTCTCGAGGAAGGCGGTGATCTGCTGGGCGTACAGCTCGAGCTCGGCGGCGGTCTTCTCGCCGTACGGAAAGCGCGCCGTGTCGCCCACGTAAGCGAAGTTCTCGGCCGGCATGGCCACCAGGCACTCATGGAGAACGGTGAGGCCGCCCATGCCCGAATCGAACATGCCGATGGGCAAGGTGGAGAGCTCGTGCTTGTCTCTGGAGGGCTGGGTCATAGCGAGGCGCCGCGCGACGCGCACCTAGTATCCCCCACCGCGAGCGGGGCTGTCCAGACGCACGTTGCCCGATCGGTAAACGCAAGAAAATGAAGAGCCGCCGTCGCGCTTCCGATAGTGAAGATGAGAGAGGAGGCAGCCCGGGTGACACCCGAGCCACGAAGATGAGCGACGGCGATCGCTACAAGATAGAGCTCTTCATCTTCCCGGACGGCACCGAGGTGGAGATGGTCGTCTTTGACCGCGAGGCTGCTCCCTCTCGCCTGTGGCCAGAACCTTCCGGTTCCGGTGAGTCCGCGCCGGTGAGGCGCGAAGCCTGCTGTGCCAAGCCCGCCGCCGCGCCGCCACCCCCACCCTCGGGACCCGACGCCGGCGATGACCCCCATGTGTGCCCGCTGTGCAGCTGCACGCTCGTCTACCCCGTCGACTGGCTGCGCAACAGCGAGGCCACCTGGAACATCACCTTGCGCTGCCCCAACTGCGAGACGCAGCGCGCCGTGACCCTGGGCCGCGAAGGCGTGGAGGAGTTCGGTAATCGCGAGTTGTACCACGGCGCCCAGGCGCTGACGCGCGAGGCCGAGAACGCCAGCCGCCGCAACTTCGAGGAAGAGGTGGAGAGGATCGTCGCAGCGCTCAGCCGCGACCTCATCCTGCCAATGGACTTCTAGCCGGCTCCCCGGCTCTCGTCTGCAGCGCCAACCCTCCGTCGGCAACGCCCTTCATCAGGCGAAGACGTTGCGCCCGTACAGCACGACGACCACGCCGACCAGGGCGATACCCCCGCCGAGCCCGCCGGGAGCCTCCGAGGGGACTGCGACTCGCATGGTGCCGTTTGCTTCTGGCATGATCAGAAGCCCCAAGGGCTGCCGCACGGCGGCGGGCCGGCCGCGTCAGCTCATGCACGGTGACCAGGCGGAAGACAAGATGACCGATCAGGAGAGAACAACGGCCAGAGAGCTTGCCCGGCGATATGACCGCCCTGGCGTGACCGTTTGGGAAGCAGGCCTCGCGAGGAACATCGCGAGCGTGAGGGCAACCGGCGGCGAGATAATTTGCGTGGCTGGTGCGGTCATGGTGTTCCGGCGAACGCGAGAGGAGACCTTGTGAGAATGCACAAGCGAGGGAGATGGCATCGGCTGGTGCTGTTAGCCGTCGTCATGGGCCTGCTGCTGGCCATCGCCACACCGGCCTTCGCGTCTGGCGGGCGGCCCCGTCTGCTTACGGTGGATTACGGCTCCACGTTTGCTGTGCGTCCCGCCACAATCACCCCCACCGGTGACGGCTCGGGGGTCATCGGCAGGCTCGGAAAGCGTGGCCGCAGCATCCACTGGTCCTCGTGGACCACCAGCAACGCCTACGGTACGGGGACCCTATGGATAGACAACGGCATCCCAAACGTGGCCGAAGGCACGTACCACGGCTACGGCGCCACCGTTCACGCGTATCGCGTCCGTGATGGGCGATTCACGCGGATGACGGTGCGCTATCGCAAGAGCGGCAAGGCGAAGCTGTGGGCGCTGGCCCTTCAGAAATCGTCGCCTGGCTACGTATGGCGGCGGTAGGGCGGCGCAGATCGGCGGCTAGCCTCGCCAGCATGGTCGCCGTCTGACCGCCTGACGATCGATGCTTGACCCGTATCGGTACCTAGCGCCGCGCCGTGCGCCGTAACGATCCCACCGTGGCTTCGAGAGAGGGCGCCGGCGATGCACCGGTGGTAGGCTCCGCTTCCCGTTACGTCCCGAAAGTGAGAAACGATGGAACCGCTCAAGGTGACCTCGAACAGGGCCAGAGAGACCAAGAACACGGTGCGCTACGAGGAACCCGAGTCAGACCAGCCCCTGTTGATCGGCACGCTCTACCTGCAGAAGTGGGCCGCCCATCGCCTTGAGGATCCGCAGACGATCACGGTGACCATCGAGCGCATCGACCGATGAGCGCCCAGGAATCAGCAGGC
>CAWKEZ010000103.1:0-4366 GCA_963848545.1 uncultured Thermoleophilia bacterium
GGCACCGGTGATGGTGGGCTTGGCCAAAGCCGTCGCAGCGCCGCCCAACACGGCAAGCCCGACAGCGATGAAGATACCGGCACGCACGGGCCACGACCTTAGTGGTCTTCTCATGTTTCCCATATCTTTCTCTCTCCTTTGCTTATGGTCCGGCGCGTGGCGCACGGCTCCGACTAACGCGATCGACTGTAGACAGCAAGCGTGAACGCTCTGTGAGAGACCGGTGTGGGAAGCGTTCGCTAATCACTGCGCTGTCCCGTCAGCGGCACTTGACAGCCAGCAGCGGGCGCCCTCGGGCGCCCGGCTGTATTCACCGGTGTGCGCCCAAGTCGCTTGTCAGGGCACCACCGGTGGCATGATCAGGGAGCTGTGTAAGTGAACCAGTCGGCCGGCGTATTCGTGGCACTCTGACCCGCAGCATTGATCACGAGACATCGACTATGCCTACACCGGGAGGAACGGTAGCCGTGATCGAGGTATCGGAATTCACCGAGAACGGGGTGGCGGCGGCCGCACCGAACAAGACCGAAGTGGCACCCGTGAACTTGGTGCCGGTGATCGTCACGCTGCTGCCGGCCACGCCGGTGGACGGGCCGACAGCCGTGACGGTCGGAGCGTTCGAGGGGCTCGCGGGAGCAGTGAACGTGAACCAATCGGCCGTCGCCGGCTCGGAGGTGCCGGCCGCAGTGGTCACTGACACCTCGACTTGGCCCGCCACATTGACGGGAGACGTCGCCGTGATCGAGGTGTTGGAGACCACAGCGAACGTGGCGGCGGGCAGCACGCCGAAATCGACGGCCGTCGCGCCCTTGAAGTCAGTCCCCGTAATGGTTACCGAGGTGCCGCCGGCAGTCGGGCCAGTCGCCGGAGTGAGCAAGGTGATCGTGGGCAGTGGAGCCATGAACGTGTAACGATCTGCGGCAACTTTGGCGCTGCGGCTACCGGACGTGCTGACGACGAACACATCCACCATGCCGGCTGCATGCTTCGGAGCGGAGACCGTGAGCTTGGTCGCCGACTTCACATGGAGCTTCTTCGCGACCTTCGTGCCGAACAGGACCTTCTTGACCGTGCTCTTGCCACCAGCCATGAAGTTCTTGCCCGTGATCGTCACGGTGTTGCCACCGGCGACCGGCCCCGACTTCGCATTGACGTGGCTGACCACAGGGCCGCTGGCGGCGAAGGCGATGCCGGCTGAAGCCAGACCCGCGAACAGCAGCACGGCCAAGCCCAGGCACAGCAGCCCGGGCAGCCTCAGTGTTGGCCGAATGGACGGAGACACTCTGCGACCAAGTACCCTCATGTCGTTCCCTTCGTCTTGCTTTCGCGCTCGGCGCGCCTCTCCACTAGCGGCCAGACTCTAGAAGGGGTGTGTGAGTTGGGCATTAAGGTCAGGTGAGATGTGCGCCATCTCTGGATTGGCGGTGCGTGAGGAATCAGTGAGAGCCATGTTCGGCTGGCCGGACTGCTCTCTCCTTCCACCAAGGCACAGCGGCACACGGGGGGGCGCCTGCACGACGAGCCCGCCAAGGCGCTGCAGCCCTGTGGGCGTCCGCCGTAAGCCGCGCCGCGCGGGCTCGCGTCTCAGACCGGCAGGGGCAGGGCGTAGGCCGACGCGACCAGAACACAGGTCACGACGAGGGCCGCGAGGAAGATGATAAGGGCGACCCGCGCGCTCCCGCCATGCCACGCCTGACGCGCGATCCGGCAGCCACGGCGGCGCAACCTGGGCAGAAGGGCTTGCGGTGGTTGTGGCGGCAGCTCGGTGAGGGCTTCGAGCAGCCACTCCGACGGCCGCGGGTCTGTGGCCTGTTTCTCTACCGACGCACCATGAACGTCAAGCATTGCTTGGCACCCTCCGCGCTCGCCGACTCTGCCTGAACCCGTAGGCTCGGTGTGAGTATCACCGCGCCGTGTGCAGACCTGGTCAGCGCCGCGTGAGATCGTGGTGAATCAGGCCAGGATGGCCTCGTAGACCGCGCGCCAGTCGCCCATATCGGCGAACACGTAGTCGGGGGCGTGCTCGGCGAGCTGCGCCACGCTGTGCCGGCCGGTGGCTACGGCGATGGTCTTCACGCCGAGATCGGCCCCGCAGGCGATGTCGGCCGGCGTATCGCCGATCATCGCGATCTGCTTGCCGGCGAAGTGCCTGCCGGTAAGCTCTTCGGCGCGCCGCAGCGCCACGGCGGGGAGGTCTGGTCGCCACCCCGAGTCGGAGCCGTAGGCCGCCACTTTGAACAGCGGCGCGAGGCCGGTGGGGGCCAGCTTGAGCCGCGCCCCGGCCTCCACGTTGCCGGTGAGCAAGCCCACCAGCACGCGCTCGTCGGCGTCGAGCGCCGTGATCAGCTCGCGCACGCCCGGCAGCACCTCCATGCGGCCCCGCGCGATCTCGCCGCGCAGCAGCTCGATGTAGCGTTCCAGGCAGGCTTCGAGCCGCGCCGCGATCACGTCGCGCGACGCACCCAGGTGGGTGGCCAGGGTGGTGACCACCTGCGGCTGAGTCTCGGCGTCGAGCCTGCTCACGGCTTGCCGCGCGTCGGCGGCGCCCCACAGCACGGCGAGATCGCGCACTATGCCGGGGTCGGTGCGACCGTGAAAGTTGTAGTCGCCCAGCTCGCCGTGCACGCCGTACGTGTCATCGATGGCCTGCAGCACGGCACGCCCGCCGGCGCCGTGGGCATCGATCAGCGTGCAGTCGATGTCGAAGAGGGCAAGGCGATCCCCGGCCGCCATCATCCGCCGCCTCGCGGCGGCTTGCCGCCGTGGCACGGGCAGCTCGCCGGCTGGCCGAAGCCATGCAGATGACAATCGTTGCACTGGCGTTCCGCAGCTGATTCGCCCGATAGTCCACGAAACGTGCCGTTTTTGCAGGTAGAAAGCGCGCCGATGCGCGAACACGGCGTGTATCTATGCCGGAAGAGGGTCGGTGAGAGTCAGGAGGCCGCTGTCACCGGGGCCAGCTCCGTGATCCGTGCTGGCTCGGCGAGCTCGAGCTTGGCGAGGATGGCGCGCTGGGCGGCCGTGATCTCGGTGCGCTGACGGAAGCTGCCGGCGGCGCCTGCGAAGCTGCCGAGCTTGATGTGCTCAAGCTCGCGACGCAGGTTCGGCCAGCAGTCGTCGCAGGCGTTCTCAGCGACGCGGATGAGCAGCAGGGCCAGCCAGCAGAGCAGCACGTGGGCGCGGATGCGCTCCTCCTTGCGGTGGTAGACCGGACGCAGGTCGATGACCTGCTTCATGTCGCGCCAGGCGCGCTCGATCTGCCAGAGCTGCTTGTAGCCGAGTGGCGATCTCCTCGGCCGAGAGCTCGGGGTCGCTGCAGCGCAGCAGGTAGGTGCCGTCGAGGCGCTCCTCGGCCTTGATGGCGGCCTCATCGATGCGCAGCAGGCCGCCGGCCGTGGTGCGCAGGCAGCGGGCCAGGCCGGGCTTGGTCGAGATCGCCCCGCGCAGCTCGGCGCGCTTGGTCGCCGAGAGCCGATCGGAGCCGGCGATCATCTCCTGCCAGGCGGGCCAGCAGGCGCTCGCGCACGGCGGCGTCGCGTGCCGCGGCCTCCGGGTTGTGGCAGACCACGAAGCGCTCGCTCTCAGAGATGCGCACCTCCTTGATGCGCAGGCCGCCGGCCAGCTCCCGGTAGCGGCCGGCGCGTGCGAGCGCCGCCATGGCCTCCGCCGAGCCGCCGCGCAGCTTCTCGGCCAGGATGTAGTGCATCGTCGCCGCGGCGCAGCAGGCGCCGGTTCTCTGCTGAGGCGAAGCCGCGGTCGGCGACCCAGACGACACGCCCCAGCGTCCAGCTGCGCAGGTCCTCCTTGACCTGGGCGAGAGCGACGACGTCGGCGCTGTTGCCCGGCCAGGACCAGACGCGCACCGGGATGCCCTCGCGGGTGACGGCCATGCCGATCACCACCTGGGGCAGGTCGTCGCGGTGGTCCTTGGAGTGGCCGTAGCTGCGAAAGCCGGCCTGGCGGACGGCCTGTCCATCACGATCGCCGGTCAGCTCGCCGCGTTCGTTGCGCCCGAACGGCTCGTCGGCCTCATCGACGCAGAAGTAGGTCGAGGTGGTATCGAAGAACAGCAGGTCGACCTCGAGGTTGAGAAGGTCGGCGACGGCGTGGAAGACCTCCTTCTCCAGCGCCTGGGCGATCTCGAGCAGCCAGTCCATCGCCCGGTAAGCAGGCATCGTCGCTGATCTCGGGAAGGCCCTCGATGTGGACGTCCTCGGTCACCCAGCGCGAGGCGGCCAGCTTCGAGGAGGGCGCCAGGGCACGGTTGGCGACCAGGGCGAAGAGCACGCGCTCGGCGGTGACCTCGCGACGCCGTCCGTTGAGCAGCCGGCGCAGCAGGGCGTCGATGCCCAAGGCGCCGCCAGAG
>CAWKEZ010000104.1:0-6069 GCA_963848545.1 uncultured Thermoleophilia bacterium
GCGCCGCCGCCTCGACTCGCACGCGCGACCCGGGTGGCGACACGTCGCCGCGCTTACGATAACGGGCGAAAGTATATCATGGGGCTCGCGCCGCCCCCCTGTCCGCGACGCGCAGCTTGTGCATCACGTGCAGCAAACGGTGTACCGCCGTGAGCGACGTAAGCACGGCCAGCACCCAGATGGCAACGGTGAGCAGGCTCACGCTGCCGAGATGCCAGCCGGCGAAGAAGAAGCCCGCCGCCAGCACCACGATGCGCTCTGGTCGGGACATGAGCCCGACCCTGCAGTCGGTGCCCAGCGACTCGGCGCGCGCCCTCGTGTACGAGACCAGCTGAGACGCACCCATGAACACCAGCACGGCGCCGGTCTCCCACCAGTGGCCCTGGCGCGCCATGTACACGGTCAGTGAGCCACCCACGAGGAGCTCCGAGATGCGGTCGGTCGTGGAGTCCAGAAAGGCTCCGGCGGAGGTGGGCCCCGTTCCGGCGCGAGCTACTGCGCCGTCGAGCGCGTCGAACACGGCGGCGATAACGAAGATGATGGCCGCCCAGATGAAGTGGCCGCTGATGATGAGCGGCATGGCCGCCACGTGCAAGAGAAGGCCGAAGACAGTGAGCATGTCGGCGCTGAAGCCTGCGGCGGCGAAAATGACGCCCACCCTGAAGAATCCGCGGCGAGCACCGTCGGTGTAGCGGGTCTTGATGTTCGCCACGTCAGCCGTCGCGCTCGCGCACGGTGACCGCCGTGGAGGCGGAGACCTCGCTGGGCCGCAGGTTCACGGCACACGCGTAGGCGGCCGCCACCACGAGCCCGCCGCCCACGGCGTCGAGGATGAAGTGGTTACCGGTAGCCACGATCGCCACGAAGATGAGCAATGGGTAGGCGAACCCGCCCCAGCGCAACCAGCGGCGGCGCGCTAGAAGGAACAGGGCCAGCGCCACGAACAGCGCGTAGGCGAAGTGCAGGCTAGGCATGGCGGCATACGGATTGGCGAGCGGGCCGTTCTCGAAGATCTGCGAGCGCACGCCGTGCAAGAAGTCCATATCGGCGACCCCCGACGTGAGGAGCATGCGCGGTGGTGCCGTGGGCAGCAGGAGGAACACGGCTACGGCCATGAAGTTCATGACCAAGAACCAGTTGCGCAAGAACACCCACGAGCGGCGCCGCTGAGTGAACACCCACACCATGGTCCCCACGATGATGGGCAGGTGCAGGCTGCTATACGCCCACACGAGGAAGGTCATGAGCGGGCCCACGCGGCTCACCTGCGCCTGGATCCAGGGCTCCCAGAAGATCCCCAAAGACTTCTCGAGGTTCATGAAGAACGTGCCGTTGGCCAGGGCGAGAGCCTCATGACCCTGCACGAAGGCGCGTGAGAGGGCGTAGGCGCCGTAGCAGGCGAGCATGATGAGACCTTGGCGCAGGGTCTCTTCCCCACCGTGCGCAGCAAACGACAAGCGCGCGTCGCTGAGCAGGTGGGCAACCGAGGGCTTCACGCGCCGTTGCATGTGCGTTCGCACTCCCGTCCGGTGAGATTCGTCGAGCGACCCGTGCTCAGCGAACGATAGCAGAGCCCCGAAGCCAGGGGCAAGACGCCGCCGGACCTGTGCCGAGCGACTCAAAGGCGTGCGACGAAGGCCCCGGCGGGCGCGGCTCACCCCGCGCCGGCGCACCCCTCAGACCCCGATACGCGCCGCACCCAAGCGGCCAGCGCCGCGAGCTGCCGGCGCATGACCTCGCGCGTGGGCTCGTCGATCAAGCGCCCCGCTTCATCGAACTTCTGCGCCGCGAAGGTGATCATCACCTCGGGCTTGTTGAGCGCCAGCGCCTCCACGTAGACCATGCTCTGCCGCAGGTGGTACTGCATGCGGGCCGTTCCTAGCACGCCGGTGGAGGCGCCCAGCACAGCCACCGGCTTGTCCTTGAACGGCTGATCGGGGGCCCGTGAGGCCCAGTCGATGGCGTTCTTGAGCACGCCCGGCATCGAGTAGTTGTACTCGGGCGAGACGAAGAGCACAGCGTCGGCGGCGGCGATCTGCGCGCGTAAACGCGCCGCCGCCTGCGGATAGCCCTGCTCCACGCGGATGTCGTCGTTGTAGGGCGGCAGATCGGCGATGGGAGCTTCAGCGAGCGTCGCGCCGGCCGGCAGCAGGTCCGCCATGGCGTTGAACGCCATGCGATTGTATGAACCCCGCCGCAGGCTGCCAATTATGGCCACGAAATGCATCGTGGAGGTCTTACCCCAGTCGCCGGTGGTACTCACGTCGTTACCGCATTGTCTCCAGGCTCCTGCTGCTCTCGAGGGCCCCTCACAGCCACGAAGCTGCCACTTGCGCCACCACAACGGTGCTGCTATTGTTTCACATGTAAGACATGATTTACAGGTGAAAGGAGTTCCGTGACGGTAGCTCAACCGACCGGCGACGAACTCGTCGAGATGTTCGCGGCACTCTCCAACCCGCTGCGGCTGCGCATCCTCGCCACGCTGGCCGGCGGGCGCGACTACGTCAGTCATCTCGCGCGCGAAATCGGCGTGAGCCGCCCTCTCGTACACATCCACCTGCAGCGGCTCGAGGCCGTGGGCCTCATCGTCGGCAGCCTCGAGCTATCTGCAGACGGCAAGGCCATGAAGTACTACGAGGTGACGGATTTCGCCCTGCACCTCACGCCGGCGGCGCTAGCCGAAGCGGCCAACACCCTGACCAAGCGGGATCCCGAGAAGGGTCCGGCACGAAAGGAGCACCAGTGATCTACCCCATAGCTGCGATACTCACCTGGCCCGTGGCGACCATCGCCCTCGTGGTCATCATCCTGGCCTTCTTCGTCTACGCCGGCGCCACCGACCGGCGCTTCAAGATGCGAAAGGCACAGATCACAGCCGAGCGCGAGGAGGAGTTGCGCCAACTCGTGGCCCGCTACGAGCAGCTCGCCGCGACCACTCTCGACGCGCAGCAGCGTGTGGCGGCCGGCGTCGCCGAGCTGGGCTCGCGCACCGCGTCGATCGAGCAGATCCTGCGCACAGTCGAGTGAGCGCCTGGCCCCCGTCTCATCTGGTTAGGAAGGAACGGCAATGAAGCCATTCAAGAAGACCGCCGTCGCTGTAGGAGCCATGTTCATCGTCGCGACGGTCACGTCCCTGATAAGCACCGCACTCACGAATGGCGTCATAGACGGTCCCGACTACCTCGCCAAAGTGTCGGCACACGGAGATCGCGTCATCACCGCCGCTCTCTTCGCGGTGGCCGCCGGCGCTTCGTGCGTCGCGATCCCGGCCCTCCTGTTTCCCGTCCTCAAACGGCACAACGAAGGAGTTGCCCTGGGGTACCTGGGCATCAGGATTCTCGAGGCGACGGCCCTCCTGCTGAGCGCCGTGAGCTTGCTGCTGCTCGTAACGCTGAGCCGCGAGTACGTGGGTGCAGGCGCTGCGACCGCGTCGTACTACCCGGCCGCCGGCGCCCTGCTGCAGGGGCTGCACGACTGGGCGTTCCCGCTGGACCCGGTCATTTTCGGCGCCGGCGCCCTGCTGCTCTACTCGCTCTTGTACCGGTCGAGGCTCGTCCCTCGCTGGCTGTCGGCCTGGGGCCTGGGCGGAGCCGCGCTGGTGTTCGCCTTCGCTCTGATGAGGATGTTCGGCGGCGGCTCAGCTGCCATGGCGCTCCCCATAGCCGTTCAGGAAATGGCTCTCGCTGCCTGGCTGATCGTCAAGGGGTTCAGCCTGGCGGCGGCGCCAGGGAGCGAAGCTCTCGGCGCGGCCAAAGTGCCGGCGCTCGGTCCCCTCGGCTGAAGACCGGCCGGGCCGGCGACAACTCGGAGCCCGGCGAGCTGCGGCCGGTCGGAGTGCGCGCCTTCAAAAGGTCGAAGACGTCCCCGGTGGCGCGGGCCGCCACAAGCTTGGCGGCGCGCTGGCCGCCACCCCGGCCGCCACCCTGTACGGCGTCACCTTTGCCAATGTCGGCCGTGGCTGGGCGGTGGGCCAGGGTGGCACAATCGTCGCCACCACGAACGGCGGCGGCACCTGGAAACACTAGCCTTTGGGGGCGAATGAGCCCTCACGCGACGCCCTACGACGGCGTCGGCTACGTGCTCCTAGGAAGTGGACGACTGCGTTGTGGTCTGCAACCTGCCTCAGCAGGCTCAGCTTCTGCCACCTGGAAGAGCCGGGGGTGCCGACGCCGCGCCGCCAGCGGTCGGGCGTCGCAACGAGCGCAGCCGCGACCGGCGTTGAAGCCGCGGCCGCGGTCGCACCTGAGGCCTTCGGGCGCACCGACGTCCGCCGGCTGCGCAGGAGGTGGCGTTCGAGAAGCGTCGCATACACGAGGTAGGTGAGGCAGCCAACGGCAGACAGCACCGCCGCCGCGAACAAGCTGTCGATGAATATCTCTTGGAGCAGCATCTCACGCCTCCCTTTCGCAGCGTCCACGCGCACGCATCTCAGACACATGTAATGCTTACCCGGGGCCGCATAAAGACGCCGTGAATGTCGCCGGACGCCGCGTTAAGAATTCATAAAGGCAATGGCCTTCAGCGACCACCAGGCTCGAGCGGTGTCCCGAACGACCTGCCGCCGCCGCTGGCGTCCGTTGTCGGGCTCATGTTGCGGGCGAATCCGAGGTGGAGAAGGGTCTTCTTGGCGCGCAGCGCCGACCTGGTCGTGACCCAGCGGATGATCCTTGCTCGCGGCGGCGCATGTGCCAGAGCGGGAAGAGCCGATCGTCGGCGACAAGCCGCTGAGTAAAGAACCTGTAGAGATTGCCGGCTTTTGTGTTAATGTTCCATAACGTCCCTCGGCCGACGAGCAGTGGCGACATGAGGCCGAGGCATAGCAGTACATTTTCGAGGAGCACCGCTGCTGGCTAGCGAGGGCGAGCGGCACGGGGCGGTCAACGAGGGACCATGCTCGACGGCAACGTTCGGCCGAGGCCGGAGTGGCGGGGCAGGACGATGGGTTCGACAGTCCTCCTCCTCGCAAGAGTTCGGGCCGGTCACAGCCGTTGACGTTGCGGCCTAGGACAAACGAGGGCACCTGCTTTGGACTTCGGCTGAGTTGAACGGACGGGTGCAGGCACATGCTGAAGACGCGAAGCATCATTGCGCTCGTAATGGAGTGTCATCGGGGTCCTGCTGGTCGTCCGCGCGGTCACGGACGGCGTGTGGCCGATCTCGATCCAGCTCATTGCGGGGGTGGTCCTCATCGTCTACGCGGCACTTCGCCTGCGGTACTTCTGAAACCCTTGAGCGTGGAAGAAGACCGTGGCTAAGCGCAAGAAGCACGAGGAACAGAACCTGCACAAGGTGTTGGGGGTGCCCGCCCTCTTCAGCACCGCCTACGGCAACGTCGGCTCCTCGATCTACTACGCGCTTGGCGTGGTGGCTGCCTATGCCCTGGGCCTTACGCCGGTCGTGTTCATGCTCACCGGTCTCCTCTTCGTGACTACCGCGTTTACGTACGCTGAGGCGACCACGATGTTCCCGGAGGCCGGCGGCGCCTCCAGCTTCGCCCGCCACACCTTCAACGAGTTCGTGAGCTTCTTCGCTGGCTGGGCGCTGATGCTCGACTACATCATCACCATCGCCATCTCGGCGTTCTTCGTGCCCAACTACCTGGCGGCTTTCTGGCCGGTCCTCAAGATCTGGCCGTACAACTCCATCGGCGGCATCCTCACCATCGTCTTCCTCGTCGGCATCAACATCTGGGGCATCAAAGAAGCCGCCAGCATCAACATCGTCCTCGCCATCCTCGACCTCAGCACGCAGGTGCTGCTCGCCATCGTCGGCCTCTTCGTCTTCCTCTCGCCGAGGATCCTCATCACGCAGATCCACCTGGGCACGGTGCCCACGTGGCACCAGTTCATCTACGGCATCTCGATCGGCACGGTGGCCTACACCGGCATCGAGACGGTCTCCAACATGGCCGAGGAGGCGGCGGATCCCGGGCGCGACGTGCCGCGCGCGGTCAAGTTCGTGCTCGCCGCCGTCCTCGGCGTCTACTTCGCCATCTCGATGGTGGGCCTCTGCGCCATGACCGTGCAGCCTAACACCCTACACCAACCGAACCAAGTAGACTATACA
>CAWKEZ010000105.1:0-5119 GCA_963848545.1 uncultured Thermoleophilia bacterium
ACTACCGCGAGCGGATTGGCACAGGACAACATCGAAGCGCGCGAACATGGCTTGCAGCGCGAGCTTCTGATCGACGTTCAGGTAAAGGTCCTTGCGCGTGCGGGCTACTGCGGCCAGCAGGCGCGCATAGTACTCGGGTGTCGCAACGGCCGCCACGACGAGCTCGTCGACGCGGTCACAGTTCCGAGTACATCGGATGCCCCGCAGGCTACCACCCAAAGATCGCGCAACCAGGCGCTGAGGATGTCTACGGCATCCATGGTCGCGAGCCGGCGCCGGCGCGCTCTTCGCGTTTGGCCTGGTCCTCGGCGCGCTTCGTGTGCCAGGCGAGGTCGCCCTTGTCTTGGAACTGCTGCTCCAGCTCGGCCCGGCGCGCGCCGAGGCGCGCCGCCGTGTCTTCTCTGATGTCGTCGAAGTGCGCGGCCAGAACATTCAGGAAGGCCCGCTCTGCCTCCGCGACCTGCTGGCCGTGGAGCACCATGAGCAGCGCGGCCACGTAGCGCAAGTACTGGCCACGGCGGCCCGCGCGGCGCGCGTCTTCCGCGAGACGCGCGGCGCGCTCCACAGAGCCTCCGGCAAGGCGGGCGAGAGCCTGGGCCTCGACGCCGTCGAGGCCCAGGCTCTCGCCCAGGTACGCCGCCACCTCTCCGTCGCTCAGCGGCCGAAACTCCACCAGCTGGCAACGCGAGACTATCGTCGGCAGCACGCGCTCCAAGTGGTCGGTGACGAGCAGGAAGAAGACGTGACGCGGCGGTTCCTCGATACTCTTGAGCAGCTTGTTGGCCGCCGCCGGATGCAGGTGGTCGACCTCGGGGAGCACCCACACGCGGCGCTCGGCGCCGAACGGCTTGAGGCTGAGGTCGGCGATCAGAGGATCTATCTGCTCCCGCCGGATGACGTCGCCCTCGCGCTCCACCACATGCAGGTCTGGATGCACACCACGGCGCGCGCGCTCGCATTCCGGGCAGGCACCACAGCCGCCGCACGGGCTGACCAGGGCCACCGCGAGCTCGCGGGCGAACTGGGCCTTGCCGAGGCCCTCGGGCCCGCTGAGCAGGTAAGCATGGCTCAAGCTGCCGTCGCGCAGGGCCCGCGCGAAGAGCTCCTTGATCTGATGTTGGCCGGGGACAGCGTCGAACACGAGTAGCCCCCCTCAGCCCCCGAAACGCAGGCCGGCGGCGGTAACCGCCGCGAGCGCAGCCGCCTCCACGGAGGCGGCCACCGCCGGGACGTCGGGGCGCCCGTCTACGAGTCGCACGCGTCCTGGGAACAAGCCTGCCAGTCGGGTGAAGCCGGCGGCCACACGTTGCTGCAGATCGAGGCCCTCGGCCTCGATGCGGTCGGGCCCGCCGTGCCCGGCAGCACGCGAGAGCCCCACCGCCGGGTCGACCTCGAGAACGATCGTGACATCCGGCATGAGACCGCGCAGGCCGGGTTGGTTGACGGCCAGCACCGAGTCGATGCCCAGGCCGCGGGCGAAGCCTTGATAGGCGAGCAAGGAGTCTATGAACCGGTCGAGCACCAGGATGCGCCCGGCGTCTAGCTCGGGCAGCAGTACGCGCTCAACCAACTCGGCCCGGGCGGCCGCGTAGAGCAGGGTCTCGGTCCAGGCGCCCGGGTCGCCGTCGTGGAGGAGCAGCCGCCGAATGGCCTCGCCGGCCGGCGTGCCGCCCGGTTCGCGCAGCACCGCGCCCGGCGCCGCCAGCGTACCCACCGGCAGACCGCGGGCAGCCAACCGCGCGCAGAGAAGCGCCGCCTGCGTACTCTTGCCGCAACCGTCGCAGCCCTCGAGGGTGATAAGCACGCCGCTTCGTTCGCTCACATTTGTCTCCCCACCCCTGTCGGGCCGCCGCTCAGTCGCCCTTCTTGGTGCGCGAGCGGTACTTCTCTTTGCTCGGGCAGTCGATGTCGACGCACAAGACCCACGGGCGGCCACGGCCGCCGGCGCCGACCACCTTGATCTCCGGCCAGCCGCACTGTGCGCACAGGTTCCCCGTGGGCGTGATCGTGCCCCGCTGGGGCAGCGGGAAGGTTTGCCCACAGCCACGCCGCGGGCGCTCACCCTCCACCGTGGGCGGCTTGGGCTCATCGCCCTCCTTGCCCACGCAGGCGGCGAAGCGTTTGCCGGTGCGACCGCGCAGCACGCGAAGCTGCCCACCACAGACCTTGCAGACCCCCAGGGTGAGGTCTTCGCGCACGCCGCTCTTGATGCGGTCGCGGATGTCGGTCACGTGGCCGTCGAGGAGCTTCCAGGCGTGCTCCAGCATGTCTTGGCTCTCCGCGACCACCTCGTCGCGGCGCAGCTCGCCCTCGCTGATGCGGTCCATGCGCCGCTCGAGCTCGGCCGTCATCTCGCTGAACGAGATATCGACGGGCGCCTCCTTCATGGCAGCGTCGAAAGCGGTGATGAGCGCCACGCCGAGCTCCGTAGGCTCTATGGGGTTGTCGCGCACGTAGCTGCGGTCGTAGAGATGCTGAATGATGTCGGCACGCGTGGCCTTGGTACCCAAGCCCAGCTCCTCCATCTTCTCGATCAAAGGACCTTGCCCGTAGCGCGACGGGGGCTGCGTCTCCTTGCTCTCGCTGCGCAGCTCACGCACGGTGAGCACATCGCCCGGGCTCAGCTTGGGCAACGGCCGGTCGCGCTTGGCGGAGTACTTCTCGTACACCTCGAGAAAGCCGGGTGCGGCCACACGACTACCACGCGCCAGAAGGGCTCCTGCCCAATCCTCACGTCGAGCCCGCTGCCCCTCGATGGTCGCGGGAGGCAGCAGGGTGGCCAGAAAGCGCCGCACCACGGAATCGTAGACCCTGGCCTGGTCGCCACTCAGCTCCTTCTTGCGGCACCCCCACCGGGTAGATCGGCGGATGATCGGTGGTGCGTCTCTTGCCGCGCGTAGGCGTGAGCTGAGCCTGCTTCGCGAGCCGCGCCGCAGCACCGGCGACCGGCTGCCACGAGGCGAGCACTTGCAGGCTGCCGCGCAGGTCGAGCGAGGCCGGATACACGGTGTTGTCGGTGCACGGGTAGCTCACCAGACCGTCGAGGTCGAGGGATTCGGCGGCCCGCATGGCACGCGCCGGAGAGACGCCCACGGCGGAGGCGGCGCTCATCAGCGCCGTGGTGTTGAAGGGCGCCGGCGGAGGCACCTGGCGAGGCTGCGCTCTTCGGCGGCGACCACGGCGGTGTCGGCCTGCGCTCGGGCGAGCGCCGTTTGCATGTCTTCGAGGCTGTCGAAGCGGCCCTTGGCGTGGGCCACCTCGAGCGTCTCGCCGTCGCGTTCGAGCAGCGCTTTGATCTCCCAGTACGGCACCGGCACGAAGGCGCGGCGCTCGAGTTCGCGGTCGACCACGAGACGCAGAGTCGGCGATTGCTACGCGCCCCACCGAGAGATAGTCGGAGCCGTAGCGGTACGACGCCAGCGACATGAAGCGGGTCAGCACGGCGCCCCAGATGAGGTCGATATCTTGCCGCGAGTGGGCCGCCTCAGCGAGGTGGAAGTCGACGGTCGACGGCTTGTTGAAGGCCGCCTCCACCTCCTCTGCCGTCAGCGCCGAGTAGCGCACGCGCACGTGGCGATCGACTACCGGCGCCGGCACCATGGGCTTCACCCTGGGATCGCCGTCGTCCTCGGCGACCGGCTCAGGCGGCGGGGCGGCCGCGGCTTTGCCGCGGCCGCCGGCACCGGCCTTCCCGCGCGCCGCGGCCTTCCTCTTCTCAGGCTTGTCACGCGGATGGCGTTTGAGGGCGTCGCCGCGAAGGATCTCGAGCGCCTCGTGACCGATGAGCTCGCCCTCGCGGTCGTAGTCGGTCGCGATGATCACCTCGGTAGCCCCCTTGGCGGCCGCGCGAAGAGCCGCCAGTGTGCCGGCCGCGCCGCCGTCGACCACCCAAGCCAGATCGGGCTTCTCGATCATGTCGCCCAGGTACTTCAGGCTCCAGCGACGGTACGTGTTGGGAAACACGGTCTGCATGACGTGGCCGCGCAAGCCGATGGCCACCGCGTCGTCATCGCCGTAGGCGAAGTGATACGACCTCACCTTCAGACGGCCACGGCCGTGCTCCCTGACGGCCACCTTGTGGCCGAGGATGTCGGCGATCTTGCGAGCTGCGGAGTCTTTTTCTGTGACGATTAGCCTCACGGGCCTACCTCGTAGGGACAAAGCCGGGGCGGCCCCGGACACTAGGAGTACTTACCACCGGGCAAACCTCGCTGCCAAGACAGACGTTGGCGCGCCGGCGCGAGCCTTCCGCGCGAGAGCTCTCAGGCGAGAGCCTGAATGGCCTCTTCACGCGTGGCGTGAATGGTGAACACGCGGTCGAGGCCGGTGATGGTGAGCACCCGCTCAACCGGGCGACTGGCCACCACCAGAGCCATGGAGCCACCCGCGCCGTGCACGCGCCGCACCCCGCCGATGAGCACGCCCAGGGCGGTGGAGTCGATGAACGTGACGCCACTCATGTCGATGACGAGCCGCTCGACCCCGCCGTTGAGCAACTCGAGCATGCACTCCTTGAACTGCGGCGCGGTGTAGATGTCGACCTCGCCGCCCAAGGCGACGATGCCGAGCGAGTCGCTCGGTCGCTCGCTGGTGACGCTGAACATGTCGCTCATTTACCTGACCCCTTGGTCGGCGCCGGCGAGGGCGCATTGCTCTTCATCCACGTCTTCACGTCGCTGGCGTACGGCGATTTCGGATCGAGCTCGAGGTACTTGCCGAACGCCAGCATGGCGGTGTTCGTATTGCCCGCCTGAATCGCCATCTTCGCCATCCCAAAGTACGCCTGCGCATCTTGCGGTGTCAACGTAGTAATCTCACCGTAGACGCCTGTGGCCAGCTGGTATTCATTGAGGTAACTGTATGCGGTCACCAGCTCGCCGAGCACGGTGAGCCGGGCCTGCTTGGCCGCCGCGCCCTTTTGCTTGGCGAGGATCTTCACGGCGCGCTGGTAGGCGACCGCGCCGGCCTGCCAGTCGGCCGTCTGCGACGTTGACCCAACCGCCTCGAGGTTGGCGCGTTCCATGTAGGTCTGCGCCAGGCTCTGCCAGGTGCCGGCGCTCTGCGGGTCGGTCTTCACCGCCGCCAGGTACCTGACTATCGCCGCGTCGGCCGCTTTGGT
>CAWKEZ010000106.1:0-24683 GCA_963848545.1 uncultured Thermoleophilia bacterium
CCGCCTGGCCGAGGCTCTGGGCGATGCTGCTAGAACGCGCCGCCGGGCGCACCTACAACGTGGGCTCCGAACATGCCGTGAGCATCGCCGAGACGGCGCGTCTGGTGGCCGCGGCCGCGGGCCGCGCGGTGGATGTGACCACCGCCGGTGGCGGCGATCGCGGGGCGGGAGATTACTACGTGCCGGTTACAGGTCGTGCGCGACGTGAGCTGGGGCTCGGCGAAACGGTCCCGCTCCCCGAGGCGATCAGGCGCACGCTCGCCTGGCACTCTGTGACGAGGGCGGGGGGCGCCGGGTCATGACGGTGACCAGGCAGACGCAAGATGCCCCGCGCGCCGGCGCCGAGCCCACGTTGATGGATGGAGCCAAGCGCCTTGTGGTGCGTCGTCGAGAGCAGATCCTCTACCTCGTGGTGGGCGGTTGGAACACTCTTTTCGGGTACGGGGTCTGGGCGCTGCTCGAGTACCTGCTACACGCCCACATCCACTACCTGATCATCTTGGTGTTCGGGTGGGTCCCGGCAGTCATCAACGCCTATGTGGGCTACCGGGTTTTCGTCTTCAGGAGCAAAGGCAGGATCCTGCGCGAGTTTCCGCGCTTCTCACTCGTCTATGTGATCACGCTCCTGCTCGGTCTGATGGCGCTGCCGATTCTCCTGCACACCCTGCCGTTCAGCATCTATGAGATCCAAGCCGGCTTCATGGCCGTTGTCGTGGTGGCCAGCTATCTGAGTCATAAGTACTTCAGTTTCGGCGGCAGCCGCAAGCGTTCCGTCGTTGGTGACGTCAAGAAGCCGGCGAGCTAGCACTTTGAAGTGCTGCAGTGCAGAACCGGTAGGGGGACAGGATGGGTATCTCAAACAGCCATCGTGACTGCCCGGTGTGTGGCAGCATGAATCCCGAGACGGCATATCGGCAGCGCTTCGCTGTCGAGGATGACGGCAAGAGGATCACCGGGTACGACGTGGTTGTGTGCCGGGCCTGCGGAGCAGCGTATGCAGATGGAATCCCAAGTCAGCAAGCCTTGGACGCCTACTACCACGATTCGTCGAAGTACGAGTACCTGGAACAGCAGGGCGAGCCACCCGAATGGGTCACGGCGTGGCATGCGGGCCTTGTTGCCAGTCTGACGCCGCACCTGACGTCTACAGATGCGAAGATCGTCGACATTGGCTGTGGCAACGGCGACGTCATCGGGATGCTCAAGGCGGCAGGCTACTCCCGAGTGGTCGGTGTTGATCCTGCGCCCGGCTCACCAGAGGCGGCGCTGCACCTCCACGGAGTCCCGGGTGCTGACGGGGAGTGTCATGGCGTTGCCCGAGGAGACCCACCGCGCGGACTGCATCATTCTCTCGGCGGTCCTCGAACATCTGCGCAACGTTCGAGCGGCCCTGGCTGTGGTGCGCGGAGCGCTCGCCCCAGGCGGGCTGCTGTACGTAGAGGTCCCTGATCTTGAGCACTTCCCCGAACAACTCGTTCCTACGTTCCAGGAATTCAGCGTCGAACACATCAACTTCTTCACGGCTGCGGCGCTGAGGAACGTCGCCGCTAAGAGCGGATTCGAGATGACGGAGCACTGGAGAACTGTCAACCGGGTGGGACCGAGCATGGCGACCTCGATCTGTGCGCTGTTCAGGCCGGCGATGCCCTACGCTGGTCCCGTCGCCGTAGACAGGTCGGGCGCGGTTGCCCTGCGGCGCTACGTCAAGGCCTGTGCCGACTGCGAGAGCAAGGTTGCGCAGCGCATCGCCGAGCTCGTGGAGGCGGGCACCCCGCTGATCGTTTGGGGCGTCGGTACACACACGCTTCATCTCCTCGAAGAGCACGTCGCTCGGCGAGGCAAACATCGTGGCGATGGTGGACGCGAACCCCCGGCTGCACGGCCTGCGGGTGGGGGACAGATTGGTGACGGGACCTCAGAGCGTCGCCACTAGGCCAGAACCACTGCTGATCTGTTCACCTTTGTGCGCGGACGAGATCACGCGGATGGCGCGGGAGCGATTTGCGATGTCGAACGAGGTTCTTTCGCTCTACGGATAGGATGGCGCAGACGTCGGATGACTGCGCGGCGCCTCATCCAGTACGATGTCATGGTCGCGAGGGCGGCTATACGCTGAGCCCTCGACACATCTGGGGCACAGAACTTCTCTCGGAGGTAGCGGGATGAATGTGAGATTGGGGGACCGCAGCGTTGGCGACGGGGAGCCATGTCTCTTGCTAGCCGAGATCGGTATCAACCACAATGGCGACGTCCAGCTTGCCAAGAAGCTTATTGATGTTGCGTCACTTTGCGGTTGCGAGGCACTCAAGTTTCAGAAGCGGACGATCGATGTTGTGTACACTGCGCACGAGCTCGCCAAGCCACGGGAAACGCCGTTCGGCGAGACAAATGGCGACCTCAAGCGTGGGCTGGAGTTCGGTCAAGAAGAGTACACGCAGATTGACCAATACTGCCGTAGCAAACCTATCGCTTGGACGGCATCGTGCTGGGACGAGGCGTCCGTCGATTTCATCGAGGCTTTCGACCCCCCGTTCTACAAGATCGCGTCTGCTTCGCTCACCGATGACGACCTCCTGCGCCATACTCGAGCCACCGGCAAGCCGATCGTCCTCTCAACGGGGATGAGCAATCTGGGGCAGATCGACCATGCCGTCGACGTGCTAGGCAAGGAAGGCCTGGTGCTGCTGCATTGCTGCAGCACATATCCCGCTGACTACCACGAGCTCAACCTCAGGGCCATTCCCTCTCTGGTGAAGCGGTACGGTGTCCCCGTCGGGTACTCGGGTCACGAAACGGGCATCGCCTCGTCGGTGGCGGCGGCAGCGCTTGGCGCGTGCATCGTGGAGCGGCATATCACGCTCGATCGGGCGATGTGGGGTTCCGACCACGCTGCGTCGCTGGAGCCCAACGGTCTCATGCGCCTGGCGAGGGACATTCGACTAGTCGAGGTGGCGCTTGGAGATGGGGCTAAGTCGGTCATCCCGACCGAGATCCCTATTATGGAGAAGCTCCGCCGCGTCGTCTCGTGATGTCCAACATCAAGGCCATAGCGATGGACGTGGACGGTGTGCTCACCGACGGTACGATATGGCTCGACGAAGGGGGGCATGAGATGAAGCGGATTGCCTTCGTCGACGTCATGGGTGTCTCTCTTGGTCGGCGAGCAGGCCTGAAGTTCGCGTTGATCTCGGGAGAGACCGGGCCGCTTCTCGAGCAGGTGGCCAGGAAGCTTTCCATCTCCGATGTGTATGGCGGATGCAAAGACAAAGCAGGGGCACTCCGCGATTTTGCGAAGCGTCACGGTCTTGAGCTCGAAGAAGTGTGTTTCGTTGGTGACGACGTGAATGACCTCGAAGCACTCGGCGCCTGCGGGCTGGCGGTGGCCCCCGCCGAGGCACATCACTCAGCCAGGGAGAGAGCCGGGGTCGTGACGCTCCACGGTGGCGGGTCGGGTGCGGTGCGTGAAGTCGTCGACCGGCTACTGGGCGAGGCAGAATCAGCTGGGGTCGCGTGAGGCGAGCTCGCGGAACGGCCGCCGACAGGTGCTTGCCGTCAGCGACCGCCGAAGAGCTCCTGTTCTACCAGGTCAGCGATGACATGCCACAGAAACGCGTGGCATTCCTGAATTCGCGCGCAGTTGTCTGAAGCCGCCGGGACACACACGTCGCATAAGGCGCCCATATACGCGAGGCCGGAACCGCCGGTGAACCCGACTGTAGTCATCTCGGCCGCTCGGGCGGCCGAGAGTGCCGCAAGCACATTGGCCGAGCTTCCGCTGGTGCTGAGAGCGACGAGGATGTCGCCCTTGCTGCCGAGGGCTTCGATCTGCCGGGCGAAGACTTGCTCATAGCAGGCGTCGTTGGCCACGCACGTGAGCACAGATGTGTCGGTGGTGAGCGCCAACGCCGGCAGAGCCTCCCGATCCATGTGCAGTCGATTGACGAATTCGGCAGCGAAGTGCTGAGCATCGGCCGCGCTGCCGCCGTTGCCGCAGAGAAGGAGCTTGGACCCGGAGCGAAAGCACGCGCACAGGAGATCTACTATCTCGGATATGGTCGCCCTGGCGGTGTCGACAGTGACTTCGAGCGCCGCCATGTGTTCGGCAAGCTGGGCCTGGAGCTCCACTTCTTTCCCCTTCCGAGCGAGCGAGTCGGCGGCGCTACATGCGTTTGCGGGCGTCGGCCGCCATTCGTCTGAGCGTCGTGAGTGCTACTATAACTGCGCGAGGAGGCCGGGGTCACACCACAGCGTAACTTGTTGTCGCCTCCAATGGTCGACGGCAGACCGGGTGCGGCTGTGGTCGGCTTACCGATCGAAGCTGCAGAGGACGAATTGAGACTCGCGGACTACGTAATAGAGCGAGTAGCCCGCCTGGGTGTGAAGCACATCTTCACACTGGCGGGTGGCGGGGCCATGCACCTCGACGACGCTCTCGCAGGCAATGCCGAGGTCGAGTTCGTTTGCAATCTTCACGAACAGGCGTGCGCAATTGCGGCCGAGGCGTACGCGCGTGTCACCAACAATCTGGGCGTGGCTCTCGTCACCACGGGGCCGGGGGGACGAACGCTCTCACGGGCGTCGCCGGGGCTTGGCTGGAATCGACTCCCTGCCTGATCATCTCGGGCCAAGTGAAGCGTGCTGACCTGGCTGGTGACTCCGGTGTGAGGCAGCTGGGTTCTCAGGAATTGGACATCGTGTCACTGGCGAGGCCTATCACGAAGTACGCAGTGACTGTAATGGACCCGGCGACTATCCGCTACCACTTCGAGAAAGCCGTATTCCTCGCCAGGTCTGGCCGGCCGGGACCCGTGTGGCTGGACATCCCGCTCGATGTTCAGGCGACCGACATTGAACCTTCGGCACTATCCCGCTTCGAGGCGCCGGAAGACTCTCAGCGAGAGACCGACGCCAAGCAGCTCACCCGCCAGGTCAGCGAAACCATCGCGCTCCTGAACGAGGCCGAGCGGCCGGTCTTGCTGGTCGGCAACGGTGTGCGGCTCGCGGGCGCGGGTGAGTCGCTTCTCGACGTTGTTGATCTTCTGGGTATTCCGGTGTTGACGACGTGGATGGGTGCGGATCTGCTCTGGGAGGATCACCCACTCTACTTCGGCAAGCCAGGTACGGTCGCGTCGCGGGGTGCGAACTTCGCGCTGCAGAACGCCGACATGCTTCTGTCGATCGGCGCCCGTCTGGATTTCGCAGTCACCGGCTACGCACAGGAGCAATGCGCGCGGGCGGCTCGGAAGGTAGTGGTGGACATCGACGCAGCCGAGATTCGCAAGCTGCACCTGAAGGTCGACGTGCCTGTGCGCGCCGATGCACTGGCGTTCGTCAGCGAGCTCCTCGCCAGAGGGGCGAGCCTGCGCGTCAGAGATCGCGCCGCCTGGATGGATCGCTGCAGGCAATGGAAGGCCAACTATCCCGTCGTGCTGCCGCACTACTGGGAACAAACAGACGCCGTAAACACCTATGTCTTCTCAAGCCTCCTCGCCGAGGAGCTCGCGCCGGATGACCTAATCATCCCGGGAAGCTCGGGGGTGGGGATCGATACGTTCTGGTTGACGTTCCGAGTCAAGCGCGGTCAGCGGCTGTTCAGCACGGGCGGGCTGGGTGCCATGGGCTTCGGGCTCCCGGCGAGCATCGGCGGATGTCTTGCAAGTGGCGGCAGGCGAACCGTATCGGTGGATGGCGACGGCGGCTTCCAGCTCAATATCCAGGAGCTTGCCACGGTGAAGAGGCTTGGGCTGCCCATCAAGTACTTCGTGCTCAACAACGGAGGCTACGCCTCGATACGCTCCATGCAGCGAAATCACTTTGCGGGGCGGCTCATGGGGTGTGACACGTCCAGCGGCCTCGGGCTGCCTGCGCTAACAGACGTGGGGGCGGCGTACGGATTGGCGGTATCCCGCATCTGCGACCAGGCGAAACTGCTTGATGGCATCAAAGAGGTGCTGGAGCGCCCCGGTCCGGTACTGTGCGAGGTCGTCGTCGCACCAGATCAATCTGTGGGGCCGCGCGTTTCTTCGGTGGTACGCGCCGACGGATCCATGGCGAGCAGGCCGCTGGAGGATCTCTGGCCCTTCCTGGAGCGTGACGAGCTGCGCGCCAACATGCTTATTCCCATCATTGAGGACGATGGCGAGTTTGGAGGGCGATCTTGACAAGGATCGGCATCATGGAAGGGCGTCTTCTCCCGCCTCTCGGCGATCGCATCCAGTGTTTCCCGCGCGATGATTGGGCGAGGGAGTTTCCCCTCGCTGCGGCAGCGGGACTCGACTGCATCGAGTGGATCTTCGACGAGTTCGGCGCCGACGCCAATCCCCTCGCCACAGACTCAGGCATCGAGGCGATGATTGCTCTTGCCGAGGAGCACGGCGTGAACGTCAGCTCAATCTGCGCCGACTACTTCATGGACCGCCCGCTCGTGCGCGTGAACAACCCTTCTGAGCTGGCCGAGCGCGAAGCGACCCTGGAGTGGCTGCTAAGGCGCTGCGGTCGCGTTGGCGCCGACAGGGTCATCGTGCCCTTCGTCGACGCCTCGCGAATCGACGCGGCAGAGGAGCTCGATGGGGTGATCGCGGTGCTGCATCACATCTTGCCTGTGGCTGAGGAGGCTGGCATTGAGGTTCACCTTGAGTCCTCGCTCGATCCCGAGAGACTCGCGGGCATGCTCGAGCAGCTCTCGCATAAGCTCCTGAAGGTCAACTACGACTCCGGCAACAGCTCGTCGCTCGGGTATCACCCGCACGTCGAGTTCTCGGCATATGGTGCTCGGGTGGGCAGTGTGCATATCAAGGATCGCGTGCTCGGCGGGACGACTGTGCCTTTGGGGCGCGGCGATGCCGATTTGCCGGCGCTGTTCGGCTGCCTGAGGGATGTCGACTACGCAGGCGATATCATCCTGCAGGTGGCGCGCGGCGTGTCTGGCGACGAGGTCGCGTGGGCGCAGCTCAACCGACGTATTGTAGTTGGCCATCTTCAAACTGCCGGGTTCGCGAGGGGAACTTCGTGAGGTTCCTGGTTGTAGGCCTGGGTGGAATCGGTCAGCGGCATGTGCGAAACCTTCGCTCCCTCGTGGGGCGAGATGCCGACATCGCCGCCTTTCGCGTGCGCAGAGAATCCCCGGCTTTGGACGATCGCCTGCAGGTCGAGGCGGAGACCGACGTAGAGAAGAAGTACGGCGTGCGGGTCGTCGCCGATCTGGATGCTGGTCTGCGAGACAAGCCGCAGGCCGTTCTCGTCTGTAATCCAACGAGTCTCCACGTAGACGTGGCGCTCAAGGCCGCGCAGGCAGACTGTGCTCTCTTCATCGAGAAGCCGCTGTCGCACGACGAAGGCCGAGTTCATCAGCTCATCGACCTCGTGGACGAACGGCACTTGGTCGGCCTTGTTGGCTACCAGATGCGTTTTCACCCGTGCCTGCTGCGTCTTCGGGAGCTGCTCGAGCAAGAGGCGGTCGGGCGCATCGTGGCCGTGCACGTGGAGGTTGGCGAGTACCTTCCAGGATGGCACACCTACGAGGACTACCGTCAGATGTATGCCTCGCGGGCAGACCTTGGCGGCGGCGTAGTTCTCTCGCAGATTCACGAGCTCGACTACGTGTATTGGCTCTTCGGCCTGCCGCGCCGGGCCTTCGCGCTGGGAGGGCACCTCAGTAGGCTGGAGATCGATGTTGAGGACGTCGCCAGCACGCTGTTTGAGTGTATGGTCGACGGTCGCCCGGTACCCGTGCACGTTCACCAGGACTACCTGCAGCGTCCTGCCAGCCGGGGGTGCAAGATCGTCGGTGACGCAGGCAAGATTGTCGTCGATCTGCAGGAGCTTACGGTAGCGGTGTACGACGCGAACGGCACGCAGGTCGAGGCAACTCACTTCGCCGGCTTCCAGCGCAACGAGCTCTTCTTACACGAGTTGAGGCATCTGCTGGCCTGCCTCGAGCGCAAGGAAACACCACTGGTTACGCTGCACGACGGTATGCAGAGCCTGCGCATGGCTCTGGCGGCGAAAGAGTCGCTTGCGACCGGACAGGTGGTGGAGCTAAAGGGGAAGCCGGCGTGAGAACCCTGCAGAACCTGTTCGGCATGAGCGGCAGAGTCGTAATTATCACCGGGGGCGCGGGGTTGCTTGGGCAACGCCACGCCGAGGCCATTGCCAGCGCGGGCGGCATTCCGGTGCTGGCTGACTTGCACCCCGAAGAGGCGAACATCGCGAGCTCCGAGTTCGCCGAGCGTTTCGGTGAGGCGGCCTCTGCGGTCGCCGTCGATGTCACCGAACCGGCCAGCATAGAGGCCGCACTCAGTGATGTGCTCGGCCGATACGGGCAGGTAGATGGGCTCGTCAACAACGCCGCCAACAACCCCAAGATGGAGTCTGGGTCAGCGGTCGAGTTCTCGCGCCTCGAGATCTTCGAGCTGAGTCAGTGGGAGGCAGACCTAGCCGTAGGGCTGACGGGCGCCTTCCTTTGCAGCAAGATCATCGGCAGCGAAATGGCGCGCCGTCGTCGGGGCGTGATAGTGAATGTGGCATCCGACCTGGCTGTAATCGCGCCCGATCAGCGGCTCTATCGCCGGGCCGGCCTGCCTGAGAATCGTCAGCCTGTCAAGCCAGTCACGTATTCCGTCGTGAAGACCGGACTGATAGGCTTGACGCGCTACTTGGCGACGTACTGGGCCGACGCCGGCGTTAGGGTGAACGCGATATCTCCGGGAGGCGTTCATCAAGGGCAGCCAGAGGATTTCGTAGAGCGCCTCTCCAGTCTCATCCCACTAGGTCGCATGGCGTTTGTAGATGAGTACGAGGGCGCTATTGTGTACCTTTGTTCGGATGCTTCCTCGTACATGACGGGGGCCAATCTCATCGTCGACGGAGGAAGGACGTGCTGGTGAGTCCTGCGCCTTTGATTGCGGAGCTCGAAGCCCTTCTCGCGGAGCCCATGTCCGCGATAATCGAGCGGGAACGCACCGCGTTCGACGAGCTGACCGCGCCCAATGGCGACAAACTGGTGCTCCTTCGGCGCAGGTGGGCTGGGCAGAAAGACGCTGGCTGGCCTTCGTGAGGTTGGTGTCGAGCCGCTGGCCTTCGCGGACAACAATCCAGCGCTCTGGGGCGGCGAGGTCGATGGCCTGCCCGTACTGTCTCCGCGGGATGCGGCTCACAAGTACGGGCGGCAAGCGGCCTTCGTGATCACGATCTGGCGTGGAGAGTCTGACGACGTGATGGGTCAGCGCAGGCAGCAGCTCCTCGATTTGGACTGCGTGACGGTCGTGACGTTCGCCCCTCTGTTCTGGAAGTACGCGGACGTCTTTGTGCCCTACTACGCCTTCGATCAGCCACACGTGGCGGCGGCCCAGGCGGACGCGATACACGCAGCGTTCTCGCTTTTCGCTGATGACGCATCGCGTCGCGAGTTCATTGCCCAGGTGAGGTGGCGCCTGCAGGCCGACTTTGACGCGCTTCCCGCTCCCGTGAGCCATGAGGTTTACTTTCCCGACGACCTGGTCGCAGTGCGTCCTGACGAAGTATTCATCGACTGCGGCGCATACGATGGCGAGACGATCGGAGCCTGTTGCAGCGCGGAGCTCTTTCGGACGGTCGCGTTGTTGCCTTCGAAACCTGATGCTGCGAACTTCCGGCAGCTTCAGCGCTATGTGGCCGCGCTCCCGGCGCAGCTGCGAGAGCGAATCTCCCTGCGGCAAGCGGCTGTAGGTGCTCGATGCTGCCAGGTTGAATTCGAGGCCACGGGCACAGAAGTCTCGGCGGTGGGTAGCGGCGGCGCCTTCGTCGACTGCGTGGCTCTGGACGAGGCGCTTGGCGCTCCGCTTCCTACTTACATCAAGATGGACATCGAGGGCTCGGAGCTCGACGCCGTGATGGGGGCCAGCGCTACGATTGAGTCATCACAGCCGGTCCTGGCTATCTGCGCGTATCACCATCAGGATCACCTATGGCGAATCCCCGCCGCTGTGGCAGAGCTCACCGACGGGTACCGATTCTATCTGCGGCCGCATCTCCTGGAAGTCTGGGACCTCGTATGCTATGCAGTACCCGCTCATCGGCTAAGAAGCTGAGTCTGTTCTATCGCAATCTAGCCAGAGAGCGAGGCTACGAGTGCCCTTCCTAAGCGTTGTCAGCGGCTGTTACAACGAGGTCGAGAATGTTGAGGACCTTTACAGGCAGGTCGTGAGCGTCATCGACAGTCTCCCGCCTCGCGACGGCGAGCCCTACACGGACCAGTACATCTTCATAGACAATGCGTCGAGCGACGGCACCGTGGACGTCTTGCGGAAGCTCTGCGCCGAGGACTCCCGCGTGAAAGTCATCGTGAACACCCGCAACTTCGGCCATGTGCGGTCACCTTACTACGCTCTTCTCCAAGCGCGCGGTGAAGCGGTCATTGGGCTCGCTTCCGATCTGCAGGATCCTCCGAGACGCCCCGGTTCATCAAGGAGTGGGAGGCCGGCTACAAGGTCGTCGTCGGGGTGAAGAAGGAAAGTCTAGAGAAGAAGTCGCTGTTCTTCATGCGTGGTGCTTTCTACAGACTCGTCGATCGTCTCAGCGAGGTTAAGCTCGTGCGCAACTTCACGGGGTTCGGCCTGTACGACCGTGTCGTGATCGACAAGTTGCGCGAGATCGACGACCCCTACCCCTACTTTCGCGGGCTCATCTGCGATCTGGGCTACGCGCGTGCGGAGATCCCCTATTCGCAGCCGGCGCGCAAGCGCGGCATCACCAAGAACAACTTCTACACGCTCTACGACTTGGCGATGCTGGGCATCACCAATCACTCCAAGGTTCCGCTGCGTCTTGCTGCGATGGCGGGGGTTCGCCCTTTCCATCGTGGCCTTACTCGTGGCGATCCTCTACCTCGTGCTCAAACTGGCTTTCTGGAACACCTTCAATCTGGGTCTCGCCCCGCTCCTCATCGGCATTTACTTCTTCGGGAGTGTGCAGCTCTTCTTCATCGGCATCCTGGGCGAATACGTCGGGTCCATCCATACCCAGGTGTATCATCGGCCGCTGGTGATCGAGAGGGAACGCATCAATTTTGGCGAGGAAGATGTGGTCCTCGAGAAGCGGAGCGCTGACTACGTTCAGGAATAGATGGTTGACCGTCGCCGCTCTGGCTCTGGCGGCGACCGCCGTCGCCTTCACCTGGTACCGCCTGCGGTTCGGCGTCGATCTGCAGAACGAGGCGTTCGCGGTGCTCGCTCCCTGGCGCTGGGCGCTCGGCGACCATCTCCTTCGTGGACGAGATGAACCTCGCCATGGTCGCGGGCTTTCTATGTACCCGTTCGTGAAGCTGTACGCCCTGGCCGGTGGCAACGACGCCACGGGCATCTTTCTCTACATGCGCTATCTCTACCTCGCCTTCGTGGTGGCCGTGAGCGCCGCCGTGTTTCTCTGGCTGCGCACGCAAGTGCGCTGGCAGATCGCGCTGGCTTGCGCCGCGGTGGCCACCGCCTTCGTCTTCTGGAACGTCACCGACCTCACCTACAACACCTTGGCGGCGGGCTTTCTCACGCTGGGCTTCGTGCTCGGGCTGTGGGTGGTGGTCGGCGGCCGTGGCTGGCGCTTCGCGCTGGCCGCGGGGGTGTGCCACGCGCTGGCGGTGATCGCTTATCCCACGCTGCTGTTCATCATGCCGTTCGTGGCCGTCGCCTTCGTCCTGGCGCAGGGCCTGTGACCTCCGCCATGATCGCCGATGGCCATTGGAGCACGCCCTTCGACCCGCGTCCCGACGATCCTCCCACGGGGCTGCGCGCGCGCAAGACGCTGATCGCCTACGCCCTCGGCGGCGCCGTGCCGCTGCTGATCGGCGTCGCGCTGCTCCCTCTGTTCGGCATCGTCAACGTGGTGCGCAGCTGGCGCTACACGCGGGAGGGCGCCGGCGTTTTGCATCAGCTCGGCGGCGCCGGCAAGGCCTTCACGGTGGCCCGCGGCCTGCTGGAGTTCCTGGCGTCGCAGCCGATCCTTCTGGCGGGTCTTGTGGCCGTGTATCTCGTTTATCGCCAGCGCGCGCGGTGGGGGCGTCTCTTGCTCCTCCTTCTGCCCGTGGCTCTGTTCATGGCCGGGGAGCGACCACACGTGGACGCCGCGGGATTCGTTCTGGTCTACGGCCTGCTCGCGCCGTATCTGTACCTCTTCATCCCGCCGGCGCAGCGCGAGGTTGGTGCGAAGATGCTCATCTGGGTGTGGGCGCCCGCCATGGTGGCCGCGGCTATGACCGGCTACACCAGCAGCGCCGGCTATGTGCACGGCGCCACGGGGCTCTACCCGGCGCTCGTCGTCAGCGCCCTCTTCGTCGCCTGGGCGCTGCTCGGGGAGGCAACCGCGGGCGTGGGTGGGGAGGAGGCTGCCGCACAGAGCGCCGCCGAACACCATGCCGCGGGCACCACTCGCGGGGTCTGGCTAGCTTTCGGCGCCCTCACCGCGATCGTCGCGGTGGTGATCGTGTTTCAGTTCCAGTACCAAGCCGGCGGCGTCTCGTACGGTCGGCTCACCAAAGCGGTCGACTTCGGACCCTGGAAGGGCTTGCGCGCCACGCCGGCGAGCTACCGCTTTCTGCGGCAGTTTCGCGGCGACCTGGCGCACACCGCCAAGCCCGGGGACAGGCTTCTGATCTACTTCAAGGCGCCGGGCCTGTACTTCTTCTGGCCCGGCAAGATCGCCACCAACTCCGCGCTGCTGCGTGGCACGCCGCGCGGCGACGCCCTGGCGCCCATTCCCACGGCTACGGTCGAGTACTGGCGGCGGCGCCACGTGGTGCCCGACGTGGTGGTGCACCTCTGCCCGGCGACGCGCCTCAACCCAGCCACGTTGCTGCGTTGTGGCGGGCTCGAATATCCGGCGGTGGTGGTGCGCGCCGCCTACTCGGTGAACCTGCGGCCGGCCACCCAGACGACCGCTGAGGTACTTGCGCGCCTGCCGCGGCTGCCGAATAGCGTCAACGGCTCGTGGTACCCTTGAACGATGACTGGTAACGACACTCCTCCGAGGAGCATCCTCATCCTGGGGTCTACCGGGTCCATCGGGCGGCAAGCGCTCGAGGCCCTCGGGGCACTCTCAAACTGGCACCTTGCCGGCCTCGCAGCCGGCGCCAACGTAGACCTCCTTCTAGAGCAGGCTCGGCAGCACGGCGCGCGGCACGTGTGCCTGCACGACGTCAAGGCGGCGGCCGCGGCGGCCGCGCGCGAGCCCGAGCTCACGATGTACGCCGGCGACGCCGGGGTGCGCGAGCTCATCGCGGGCGCGGCTCAGGAGGCCGCGGCGGCCGGCGCCGAACTCACGGTGCTCAACGGCATCGTCGGGGCCGCCGGCCTGCGCGCCACCATGGCCGCTCTCGAGGCCGGTGCCGTCCTGGCGCTGGCCAACAAGGAGAGCATGGTGGCCGGCGGCCCGTTTGTGCTGGAGGCGGCGCGCCGCGGCGGCTCGCTGATCCTGCCCGTAGACAGCGAGCACAGCGCCATCTTCCAATGCGTCCTCGCCGGCGGCGGGAGCACCGCGCGCGGGTCGGACCACATGGTTGAGGAGATCCTTCTCACTGGGTCCGGCGGGCCTTTCCGCGGTCGTAAGGCGATCGAGCTGGGCGCCGTTGAGCCTCAGGAGGCGCTGGCGCATCCCACCTGGTCGATGGGTGCGAAGATCACCATCGACTCGGCCACGCTCATGAACAAGGGCCTCGAGGTCATAGAGGCGCATTACTTGTTCGGCGTGCCCTACGACAACATCACGGTGGTGCTGAACCCGCAGAGCATCGTGCACAGCATGGTGCGCTTCGCCGACGGCGCCGTGTTTGCCCACCTCGGCGTGCCCGATATGCGCGTGCCCATCGGCTACGCGCTGGCATACCCGCGGCGGCCCGCTTTGCCGATGGTGCGGCGTCTCGATGTGTTCGCCGGCGAGCTCACCTTCGACCGCCCCGACACAGAGACCTTCCGCTGCCTGGCCCTGGCGCGCCAGGCCGGCCGTGCGGCGGCCGCCGAGACCGCTCGCGCGGCGGCCGCAGGCAAGGAGACGCGCACCCTCGCCGCCCCTATCGTGCTAAACGCGGCCAACGAGGTCGCCGTGAAGGCCTTCCTGGACGGCCGACTGGCGTTCCTGCAGATCGCCGAGGTGGTCGAGAAGTGCCTTACGTGGCTGGGTGACGAGGTAGTGGAGAGCCTGGACGACGTGTACGCCTGCGACCTCGAGGCACGCAAATTCGCCGGTGAAGCAGCCGCCCGACGGCAATGAGCCGCGGGGCACCGCCGCTGCCCGCGAGCGCCTGAGCCCGTCGGGAGGGCGGTGCACGTAGGAGTCAGGTGGCCGCCTGGGGAAGAATGCGAATAGTCGGGAACAAGGAGCACATGACCGCAGATCGCAACACAACTGCCGTGCGGGCCGCTAGGCCGGAAGGGCCGCCGCGCTCGTTCAGCCCATGGTCGCTCCTGCTGGCCGCCGCCGTGCTGGTGACCCTTCTGCTGGGGCTCTGGACCTGGCTGGTGGCGATCCTCGGGTTGGCGCTGCTCATCACCATGCACGAGCTCGGGCACTTCCTGGCCGCCAAGGCGTTCGGCATGCGCGTGGAGAAGTTTTACCTGGGCTTTCCGCCGGCCGCGGTGCGACACACGTGGGGCGAGACAGAGTACGGCGTCGGCGTCATTCCTCTGGGCGGCTTCTGCAAGATCAGCGGCATGACCCCCGAAGAAGAGGTGCCGCCCGACACCGGCGAGCGCGTGTACTTCAAGCAGGCGGTGTGGAAGCGCAACCTCACGATCGCAGCCGGGCCGCTCATGAACTTCGTGGTGGCGGCCGTCGTTCTGGTGCTGTTCGTGGCGATTCAGGGTGTGCCCACCGCGACGCTGAAGATCGACCAGGTGGTGGCCGGTGGGCCGGCGGCCAAGGTTGGTATTACTGCGGGCGCCACACTGGTGGGTGCCGACGGCCAGCGCTGGACCACGTGGGACCAGGCGTCGGCGTACTTCCGTGCCCGGCTGCACAAGACCATCACCCTCACCTACGTGCCGGCGGGAGCCACCGTCGCGCGCACCGTGCGGGTTACGCTCGCCGAGAATCCCAGCGCCCCCGGCAAGGGCTTCCTCGGGGTGGGAGCGGGCACCGCCTACGCGCGACCCGGTCCACTCAGGGGGGTGTGGATTGGCCTGGCCGGCTCGAGCACCAGCCCCGGGTTCAAAGACGTGGTCGTGGGCACGTTTAAGGGGTTCTGGTGGCTGCTGTCGGGCAAGATCAGCGTGACTGGCCCGAACGGTGCCGCCGGGCCAGTGGGCATCGTCTCGGTCAGCCAGCAGTACGTGGCGTCAGGCGTTTATCCCATCCTGCTCGCCTACCTGAGCTTCAACCTGGGCCTCATCAACCTGCTGCCCATCCTGCCGTTCGACGGCGGTCACATCGCCGTGAACCTGGTGGAGCGGGTGCGCGGCCGGCGCCTCGACCCGCGCGTGCTCGAGCGCCTCGTCGCCTTCGGCACAGTCCTGCTTGTCATGCTCTTCATCTTGCTCACCTTCAACGACGTGAAGCGCCTGTTCGGCGGATGAGCGGTTTTGTGCTGGTCACCGGCGGTGCGGGCTTTATCGGCTCTCACCTGGTACGCGGCCTGCTCACGGCCGGGTACGACGTGCGTGTGCTAGACGACTTCAGCACAGGCAAGCCGGAGAACCTGCGAGGAGTGGAGGCGCTGGCGGCGGAGCACGGCGGCCGTTTTCAGCTCATCGCCGGCGATGTGCGCGACGAGGCCAAGATGCGTGACACGGTAGAGGGCTGTGCTGGGGTGTGCCACCTGGCCGCCGTGGCCTCCGTGGCGCGCTCCCTGGAAGACCCCGTGGGCAGCGACAGCGTCACCCACGGAGGCACGCTCAATGCCGTGCGCCAGGCGGTGGACGCGGGCGTGCCGCGTTTCGTGCTGGCCTCGAGTTGCGCGCTCTACGGCGACGCGCCGCAGCTACCGGTGGCCGAGTCGAGCCCGCCGCGGCCGCTGAGCCCCTACGCCGAGGCCAAGCTGGCCGCCGAAGAGACGTGCTCGGCGGCGGCGGACGCCGGCCAGATAGCCGCCGCGTGCCTGCGCTTCTTCAACGTCTACGGCCCGCGCCAGGACCCGAGCTCGGAGTACTCGGGCGTCATCAGCCGGTTCCTGAGCGCCGCCGCCGCGGCTGCGCCGGTGACCATCTACGGCGACGGCCGGCAGACCCGTGACTTCGTCTACGTTGAAGACGTGGTGAAGGCCATCGTGAGAGCGCTCGAAAGGCCCCTGGGCGGCGTTAGCGTACTCAACGTGGGTTCCGGCACGGCGACGAGCCTCCTGGGCATTCTCGACCGTCTCGAGGAGCTGGCCGGCGGCCCCATCGAGCGCCGCTTCGCGGCGGCGCGTGCCGGCGACATTCGTCACTCGTGCGCCGCTGTGGGCCGCGCCCGCTGGGTGATCGGCTGGGAGGCTCACACGGCCTTCGCCGACGGGCTGGCGCAGACGTGGCAGTGGTATCGCGAGAATGCCGTGGCGCCGGCGCCGGAGACGCCCGCGGGCCACAGCCGGCGCGGCGCAGGCAACGCTCCCTTCGGGTCGAGCACCCCTCGTGCCTAGCGCGCGCCAGATCGCCGTGGGCCCGGTGCTGGTGGGCGGCGGCGCCCCGGTGGCCGTCCAATCCATGACGTGTACCAAGACCGGCGATGCCGAGGCGACCCTGGCGCAGATTCACGCTCTGGCAGATGCGGGCTGCGAGATCGTGCGTGTGAGCCTGCCGACCGCCGAGGAGGCGCCGGCGTTCGCGCGCATCGTGCGTGAGAGTCGGGTGCCGATCATCGCCGACATTCATTACGACTGGCGCCTGGCCTTGGCGGCCATCGAGGGCGGCGCCGCCGGGGTGCGCATCAACCCCGGTACCATGGCCGCCGGTCATGTGCACGAGATCGTCCGCGCCGCGGGGGAGGCCCGCGTAGCGAGCGCCCTCGGCACGAGCGCCGGCCCGCCTACGGCGGCCGGCCCCACCCTGGTCCCGGTCGCCGTTCGCATCGGCGTCAACGCCGGTTCGCTGCCCCGCGACCTGCGTGCCAAGGCTCAGGAAGAGCCGGCGGCCGCCCTGGTTGAGGCCGCGCTGCGCTGGGCCGAGCAGTTCGACGACTGGGGCTTCGGCGCGTACAAGATCAGCGTGAAGAGCTCGAGCGTGCCGACCACGCTGGCCGCCTACCGGATACTGGCCGAGCGCAGTGAGGCGCCCCTCCACGTAGGAGTCACCGAGGCCGGTACGGTGTGGAGCGGCGCCATCAAGAGCGCCGTAGGCATCGGTACGCTGCTCGCTGAGGGCATCGGCGACACCATTCGCGTGAGCCTCACAGGCGACCCGGTGGAGGAGGTGCGAGTCGCCTACAAGATCCTGGCCGCGCTGGGCTTGCGGCGCCGCGGCCCGGAGGTGATCTCATGCCCTACCTGCGGGCGCACCGAGGTAGATATCGTGGAGCTGGCCCAGGAGGTCGAGCGCCGCCTGGACGCCGACCCGGAACTGGCCGGAGGGGCACTCACGGTGGCCGTGATGGGCTGCCGCGTGAACGGGCCGCAGGAGGCCCGGCACGCCGACTATGGCATTGCAGCCGGCGCCGGCGAGGGGGTGCTCTTCGACCACGGGAAGCGCGTCGCAGCGCTGCCCGAAGGGCAGCTGGTCGACGCGCTCATGGCGCTGGTGCGCACCGGCCGGCGCGTGTGACTCCAGGTAGGCGAGTCGTAGGCACTGAATCTGGCCGCCTGAGCACCCGCGGGTCCCGCCGCGTCCGCGGGGCTGGTACAATGCCGCCGTGGCGACCCGCTCTCAGAAGATGCAACGCATCTACCTCGCCGGCCACAACGGCCTGGTGGGGAGTGCCATCCTGCGTGCCTTGCACGAGGCGGGCTACGAGAACCTGGTCACACGCGACCTCGCCCAGCTCGACCTCACCGACCAGCACGCCGCGCACCGTTTCTTCAGCGAGCAGAAGTTCGACGTAGTCATCGTGGCCGCCGCCAAGGTGGGGGGTATTCTCGCCAATTGGGAGCAGCCGTGGGAGTTCGTCTACCAGAACCTGCTGATCGAGGCCAACGTCATCGGCCAGGCTCATGAGGCAGGGGTGCAGCGTCTCATCTTCCTGGGCAGCTCGTGTATCTATCCGCGCGAGGCCCCGCAGCCCCTGCGCGAGGAGCACCTGCTCACCGGCCCTCTGGAAGAGACCAACCGCGCCTACGCGGTCGCCAAGATCGCCGGTATCGAGATGTGCCGTAGCCTCAACCGCGAGTACGGCACCGAGTACCTCTCGCTCATGCCCACCAACCTCTACGGGCCGGGCGACAACTTCGACCTGAAGACCAGTCACGTGCTGCCGGCCCTCATCCGCAAGTTCCATGAGGCCAAAGGCACCAACGCCCCCGTGACGTTGTGGGGTACCGGTGCGCCGCGGCGCGAGTTTCTCTACGTGGACGACGTGGGCCGTGCCGTCATCTTCTGCCTGGAGAACGTGTCGGCCGCGGAGGTGCCCGACGGCATGCTCAACGTGGGCTGCGGCGAAGACCTCACGATCGCCGATCTCGCCGGGCTCGTGCAGGGTGTGGTGGGCCACCGCGGAGCGATCGAATGGGACGACAGCCGCCCCGACGGCACGCCGCGCAAGCTCATGGATGTTGGACGTTTGCGCAATCTAGGGTGGAAACCGCGCGTGAGTCTCGAAGAAGGCATCCGCAAGACCTACAACTGGTACCTGGAGGAACGTGCATGACGCGCCGCAAGGCAGCCTCATCCCCGACGCGCCGGCGGCGCGGCCCTGCCGCCCTCGCCGTGCTCCTCGCCCTGCTCGTGCTCTGCGCCGGCGCCGAGCTCCCCGGCGGCGCCGCGCAGGCCGCCCTCGGCAAGGGCGTCACCGACTGGCGCCTCGAGACCTACGCCGACGTCGACCTCGCGCAGGTGCCGTCCTGGGTTGAGGAGATGGGCCCCGCCGGCCTGGGGGCCAAGTGGACGCGCATCATGGTCTACTGGTCGAAGCTCGAGCCCAGCGCGCCGAGCGCCCCGCTCACCGCCCCCGCCAACTACAACGCCGCCTACCTGGCCCAGCTCGACAGCATCGTCACGGCCCTGCGCAGCGCCCAGATCAACGTCATCTTCACGCTCACCAGCGTGCCGGCCTGGGCCAGCAACCAGGCCCTCTGGAGCTCACCGCCCGTGCCCCAGCAGCCGGGCTACCAGAGCAACTTCGCGATGAACATCGCGAACCCCACGGTGCGGGCCGCCTTCGGCGCGCTCGGCAGCTTCCTGGCCACGCACTTCGATGAGCCCAGCGAGCTGGTCAACTACTTCGAGTGCTGGAACGAGCCCAACCTGGAACTCTCCCTCTACCCCCAGACCCGTGCCGGCAACGCCCACTACGCCGAGCAGACCTACCTCGCCATGCTCAAGGCCTTCGACGCCGGCGTGAAGGCCAACAACCCCGGCGCCCAGGTGATCGCCGGGGCCACCTGCCCGCGCGGCTACGGCGACGCCGGCAGCACCTCGCCGCTGGCCTTCGCCACCTACCTCGCGCACCACGGCGCCGGGAAGTACTGCGACGCCTACTCCCACCATCCCTACGTGCTGCCCCTGGGCAACCCCGTGCCGAGCAGCCTGCCGGCCAAAACCCCCGCGGGCATCGTCACCTTGGGCAACCTCAACGTGCTCCTCAAGCTCTTCCCCGGCAAGCCCTTCTACCTCACCGAGTACGGCTACGACACGCAGCCCCTCTCGGTCTTCGGCCGGGTGGTCTCGGCGGCCGACCAGGCGCGCTACCTGACGCAGGGCTACGCCCTGGTGGCGAAGAAATACCCGCAGGTCAAGGCGCTCATCTGGTTCGAGGTGCAGGACCTGCCGCCGCGCGGCGCCCAGCACGGCAGCTACATGGGCCTCACGGCGCTCTCGGGGCAGCGCAAGCTCGCCTGGTATGCCTTCGCCGGCGGCAACTCGCTCTCGCTCACGGCCCCCGGCCAGGCGCCGCGCGGGCTGCGCTTCAGCCTCTCCGGGGTGCTCGCCAGCAGCAAGGTCGGCGGCATCGCCGGCCAGCCGCTGCTGGTACAGCGCAAGCTCACAGGATCCTCGTGGCGCACCGTAAAGACCGTGACCACCACCAGCGGCGGGGCCTACGCGCTGCGTCTCGCGCAGAGCGCCACGGCCTCCTACCGGGTGGTCTGCGACGGGCTTATCACGAGCGCGAAGCGCGTCGTGCACACGCCGTAGAGCTCAGGCGAGCGCCGCTTCGTAGGCGTCGAGGGTGCGCTGCGCGCAGGCTTTCCAGCTGAACTCCCTCGCACGGGCTCGCCCGCGTGTGGCGAACGCGACGCGCAGGGCCTCGTCGGCCAGCAGTGTCCCGAGCGCGACGGCCACGGCCTCCGCGTCGAGGGGGTCGAACAGTACGGGCCGCCGCACCGGTCACCTCGGGCAGCGAGGTGGTTCGCGAGCAGGCAACGGGGGTGCCGCAGGCCATGGCCTCCAGCACCGGTAGGCCGAAGCCCTCGTACACAGACGGGTGCACGAACACCGTGGCCCCGGAGTAGAGCGCCGGGAGATGCTCCTCTTGGACGTAGCCGACGAGTAGCACGTCGCGGTGCAGGCCGTGGTCGGCCACGAGGCGCGCTACCGGCGTGCGTCTGCCATGGTAGCCGCCGGCCAGCACCAGCTTGCAGCCGTTCAGAGCGGCGGCGTCGCGCAGGAGCCGCCAGGCAGAGAGCAGACGGTCCAGGTTCTTGCGAGGTTGCAGGTTGCCCACGGCCAGCACATACGGGCCGTCGATACCGTACCGGCGCAGGGCCTCGCGCCGCCGCCCTGCCGCCGCGGGCGCAAACCGGGGTGCGCAGCCTTCGGGCGTTACGTGGATGCGTTCCTCAGGCAGGCCCAGCAGGTCAACCAGCTCGCCGCGGGCGTGGGCCGACGGCACTATCACGGCCCTGGCCCGACGCGCACAGAAGGGTACGGCGGCGCCGAGCAGCGCCCGCTCGCGCCAGGTGAACGCCTCGGGCCAACGCAGAAACGAGAGATCGTGCACGGTCACAACCGTGGGCACCGGTGAGAACGGCGGGGCAACGTAGGTGCAGTGGATCAGCGACGCTTGCGTGTCGCGCGCCAGCGAGGGCAGATCACGCAGCAGGCGCGCCGTATTGCTGCGTGCCGGCGGCAGCTCGTGCATCTCGTGCCCGGCGGGGCAGAGGCGTACGTCGGGCAGCGCCACGGCCTGCCACGAGCCCAGCTCGGCGAGGCCCTCGAGCAGTCCGGCTATATAGGTCTCGTTGCCGGTCTCGTGGCTGCCCAGCATGTGCGCGTCGATGAGGGCTTTCACGCGCGGCTCTGGTGGCGCCGGCACGCGTGTGCGAGCACGCGCGCCGGCGCCCCGCGCCCACCACGGTAAAGGGCGGCACGTCACGCGTGACCACGGACGCGCCGGCGGCTACCACGCTGTCGTGGCCGATGCTTACCCCGGCGAGCACCACGGCGCGGGCGCCCAGCCACACGTCGTCCTCAACAGTGATGGCGCGGCGGGTGACGCCCTGCTCTTTGATAGGGCGTTCGGGATCGTCGAGATTGTGGTTCTCGGCCAGAAGGCACACGTGCGGGCCCATGAGGACGCGCGCGCCTACCACGATGTATCCCGAACAGCCGATGATGGCGGTAGTGACCGACGTTCGAGTTGTCGCCCAGCCTGAATCCCTCGCCGGGCTCGCCGCCGAACACGCCGGTGGGCGTGATCATGGCGCCGCGGCCCACGGTGCAGCGTTCACCGAACACGATGCCCCGCTTGCTCAAGCCCATGATGGAGCAGCCTTCCTCCAGGTTCAGGTCGCGGCCGGCGCGCACGTGGTGGGCGTGTGAGACCCTCACGCCGCGCTCGCAGAAGACGAGGCCGGCGGCTTCGCCCAGGCGGGCTCGCAGCAGCGCGCCGCGAGCCAGACGGCGGCTCAGCATCCAGCTCAGGCTAAACAGCTCCGGCGCCCGCCAGTCGCTGAGCGCCTCGGGCGAGTCGCCGCCGCGCCGTGCCGCGATGAAGCGACGCAGCGCATTGAGGTTATACGTCATGAAGCCTCCCTTCGCGACACGCTCCTCGGCGTGCTGACGCCCGGCGCACAGCCGGCGACCTCGAAGGCGAGCTGCTCGTAGGCGTCGGTGACGGCATCCCACGAGTACAGCGCGCGGGCGCGGGCAGCGGCGGCCTCCCGATAGCACTGCACGAGGGCAGGATCGGCGAGCAGCCTCGCCAGCACGCGCCGCAGGCCAACCGCACCCTCCTGCGCCGGGTAAGCCACACCGGCGTCGCCGATCACCTCCAGGTTCGGCGGATGATCGTTGACTACGAGGCAGTTGCCAGCGGCCATGGCTTCGACGATCACCGGATGCGTGCCGCCCACCTCGGTGGGCACCACGAACAACGAGGCGTGGCGCGCAAGCTCGCGGTAGGCGTCACCAAACTGATAGCCCGTAAAGATCACGCGGTCGCCGGCGGTGGCCTTCAGCTGCTGCTGATAGTCGTGCGCATAGGAGGCGTCGCCGACGATGACGAGCTTGAGCTCCGTCTGCAGCCCGGCGAACGCCTGCACCAGCACGTGGGCGTTGTTCTCGGGCACGAGGCGACCGACGAAAAGTATGTATTCGCGCGGCCGAAGTCCCAAGCGGTGCAGGTGTTCACCCGAGTCCGTACCCTCGAGGTCAGAGCCGTAGGGGATGAAGTGCGTCTCGTAGCCGTACTGGTCGCGGTAGAGACGCTGCACGGCGCGCGAATCGGTGACGGTGGCGCCGGCGAGGCGGGGCGCGTTCCGCTCTGCCCAGCGCAAGTAGAGGCGCGCCCAGGGGTTCCATTTGGCGCGCTCTGAGTCGAGGCCATCGACGTTGATGATGCTTGGCACCCCGAGCACACGGCTCAAGCCCGCCAGCGGGCTGTTGCCGGCGATAAAGTAGATCGCCGCGTGGGGCCGGCGCACGGCCGCCATGTGCAGCGTGCACACGAAGGTGTGCAGGAGGGTGTCGAGGTACTTGTTGGCCACGGTGGGGAGGTAGACCAGGCGCATGCCTCGATAGCGCTCGTGGCGGCCCTCGAGCATGTGCGGGCGGCAGTACACCGTGACTTCGTGGCCGCGCGCCGCGAGGCGGGCGCCGATGTTCTCTACCGCCGTCTCGAAGCCAGAGTACGCGGCCGGCAGGCCCCGCGTGCCGATGAAGGTGATTCTCATGTCAAAGGGCCGGCGCCAGAAGGACCGATGCAGTCATTGCCGCATTGTATCTCGCTCGCCAGCTTGAGGCTGCCGGCTGCTGCACGAACCTGACGCGGCTGCGTTAGCGAGCACTCAGACGGCGAATCGCAGGGCGACAGACCGTGGCGGCAAAGGAGCTGCCGCGCCGTCACTCAGGTTGCGACGGCGATGTACCGCCGCCTTATGGTGGCTAATGAATCCACGAAGACTGCGGCACCGTTGGTGGGGAGGGGCGCCGTGGCCGCCTTCGTCTGGCCGAAATCGCTGCGTGCAAGCCCGGCCTCCTCGCCGATCCTGCGCGGGATGGGCGGTCGTTACGCGCCCCCCACAGAGAATCCGGCCATCTCGGCGGAACGGGAAATACGAGCGACAGAGTCGGCCGCTCGGCCTCCTAAGAACGGCACGGGCGCGTGAGCGAAACCCACGCGAAGCCGGAACTCGGTCATGCTCTTGCAGAAGGGGATGCGAAACGGGAGGGCGGGTCCAACGTCGGCGTCCCTCGCCCACAGGGTATCTCCCCAGGCGCCGGTGAGAAGGAGCCCATTGCCCAGATCAGGCTCGAACGGCAGGGAAGGCCACGTCGTCGCCGATGCCTTCTGTAGCCAGAAACTCGGTCGCCTGAGCCAGGAGCTCAGGCCCGAAGTCAACGCGCAGATCGTCCACGCGCGTGCCCATGACATGTGAGCGCACGGTGACGTGGAGGCCGAGCTTCTCGGCAATCGCCGCGCCAGAGTCGTGCGTGCCGGTCACGACTACGTCGAGAGTGAGTGCCTGCCGGCATCCGTTCTGCCGCCAGCACAGCGGTCGCCGTGGAGTCGTATCCGCTAGACTGCGCAACGACGGGACGGAAACTGTACCGTCGTGCAGGATCGCCGGCGTTTCTAAAGAGCCCGGCGAGAGCGCTCGACAAGAAGCCGCGGTAGTCGCTGTAGTCTGCAAAGGGCCGCGCCGGTGAGCTCGGCAGAAGAACTGGCGAACCGTCGCGATCGAGGCGGAACCTGAAGAAGGGCAGGGGCGGCGCAAACGGAAGCCTTCTGCGCAGTAGCAGTGGGCGGCGGCGGCGTCGACACCCATGGCGGTGGTGCGGTGCACGGTCTCGCGAAGCGTACCATCGAGGAATTCGGAGAACCGCCGAAACGCCGGGTGGGGGATCTGCGCGAGGGCGAAACAAAGCGAGTTGCGATACGCACGTTGTGCCGGCGCCAAGGTCTTCTAGCACGTGAAGCCCCTCCAGGGGGTGAGTGGGCGGCACGAAGAGCGGGCCACTGTCGCCGAACACAACCCCGGAGCCAAACACCCCGAGCGACTCGCTGAGACCGGCACCGTTGACGGGGCCTGTCCAGACGCCCTCGCTAACACTTTCGGGTGTGGTCTCTACCGAAGGGCCGACGAATACGTGGGCGGCGCCGGCAGACGCGCGATACAACCAGGCCAGCGCGGGCAGCGAAGCGACGCGGTCGGCAAATGGTGA
>CAWKEZ010000107.1:0-11496 GCA_963848545.1 uncultured Thermoleophilia bacterium
CGCTGATCTTCAAGGACAACGTGGCCCAGCGCACAGCGGCCTGCATCCAGCGCATCATCGACGCGGGGGGCATCATCCACGCCCGCTCGGCGACGCCCGAGTTCTGCTGCGCGGCGATCACCCATTCGCGCATCTGGGGCGTCACCCCGCAACCCCTGGAACCCGGACTACGCCCCCGGCGGCTCGTCGGGCGGCTCGGGCGCGGCTCTCGCGGCCGGCATGGCGACCCTCGCCACAGGCTCCGACATCGGAGGCTCAATCCGCATCCCCGCCTCGTTTTGTGGCGTGGTCGGCTTCAAACCGCCCTATGGGCGCGTACCTCAGGCGCCGCCGTTCAACCTCGACCACTACTGCCACGACGGCCCGTTGGCGCGCACCGTCGAGGACTGCCGCCTGCTCAAGAACGTCATGGCCGGGCCGCACCGCGAAGACATCGTCTCGCTGCGGGCCCAAGCTGACGATCCCGGCGGCTCTGCGCGGCCCGCGGGGCTGGAAGATCGCGGTGAGCGCCGACGTCGGTGGCTTCGCCGTCGATGACGAGGTGGCGGCCAACCTCGCCGCCGCCGGAGAGGTCTTCCGCGCGCTCGGCGCGGACGTGGAGGAGGTGCCCCTCACGCTGTCCATCAGCGACCTGCGCGAGGCCGCCAGGGCCCACTTCGCCACCATCTTCGGCAGTCTGATCAGCCAGATGCTGCCCGAGCACCGTGACGTGATGACGCCCTACGCGGTCGAGTTCGCCGAAGACGCCGGCCGGCCCAACGTCGGCTACTACCGCGCGCTCGAGATCGAGAGCGAGGTGTACGCCGCGCTGGCCGCCGTGTTCGAGGAGCATCGCATCCTGGTCACGCCGGTCTTCGGCGTGCCCGCCTTGAAGGCCACGATGGAGGAGTACGACCTGGAGGTGATGTACCGGTACGGCATGACGCTACCCTTCAACATGTGCAGCCGCTGCCCGGTGCTCGTGGTGCCCTGCGGGCGTTCACGCGACGGCGTCCCCATGGGTGTGCAGATCGTCGGGCGCACCTACGACGACGTGAGCGTCTTCGCCGCGGCGGCCGCCTTCGAGGCCGTTCATCCCTGGTATGAGAGTGACGCGGACCGGCCTAACGGACCGAGGAGGACATCATGAAGCGCACGTCTATGGCGCGCCAGGCTCGTGCTGTGCGTCGCGGTACTGCTCGCAACTGCCGGCCTGGTGTGGGGCATCGGTGGCGCTCTGGCCGCGAGCGCCACTCCTTCGCCGGCGTCCGGCACGGTGCTGAGGCTCGGCTGGTCGAGCGAGCCAGACAACCTCAACCCGTTCGTGGGCTGGGCAACCACCACCTACGAGATCTGGACGATCAACTACAACTTCCTGTTCGGGTTCAACGGTCAGACCATGGGGCCCACGCTCGGTCTGGCGGCCGCGTTTCCGACGAAGCAGAACGGTGGCATCTCGGCCGACGGCAAGGTGTGGACCATCCACCTGAAGCCCAACCTCAAGTGGTCGGACGGCCAGCCGCTCACCGCGGCCGATGTGGCCTTCACCTACAACTACGTGGTCAAGAACCACATGGCCAACATGGCCCTCGGCCACGGTGGGCATCACCGGGGCCAAGGAGATCAATCCGACCACCGTGCAGATCACGTGCTCTCAGCCCAAGGCCAACATGGAGGCGATCTTCCTGCCGATCCTGCCCAAGCACGTGTGGCAGCACGTCTCGCCGCAGGCGGCGGCGACTACCTACAGCGAGATGCCGATCGTGGGCAGCGGGCCGTTTTACACGGTCGCCTTCAAGAAGGGCGCCTACGTCGAGATGGTCAGGAATCCCTACTACTGGGGCAAGAAGCCGACCATCGACAAGATCTACTTCGAGATGTACCAGAACCCCAACACCATGGTCGCCGATCTCAAGTCGGGGGCCATCGACGGCGCGTGGGGGGTCCCCGCGGCCGGTTCACGCAACTCAAGTCGCAGCCGGGCATCCATGCCATCGCCTACAACTTCTTCAACTGGGACTACCTCGACCTCAACTGCTCCGCGTCGTCCGGTTCAACGGGCAACCCTGTGCTACGCGACGCGCAATTCCGCGCCGCTCTCAACTACGCGATCGACAGGACCAAGCTCTGTCAGCTCGCCTATGCCGGCCTCGCCGCGCCGGCCACGACGATCATGCCGCCCGACACCTGGTCGAACCCCGACTACCACTGGCAGCCGCCGGCCGGCGAGGCTTACACCTTCAACCTGGCCAAGGCGAGCCAGATGCTCACCGCCGCCGGCTACCCGCTCAAGAACGGCGTGAGGCTGAACAAGCAGGGCAAGCCCATCTCGTTGCGCATCGCGACGACGACCGACTTCCCGCAGGGCCAAACCGAGGCCAAGCTGATCGTCGGCTGGTTCCAGCAGCTCGGCATCAAGGCCAACCTCTCGGTGATCGACACGGGCGCCCTGCTCGCCCGCATCTTCAACTTCAAGGGCGCCACGTTCGCGCCCGACTACGACATGTACCTCAGCGACTGGGCCGGCTACGGCGACCCGGGAGAGACGCTTACGTCGTTTACCACGGCGGAGATCGGTAGCACCAACGAGCCGGCCTGGTCCGACGCCGCCTTCGACAAGCTGAACCTGCAGCAGTCGGCCGCCCTGGACCCCGCGACGCGCAACAGCCTGATCCAGCGCATGCAGCAGATCTTCTATCAGCAGTCGCCGCAGATTGTGCTCGTCTACCCGGAGTACCTGGAGGCGTACCGGACCGCTGGGTGGACGGGCTGGACGCCCATGTTCCACGGTCGCGGCCCGGCCTGGATGACAACCGCCACGGTCGATTCCTACGTCAACTTGCGGCCGGTCACCGCCACCGCGAACGAGGGCGGCCGCAGCTCTCTGGGCGTCGTCATCCTGGGCGTGGTGGTGGTGCTGGCCGTCATCGCGATCCTGCTGCTGCGCCGCCGCCGGCTCCACGTAGAGGAGGACTGACCTCGAAGTACTGCCGCCTGAGCCTCTGGTGAGCCGCACAGCGCGGCCCAGACCTCCAGCACCGCGCCGGCGTTCACGCCGTGCTGGTCGAGGAGCAGCTGGATGGGCAGGCCGTAGGTGACGGTCAAGGCAAGGTCGACCAGCGCCGGGCTCGCCGACGTACTCTGAGACACGGCCAGCAGCGCTGCGCGCAGCCAGGCGAGGTACTCGACGTGCCGGCTGCGCAAGGCTTCGTCGCGGACGATCGCCGGGAACAGCTCGAAGAGCGCGCGAAACGTGCGCAGGCCGCCCGGCACGCGGCCCGGCATGGTGACCAGCAGGCGGCGCGTGGAGTCGCCGGCGGCGGCGCGCAGGCGGCGCGCCACCAGCCTCTGCGAGCGGAAGAGCAGCGTGTCGTGCACGGCCACGATGAGGTTGCGCTTCTCGCCGTAGTAGTACGTGGTGGCAGAGCGCGGTTCCCCCGAGGCGTCGGCGACGGCCTCGAACGTGACCTTGGCGAGCCCGTCGCGGAGCAGCACTTGAATGGCTCCGTCGAGAAGCCGGCGCGCCACCGGCGGCAGGTCGGCCGCCGGGTCGTGGAGGGTGAGGCGCAGGGGGTTCGCGGGGGCGGGCCGCTCGGCGGCGAGGGCGGGCGAACTAGCTGTCGCACTGGGCGCGGCGCCGCTCGGCGCCACACCGCCCGGCGCCACACCGGCCAGCTCCGCCGTGAGCGTCTGGAGCAGGGCAAAGGCGGCCTCGTGGTCGAAGCCGTCGGGGTTGAGCAGGAGAAGCGCCCCGGCGCCCTCGTCGGCGGCCAGCAGCAGGCTGGCCAGGGCCAGCTGCTTGCTGGGTTTGAGGCCGGTCCCGGCGATGGCCATGACGCCCAGCGAGCGGTACGTCTGGTTGAGCTCGGCGTGGCGCTGCTTGGCGCCGGCGTCGCGCATGAGGTGCGGCAGCAGGTCGAAGTACATGCGGTACTCGGGCGACTCGAGGGCCAGGGCGTGATGCAACTCGATGAGGAGGCGCAGGCGCTCGCCGGGCGCGTCGGGCAGATCTCCCAAGCGGCGCATGAGGTCGAGGTCTTCCGCGTGCCAGAGGGAGTCGACGAGAGCGGTCACGAGCCCGTCTTTGCCGCCAAAATGGTAGACGATGAGCGACTTGGTCTCGCCGGCCTCGGCGGCGATGCGCCGCAGGGTCAGGGCGCCGTAGCCGTCGCGCTCGAGGATACGCAGCGCCGCGTCGAGGAGGCGCCGGGCAGTGGGCGCGAGCTCGGCAAGCGCGTAGCCGGCCGGCAGGCCGGCGCCGCGGGCGCCGCCTCGCGCCGCGCGCGAGCCTCGGCGTGCACCTGAGGACGCTGCTGTGCTCATCGCCTTCCCTCGAGCGGATCGCTCGTGCCGCCTCAGGCGCGTGGAGCGCGCCGTTCGCCTTCCTTGACACGATACCTCGTCAGTGTATCATGACTGGTGTTGAGTTGACCGGTCAGCCAACTTCCAGGGCTTGGAGATGGGGGCGCTATGGCACACGGGTGAGTGTTCGAGGTTCGCGCCCTGGGCCGCCGGGTCTGCCTCTCGTCTCGCCTGAGCACTCGTCAGGCACTTCTCGGGTACGCCCCGCCGCGCAACGACCACACTTGGCAAGGGGGGATCACATGCCGGAAGAGCTAGCCTTCGCGCGCAAAGCCAGCGGCCTCGTGCGCGGACTCTCCTTTTGGGACACGTTCGGCATCGGGCTGGCCGTCATTCAGCCCATCTACGCGATCTGGTACTCGATGCAGGTTGGCGTCGGGCTCTTCCCCGGTGGCAACCTGCTCATCGCCACGCTCATCTCGGCGGTCACCTGCGGCATCTGCGCGCCGGTGGTGTGGGGTATCCTGGGCGCCTCGATGCCGCGCAGCGGCGGTGAGTACGTGTTCAACTCGCGCATCTTGCACCCCGCCATCGCCATGGGCGCGAGCTTCGCCAACGTCATCGCCATCACGTACTGGAACATCTTCATCTCCACCTGGATCGCCAGCCCGGCGCTCGCCATCCTCGGCCAGTACATGGGCTGGACGGGGCTCACGAACTTCGTCGCGAGCAAGGCCGGCATCGCCGTCCTCTCGACCATCTGCTTCCTCATGGCGTTCCTCGCGGTCGCCTTCGGCGTCAGCGTCTTCCGTGTGATCCAGCGGCCGTTCATCGCTATCGGCATCGGCGGACCGGTGATCCTGGCCATCGTCCTCTCCATCTGCTCACGGACGAGCTTTATCGACCACTGGAACACCGCCGCGGTGAAGTACCACTCGCTCAGCTACACCGCCTTCATCGGCGCCGTGGGCAAGACCGCCGGCGCCGCGATTCCGACCACCTGGAACTGGGGCGACACCCTCGGCGTAACCACCGGCGTATTCTTCCTGTTCATCTACGCCTACGCCCTGGTGTATGTGAGCGGCGAGGTGAAGCGCCCCGACAAGACCGTCCTCAAGGCCAGCTGGACGGCCGTGCTGGTGCCCGCCATCCTCGGCTTCTGGACGTTCTTCGGGCTCTACCACATCGCCAGCTTCCAGTTCATCGGCGCGGCCGCCTACAACGACCTCTTCGGCGGTGTGAAAGGTTACAATTTCCCGTTCTCGACCAGCTACATGACGCTCTCCTGGCTCGCCTCGGGGCGCAGCTGGGTAATCGCCATCGTGGCATCGTTCACCTTCATGCTCACCAGCTACTGGCTGATCGTGATCGACGTGATGCTGGTGCCACGCGCCCTCTTCGCCTGGGGCATGGACCGTATGGGGCCCAAGTGGTTCACGGACATCAGCCCGCGCTGGGCGTCGCCGATCAAGCTCTATGCGTTCATCACGGGCGTGCAGATCGTGCTCACGGTGGGGTATATCTTCTGGTTCCAGAACCAGCTCACCGGGCTCGTGGCCGGCGGCCTGCAGCTGGTGTCGGTGTTCCTTGTCACAGGCATCTCGGGCGTGCTCTTCGCCTACCGCAAGAAGGTGAAGGGCATCTGGGACTCGTCCCCCTACAAGAACTGGAAGCTCGGGGGCATCCCCTACATCACCATCGCCGCGGTCGTCTACGTTGCCTACGTCGTCGTCCTCCTCTACTACGCCTTCCTCAACAAGGCCACACGCGACATCACCGGCAAGAAGGCGATCATCTTCGTGGTCGTGTGGGCCATCGGCATCGCCTGGTATTACTTCTGGAGGAGCCGCAGCAAGAAGGTCGGCGTCGACGTCTCCATCACCTACGGCGAGCTGCCTCCCGAGTGAGGCCGGCGGGGCCACATCCGCCGGGCCTTGTGCCTACGCCGGGCCGCGTCTCCCCACCCCCGGAGACGCGGCCCGGCCACCGCGAAGGTGACGCGCGTCCGTAAGGAGGACCACATGGAGAGTGAACCGCGGCTCGAGTCGGCCCTCGAGGAGCACGTGGTGCAAGCGATCCGCGACGGCGCCGAAGAGCTTGTCGCGATCGCCGCCGACCTGATCGCCTACGACACCACGGCGCGCCTGCCGGGCGAGCCCGCGCGCGACGAGCGTCACCTCCAGGAGTATCTGCGCGACGCGCTCCTGGACCTCGGGGGTGAGGCCGACCTCTGGGAGCCGGAGCCCACCCCCTCGGGGCACCCTACCCTGCCGTCGGGACTCGACTTTCGCGGCCGACCGCAACTCGCCGTGCGCTTGGCGGGGGCGGGCGGCGGCCGCAGCCTGTTGCTCAACGGCCACATCGACGTGGTGTCGGCGGAGCCCCTGTCGCGGTGGACCAGCGACCCGTTCAAGCCCGCGCTGCGCGACGGCTACCTGTACGGTCGTGGCAGTTGCGACATGAAGGGCGGCATCGCCGATCACCTCTTCGCCCTCACGGTGCTGCGCCGCCTCGGCGTGCGCCTCGCCGGCGACGTGGTGTTCTGCACGAACACCGACGAGGAGTCCAGCGGCGCCGGCTCGTACGCCTGTGTGGAGCGCGGCGTGAAGGCCGATGGCGGTCTCTGCGGCGAGCCCACTGGCTTCGATGCCTGGGTCGCCTGCCGCGGGGCGGTCAACGCGACCATCACGATCGAAGGTCGTGCCGGTCATGCCGAGATGCCCCAGCCCGATTGGCGCGAGGGCGGCGCCGTGAACGCGATCGACAAGCTCGCCCTGGTGCTGGAGGGCATCCGCACGCTGCGCGACGACTGGCGCACGCGCAGCCGGCACGCTCACCCTCTGCTGAGCCCGGGAGACATCGTGCCGACCGTGGTGCGCGGCGGCGAATGGATGGTCACCTTCCCTTCGTCCTGCGAGCTCACCCTGGACGTGCAGTACCTGCCGGGCCAGGTAGACGAGCAGGGTACCGGCAGGGCGGTGTTTCGCGAGGTGGAGACGCATGTCAACGCGGCCGCCGGGGCGGATCCCTGGCTGGCCGAGCACCCGCCGCGCTGGGACTGGCCGTGCGACATCGTGCCGGCTGAGGTGCCGGCCGATCACGCCATCGTGCGAGCGGCACTGGGCGCCGCCGCGGGCGTAGGTCGTCGCGGCGTCGCCGCCGGCATGGACTCGTGGCACGACCCCGCCGTGTTCATCCGCCGCGGCCATACGCCGACCATCTCCTTCGGCCCGGGCGACTTCCGGGCGGCGCACACCATAGACGAGAACGTGCCGCTGGCGGACCTCGTCGATCACGCCGCGGCCGTGGCGCTCTGCACCCTGCGCTGGTGCGGGGTAGCGGGCGGTTGAGCACGATACGCGCGGGTCGTGGATCGCTGCCGCGCGGGTTGTTGAGCACCGTCCGCGCGGCGTAGATTCTGGCCCATGAGGTCTTGCCGCTGGTTCTACCACCGTCGCCGTTGTCGCCCGCGGGGCCAGGGCTGATGTACTGCCCCGCCTGCGGCTTCAACGCCGGTGAGGCGAAGTACTGCGCCCAGTGCGGCGCCACTCTGGCCGCGCTCCCTGCGCCGGGCCACGTGCCCGGAGTCTCCGCACGGCGCGGGCCTTCGCGCCTGGTGGTGGCCGTCGAGGTGCTCGTGGCGCTTGGCGTGGTCTTCGTCGCCATGCAGCTGGTGCCCTACGGCCACAACCACACCGACCCGCCGGCGACCGCGCCCTTCATCTGGACCTCCAGCGCCGCCCAGGCGATCGCCGAGCGCTCCTGCTACGACTGCCACAGCAACCAGACCCACTGGTGGTGGGCGGTTGAGATCGCGCCGTTCTCGTGGTTCGCGCAGCGCGATATCAGTGTCGGCCGCGCGCGGGTCAACTTCTCGGCCTGGAACGGCGGGCTCGGCACCACGGCCCTGCAACGCTCGCTGTCGCGGATGCCGCCGCTGCAGTACGAGCTCCTGCACCCCGGCGCGCGGCTCAGCGCGGCCGACCAGCGGGTGCTCGTGGCCGGCTTCGCGCAAGCGCTTGCCGCCCAGCAGCAGTACGGCTCCGCCGGGGGCGCGGCGCCCTCCAGCTCAGACCCCGCGGCGATCATGGCGACGCGCTGCAACACCTGCCACTCGAGCGTCGTAGCGCAGGAGTATCACGCCGCTGGCGCGGCGCAGGCCAAGGCGATGATCGGCCAGATGGTCGCCCGCGGCGCCATGGTGACCCCGGCCGAGGAGCAGACGCTCCTCGCCTACTTTACGCGCTGAGGCGCGGCGGGCGCGCGCCGGTTGGGCGCGGCGGGCGCAGTCCCGCTCAGGCGCGGCCGTCGCTGGCGGCGTCCTCCTCGTGCCCCCCGGCTTTCGCGCGCAGCAGCAGGTAAAGACCGGCGCCGGCGAGGCCCATGATGATGATGATGCTGCAGCTCAGGTGGGGGCCGAGCGTGGCCAGCATGAGGCCGCCGAGCAGCGGCCCCATGGCGCTGGCGCCACCCGTCCACACCAGCGTCCAGGCACCCATGTAGCGACCGCGCAGCTCGGCGCTCGCCATGTGCGAGACGGCGGCGGTGGCGAGGGGGTTGTAGACCGCCTGGGCCAGGGAGAACGCCCCCACGGTGACGAGGAGAGGCCAGCCCAGGGGCACGAAGGCGCCGAGGCCGATGCCCAGGCCGAAGAGGAGGCTGCCGAGGGCCACCGGGTACAGCGGGTCGAGGCGTCGCAGGGCGCGCACGCTGGGGTACTGCACGATCACGATCACGAGGCCACTGAACGAGACCATCAGGCCCCACGTAGCGGTAGGCACGTGCCGGTAGCTTGTGAGCAGCACGGGATAGGTGGTGTACGTCTGGCCGAAGACGAAGAGTGGCAGCAGCGAGACGAGGCAGAAGGCGATGAAGCGGCGGTCGGCGAGCACACGGCTCCAGCCTAGACCGGCCCGGGCGCGGCGCCGCGCGCGGGCCCGCAGGCGGCCCGGCGCCGTGAACAAGCTCAGGGCGCCGAAGGGCATTGGACCCTCGCTGACCTCTCCGGAGGCCAGACCGTGCGTGGGGTGCGGATGCGTCTCCTTGAGGAAGATGAGCACGAAGCCGAGGTAGGCGAGGCAGCCGCTGCCGGCGATCAGGAAGAGGGCGGCGAGCGGCGCGCCCAGGGCCAGCACCAGGGCGGCGAGCAGAGGGCCGAGGATGTACCCGGCGCCGATCATGAGGCGCATGAGGCTGTAGCCGGTGGCGCGCAGGCGTGGCCGCAGAAGGTCGGCGGTCATGGCGTTGCTGGCGGTGAGGAAGAGGGGCCAGCCCAGGCCGCGATCGAGGAACACCAGCAGGCATAGGGGCCAGAAGCCGTGGACCAGGGCGAGCCCGGCGTACGCGGTCGCCTCGCAGGCCGCGCAGCCAAACATGACCGTGCGGCGGCCGTAGCGATCGCTGAGGCTGCCGGCCAGCGGCTGCAGGGGCAACCCGACGAGCGCCGTGCCGCCCATGATGAGGCCGACCACTGCGAGCGACACGTGCAGACGGCGCTCGAGGAGGATGGGGCGTGTAGGGAAAGGCGAGGCTGATGGCAAGCAGGTAGAGGAGCGTCCCGCCGACGAGCAGCCAGAAGCGGCGGGGGAAGCGGCGCAACCGTCGGGTGAGAGGTTGCAGCCGGGGCTGCAGCGATGCGGGCGAGAAGATCACGTTCCTACCAACCCTATCGGAAAGCCGTGTCGCCGGCACCCCGCACGGCCCACGGGCCGGCACCCCGCACGGCCCACGGGCCGGCGCACGCCGCCGGGGCGACTCGGCCGGGCCTCGCGGTGCGGTGAGCGTGGGTCGCGCCGCCGCGACCGCCGGCGAACGGCAGGCCTTGGGCCCGGCGCGGTCATTGCGTAGACTGGTACGCGATGGCTGCCAACACACCTCATCATCCCGCGATGCACGTGTATGTGAGCCGGCGCGCCGCGCACCAACGGCGTGTGCGCCGCCGGCGCCTCGTCCTGCTGGCCGTCGTCTGCGCGGCGGCCGTGCTGGCGGCCGCGGCGGCCACGTGGGCACTGGCCGGGGGTGGCGGCGCCTCGTCGGGAACCGGCGACGGCCCGGGCGCGGGCGGCGCGCTCGCCGCCACGACGAGCCCCTCCGGCTCGGCCTCGCCCTCTCCCTCGCCCTCCTCGTCGCCGTCTCCCACCGTCATCACGGTGGGTTGGGTGGGCGACACCACGCCGGGATCGATGTACGGCATGCCGCCCAACGGCGGGCGCGCGCTGTTCGGCTCCCTGCGGCCGCTGCTGAGCAAGCCGGACCTCATGATCGCGAACCTCGAGGGCACCTACTCCACGGCGGGTCCGTCCAAGTGCGCCGGGGCGTCGGCCGGCGTGTGCTACGCCTTCCAGGCGCCGCCGTCGTTCGCCAAGGCGCTGGCGTGGTCGGGCATCGACCTGGTGAACGTGGCGAACAACCACAGCAACGACTTTCTCACGCGCGGCTTCCTGCAGACACAGCAGGCGCTCAAGAGCGTGGGCGTGGCGTACGCGGGGCTGCCCAACAAGGTGACGATCGTCAATGTGCACGGCGTGCGCGTCGCCGTCATGGGCTTCTCGCCGTATCCCTGGAGCGCCCCGCTGAACGACATCCCGGCGCGCGGCCCGGCTGGTGCGCCGCGCGGCCGCCGAGGCCAACGTGGTGATCGTGCTGATGCACGCCGGCGCCGAAGGCGCCGACAAGATCCACACGCCCTACGGCACCGAGTACGCCTTCGGCGAGAACCGCGGCAACGTGCGCGCCTTCTCGCACGCCATGATCAACGCCGGCGCCGACCTGGTGCTGGGCTCCGGCCCGCACGTGATTCGCGGCATCGAGCGTTACAAGAACCACCTCATCGCCTACTCGCTCGGCAATTTCGCCGGCTGGCGCAACTTCGGCCTGGGCGGCAACCTCAGCCTCTCCGGTTTGCTGACGGTGAAGATCGACCAGACGGGGCGCATTCTCGGCGGCCGCTGGCTCTCGCTCTACGTGGCCCCGCCCGGGGTGCCGCGGGTAGACGGGTCGCAGGCGTCGCTCAAGCTGGTGCGCAGCCTCTCGGCGAGCGATTTCGCCCGCACCTACCGCCTCGACGCCCGGGGGTACTTCGCGGCACAGTGAGGTCGGGCTCGTGCCCGGCGATGCCTCGCGGCCGGACGTTGCGGTGGTCTCCCGACGGCATCGCGGCGCCTCTCGGCGGCCGCGACGGCCGCGACGTGTGGCGAGGGCTTGACGGCGACACAC
>CAWKEZ010000108.1:0-36969 GCA_963848545.1 uncultured Thermoleophilia bacterium
GAACCCTCGGTACAAGGCTGGCCGGCGACCTCCACCTCGTCCTTCACGGCGACCGGGATGCCCTCCAGAGGGCGCGGCCCGCCGTCCTTGCCGGCGTAGCGCGCCTCGGCACGGCGCGCGGCCGCCAACGCGTCGTCGCAGAAGAGGATCGGCAGAGCGTTGACCCAGCCGTCGACCGCCCCGATCTGGTGGATCGTCGCCGTCATGAGCTCGACGGGCGAAAGCTTGCGGCGACGGAACAGGTCGAGCGCTTCCCTCGCCGGCAGGTAGCACAGTTCGTCGACCATGGAGCCCCCTTCATGTGAACGGACGCGCTGTCCAACGCTAGCGTGAACCCTCACCCTGCGCGAGGGTCAAGGGGTCGCCGCGAGGTCGCTCGGCAGAGTTACCACAGGGCGGCTCGCCGGAGTCGGCCGGCGGAGGCACGCGGCGCGGCTACCCAAGGGACGGCCGGGCTTGCACGGGCCACGTCATCTCCGTCACGTAACGTTGCGGGTCGTCGGTGTCGCGCTCGTCGACCACATAGAACTCGCGCACCGGACCGCAGACCTCGTAGCCCTTGCGCGCGATCTGCGCGAGCATCGCCGAGTACGCCTGCCAGATATCGTCCCAGGGCCCGCGATAGACGGTCTGCATGGCGGCGCCGCCCGGCAGCTCGCGCGCCGCCCAGAGCCTCGGCCACAGCGCGATCGACCGGCAGGCAGACCTCGAAGTCCAGACCCAGGTACCACTGCAGCCAGTTGTGGTAAAGGACCAGCTCGCGGCCCGTGGCGTGCGCACCTGCACGCTGCAGCTCGCCTTCCAGCTCCTCGAGACACCGGGCCATCGTGATGTCCAGCCGTGGCCGCAGCGTGGTCGTCCTGCGACTCACGACCCAGACAGGGTGAAGGGCGACGGTCTCGACCTCGTAGGGCAGCAGGCCGCGTTCCTGGTTCATGGCCACATCGATGCGCGCGAGGATGCGCTCGAGCTCGGCGTGCCGTTCGCTGACGCGCTCGCGATGGTGGGCGAGAACCGTCTTCACGTCGCCCGCGCCGTGCGCGCTGAGCAGCGCCTTTACCTCGTGCAGCGGCACGTCCAGGTCGCGCAACAGCCGTATGAGGATGCCGATGTCGAGCTGTTCCACGGCGTAGAGGCGGTAACCGGTGAACGGATCGACGAAGGCCGGCGAGAGCAGCCCGCTCTCGTCGTAGCGGCGCAGCGTGTTGATCGAGATGCCGGTGAGTCCGGCGAACCTGCCGATGGACATATGGTGCGCCATGGCCCTGTCCGCGCACACGCTAGCTCCCCCAGCCTCCGACGCGACGGGACGGTTCCAGTCTACAGCTCGGCCTACGAATGCCGTCAACGAACGTCCATCTCTCAGCTCCTGCTCAGCTGCTTCCCAGCCGTCGTTGACCTTGGCGGGGCATGATACTCGTGGCCCCCTCGCCAAGTGCGGTCCCCCCACTGCACGGATCTCGGGCGTTTCCCCGCGCCGCGGAGATCGGAACGCCAGGGCCTGCCGCCTTCGACCTTTAGGCGGCAGGCCCTCGACCTGTTAAGGCGCCTCTCCGTAGACGCCCGCGGCGACCGGCTCGCCAGCCACCAAGGCCACGGTGCTCGGCACCGGCCAGCCTTGGTTAGAAGGTGGCCGTCGCGAGGCTCGTTCGCCGGCCGGCCGGCGGGCTCGTCGCCAGCCGCCGGGGGCTCGTCACCACCCCCGGCCGGATCGCGCTCGGGTCCCCCTGTGCGGTTGCCCTCAGGCTGCTGCCGCGCCGCGGTGGGCTGTTCGGCGCGGGTCGCGGTGGACCGCCGGGCGCGCGAGTTTCTCAGGCGGAATCGGTACCAGACGATCGCGGCGGCGGCCACCACGATCGCGCCCAGAGCGATGAGCCCCGCCACGCTGATATCGTCGGCCAGCTCATCGAGGTGGCCCACGAGGGCCGCGGCGATCAAGGTAACGACCGCCGACCAGACTACGCAGGCGAGCGCGTTGACGAGCGCGAAGCGCCGCCAGGGCACGCGCGCGGTGCCGGCCGAGACGGCCGCGAGGCCGCGCAGCGGCGAGATCTGGCGCGCTACGAAGATCGTGAGGCCGGCGTGCCGGCCGAAGTAGGCGTCTACCCGTTCCAGGCTGGCCGAGTGCAGGCGCAGGCGTCGCAGGAGGCGCTGGACGAGTGCCCTTCCGCGGCGACGCCCGAACAGGTAGCCGAGGTTGTCGCCGCTGATCGCCGCAACAGCGCCCACGACGATCACCCATCCCAGGCCGAAGACTCCACGATGGGCCTCGTAGGCGCCCACCAGCAAGCTCACCTCACCGGGCAGCGGAAAGGCAAAGGTCTCCACCGCGATGAGGACGAAGATGATCAGGTAGCCGTGCCGCGCGACCTCATTAAGGACGTCGCGAAGGGCGCCATGAGGCATGGCCACCGCGGCGACGTGCACGAGAGGCTGGACGAGAGAGATCATGGGCACTGTGCGCGGCCGGCCCGCAAGAGAGCCGCGGTGCGGCTACACACAGCTCTCCCGCGCTCGATCGCTGGTGGCTGAAAACGGGCGCTCACGGTACGTCAACTCTTTCCAGTGCGGTGCCTTGCCGGCGTAGGAACGGTGGTCGCTCGCATCGTACCTTAGCCCGCCGGCTGTGAAACGAGAACCCGCCACCATCCGCTCACCGCCGGTTGACGTTATCTGAGGCGCGGCCGTGTCGACCGCGCCGGGCATGTCGCGGTATCATGGGCATCGGCACGGGTGAGTCCGGCCACTTGGCCGGCCGGCCGGGCTGGGCACGGTGACGCGTCCCGACCGGCGCACACCTCGCCCCGCGCCACAGGGGCACGCGGACCGGCGCCGCGCACCACGTCGGGGAAAGGAGCCATCGTGCAGGAGCGGAGCCGTACCCAACGTCGAGTGCTGAGGGCAGCGGTGCTGCTCGCCGCGCTCTCTCTGCTCCTCGTGCTGCCGGCCGTGGCTCTGGCCGCGGGAGGCTGGCAGGCTGGCGCCTCCGGCACAACCGCCGACCTCTCTGCACTCGCCGCGAGCGGCTCCCACCTCTGGGCCGTCGGCGCGGGCGGCACTATCGTGACCACGCTGAACAGCGGTTCATCGTGGGCGGCTGAGAGCTCGGGGAGCAACCAGGATCTACACGGCGTCGCTTTCGCCGACGCCCTGCACGGCTGGGCCGTGGGCGCGGGCGGCACGATCCTCGCCACCAGCGACGGCGGCGCGACGTGGGTAGCGCAGAGCTCGGGCACCACGTCCACCCTGTACGGCGTCGCCTGCAGCGGCACGCAGAGCGTCTGGGCGGTCGGCGACGGCGGCATCATCCTGGCCAGCGCCAACGGCGGCCTCACCTGGACGCCTCAGACCTCAGGCACGGCGCAGACCTTGCGCGGCGTCGCTTTCGCCGATGCCACGCACGGTTGGGCGGTCGGCGACGGCGGCACTATCCTCGCCACCGTCACCGGCGGCACGAGCTGGGCTTCGCAGGCCTCTGGTACCGCCAACGGCCTCGCCGCCGTAGCCTTCGCCGATACTTCGCACGGCGCCGCGGTCGGCGCCGCGGGTACCGTCCTCAGCACCGCTAACGGCGGCCTCACCTGGGCGCTCGCCGCGTCGGGCAGTGCGAGCAACCTCACGGCGGTCGCCTTCGCCGGTGCCGCACGCGCCTGGATAGTCGGCGCCTCCGGCACCGTCCTCTACAGCGCCAACGGCGGCGGCGCCTGGACGTCACAGATCTCCACGACCGCCAAAGACCTCGCCGCGGTAGCCGTCCCCGATGCCGAGCATGGCGTCGTCGCCGGTGGCGGCGGCACGGTCCTCTTCACCGCTGACGGCGGCATCCGCGACTCGCTCCCGCCCGTCACTACCGCCAAGGGTCTGCGGGCCCGCGCGACATCAGGTTGGCGCAACACCGCCCAGACGGTGAGCCTCAAAGCCAGCGACACCGGCTCCGGTACTGCCGCCACCTACTACACCATCGACGGCGGCGCGCGGCAGGGCTACACGGTCCCGTTCACGATCTCGGCGGCGGGGTCTCACCTCGTCAAGTACTGGTCGGTCGACTGGGCCGGCAACAGCGAAGCCAAGCACTCGGGCTACGTGAACATCGACCTCGGCAAGCCCACCTGTGTCGCACTCCACAGCCTGAAGACGTATTCCGGGACGATGGCCACATTCGCCTTCCGCGTGAACGACCCCAAGCCGAGCTGCGGCTTCGGCGACGTGCGCATCACGATCTACAAGGGCGAGTCGCCGGTGAAGCGCTTCAAAATCGCCTGGGCGACGCTGAACAAGAGCCTGAACCACTCCTTCCGCATCGCTCTCAAGGCCGGCACCTACAGCTGGGTCGTAACGGCCACCGACCTGGCCGGCAACACCGAGGCCAAGGCGGGCAGCGCGAAGCTCAAGGTGCTCGCCATGCCGCTGCCCACCATGACGGACGTGCAGCGGCGCCTGGTTGCGCTGCTGTATCTGCCCAGCGGCGCGGTGAGCGGCAAGGCGGACTACCGCACCTCGCAGGCCATCATGGCCTTTCAGGCCTGGAGCGGCCTGCCACGTGACGGCGTCGCGGGCGTGCAAACCCGTACTCGCCTGGCGAACGCCTCGGCGCCGAAGCCACGCCCCGAAGCGGTCGGCGGGCACTACGTGGAGGTCTATCGCAGCCTCGGCGTCGCGCTCTGCGTGAACGGTGGCACGCTGGTGCGCGTGGTGCACTGCTCAACCGGGCGACCCAGCCTCCCGACGCCCGCAGGCAGCTTCAGCGTGTACTCGAAATCGCTCCTCGCGTATTCCGCCGAGTACGATTCGTGGATGCCCTACGCCAGCTTCTTCCACGCCGGCGACGCGCTGCACGGGTACCCCGAGGTGCCGGCCTACCCGGCCTCGCACGGATGCGTGCGCCTCTCGATGCCCGAGGCGCCTTTCGTCTACGGCTTCGCCACATACGGCACCCCGGTGTTCGTCTACTGACGACGATGGCGATCGCCGCGCAGAGCGCCGCGCCTCGCGCCCACCGCGGCGCTCGCGTGCCCGCCCGGTGGCTCGCCGCCGTAGGCATCGCTACAGGGCTCGTGGCCGCCTTGTTCGGCCTCGGCGCGGCCGCTGCGTCACAGCCGGGGCACGGACAGCGCGCCGCGACGGCCGCCGTCGCGCGCGTCTCTTCTCGCACCACGGTCGCGCGCCCGCGAATCGTCGCCGATTTCATCACCTTCGGCGCCAAACGCCGCGCCGAGATGGCGAGGTACGCTCGCCTCCACTACGGCAGCCGCGACATTACCCTGTATCCCAAGCTCGTCGTGCTGCATTACACCGACACCTCCACCTACGCGAGTGTTCACGCGACCTTCGAATCGGATGCTCCCAACATGGGCGTACGTCCCGGAGTTGTGGCGCACTTCGTGATCGACAAGGACGGCACCATCTACCAGCAGCTGCCCCTCGATCTCATGGGTCGCCACGCCGTCGGCGTGAACTGGTGCGCGATCGGCATTGAGATGGTGCAGGAGGCTCACGGCGGCGATGCCAGCACGGTGGCGCAGATCCTCGCGCGCCCGGCGCAGCGCCGGGCGCTCATCGCCCTGGTGCGCTGGCTCATGTACCGGTACCACCTGCCACCCACGCACGTCATCGGCCACGCCATGGCCAACCGCTCCCCGTACTTCAAGGACTTGCTCGGGTGGACCAACGACCACACGGATTGGCAGCGTCCCCAGGTGCTGCGCCTGCGGGCCCTGCTCTAGTGAGTGGCGCCCCTGCGGCGCCCCACTCGTCAGATCGCCTGCGGTGTCTAGTGGCGTCCGGCCGGGCGAGCCAGGCGCGGCGGCCGGCCCTGATCACGCTGACGCGGCAGCGAGCGCTTGCCGCACGGCCGCGGCGAGGGCCGCGGGGGGTTGCGCGCCCGTCACGGTCAACTGCCCGCCGAGGACGAAGGTCGGCACGGCGTGAATGCCGGCCTCGTGCGCCCGGCGCTCCTCACCGCGGGCGGCGGCGGCGAACCGGTCGTCGCTGAGCGCCTCACGCGCGCGAGCCTCCGGCACACCTGCCCGGCGCGCGATGGCGACGAGCACCTCGGGCTCGCCGACGTCGGCTCCGTCCACCCAGTGGGCGCGAAACAGGCCGTCGCCCACGGCGTGCTGTACCTCCGGTCCGTCCGCGAGAGCCGCGGTCAGCAGGCGGTGCGCGGCGAACGTATTTGGCCGCCGGACCTGGGCCGCCAGGTTGCGTACCGGCAGCCCCTCGGCGGCGAACACGTCCGCCAGTCTCGCCTGGATCGCCGCCACGGTGGTAGCGTCGTACCTGGCCGCGAGGTACTCGCCAGCGTCGGCGCCCTGGGGCGGAACGCCGGGGTCGAGCTCAAAGGCGCCGTACCGCCAGGTCACCCGGGCAGCCGCGGCGCCGAGGGTTTGCAGTGCCACTCGCCAGCGCTCCACGCCGACATAGCACCACGGTCACACGATGTCTGACCAGATCACGACGTCGATCACCGCCCGCCTCCTCATCTAGTCGCTCACTTCCCTTTGCCGGCGCGACGCCGGAGCAGAAAGCCCCCGACGGCCACCAGGGCGACAAGCCCCGCCGCCACGGGGGCGACGGCCGCGGCCTTCTTGCCGGCCTCCCTGGCCCGCTGCCTGGCGTCCCCCAGTGCCGCGTCGAGGTCGCTACGAAGTGCTTCGAACGAGCGGTTCAGCTCGCTGCGCTCCCGTTCGATATCGGCGAGAATCTTGCCTGCCGGGCGTTGGGGAGCTTTTGTTGTGCCACGGGAAACGTCGCTCATGACTCGCTCGCTCTCTCGTCGAGCGCCGCCGCCGACGGGCCGGCGTCCAGGGCCGGGCTCTGCGGACTGGACGCCGGTCCCGGGGGTGCGGTGCCACCGCCGGCGCCGCCGCCCGCGCGCCTGTACCTCAGCCCGGACCGCACGGCGGACGTCGTCTCGCGCACGTTCGCCGTCATCGCGGCGGCCGTCGCTCGCGCCTCGCCCATCGCCGTCTGAACCGGCTTCTGCTGGGCCTGCCGCAGCTTGGCGCGGCCCGCCAGCGCCAGGATCGCGACGCTGAGGAAGAGCACCGCCGTGACGATCAACAGCGCCGCCCACAGCGGCAGGATCAGCGCCAGGGCCACGGCGACCGTCGCCAGGGCGAAGGCGACGGCGTAGAGCGCCAACACGCCGGCGGCCGCGAAGAGCGCTATGGCCGCGCCGAACCGCCGCCCCTTCTCCTTGATCTCACCGGCCAGCAACTCGAGGTTGAGCTGCACAAGGCGCTGCCCTCGCGTGCGGATGTCGGTGACCGATGCGGTCAGGCGCTCACGCAGATTCATGCTCACACCTCCGGCTAGCCCGAAAGAGTAGAGGTGCCGCTCGCTCTCGCAGGGCGGCCCCGCGCACACCTCGACGGTGAGCGCTTGCGGGTCCCAGATCATGCTGGCGGTCGTCATGCCACGCTCACCGGGCGGCAGCGATTCGTCTGGGTGCCCGCAGATCGAGGCCGCCGCGGAGCGGCCGTCGTGATCTCTCAAGATCGTCTGCAGCAGCTCGTGTGGGTCTTCGCCGGCGGCCAGGCCGCGGCTGAGCAGCGCCACGGCCCGCGCCCACCGCCGCCGCGTGCAGGGTGAGGTCGAGAGCTCATAGCCGGCCATCGAAGGATCAACGAAGTGGTTGGTGTGCACCAACCACCGGTCGTCTTCGATCAGCGCCGCGCTGGTGGCCGACGTCTCGATGTCGAGGAGCGCCCCCGACGAATCCACGAAGAGGTGGTTACAGCCGCGGGCGCGGGTCGGCAGCAGAGCCCGCCGGCGAGCCTCGGCCAGCGTGCGCGACTCGAGCAGGTGGCGGCGGACTGAAGTTGTTGGGCACACCGCCACGCTGGTCGTTGGCATAGACGGTGTTGGCACATGTGGCGATGCCGTGCGAGTTGATGCCGCTCGGCGGCAGCAGGCAGGCAGCGGTCATGGCGACGATCTGGGTGCCTTCGTCTGTGGTGATGCGCAGCAACACGTTCTTGTCGAGGTCGCCCACCCACCAGTCTTCGTTGTGGCCCAACAGGCAGCGCCCCCCGGCGCGCACGGCCAGCGACGTACAGTGTCCGTCGGACGCGGCGCCGCGCGGCTGCGCCGGGCCAGGCGGCGGGGCCGGCTCAGGCGGCGGGGCCAGCGCGGCCGCCTGAGCCGGCTGCTCGAGGGCCGGATCCGAGTTGCAGGTGAGCTCCTCGCCGCAGTTGGGCACGAGTAGCTTGGCGAGCGGCACGCCGGCGCCCTCAGCCATGCCCTCGAGCTCCGCGACCACGCCGGGCAGCGCTCGGCGTGCGGGCGGCAGGTACGCGAGGCACTGATGCTCCGCCGCGGCGAAGCTGCCGCCACCCATGGCTTCGTGGTACTCCTCGTAGTAGGCGATGCCAGCCACGATGAGCGCGCGCGCCGCCTCGCCGACTTGACGGCCGATCTCGCGGTGGCTGCCGCGCGCCTCGATCTCGAGGTAGTTGTTGCTCAGGGCACGCCCCCTCAAGCCTCGTCCTCGACCCGCCTGCCACGGCTCCGTGCGACCAGAAGTCCGGCCGCGACGATCACCACGACGACGACCACGACGATCACGACGATCAGAGTGGTCTTGGAGCCACCGGTGGTGGTGGTCGCCACCTTGGGCCGCAGATCCATGTAGGAGACGATGTTCCCCTGGGCGTTCCAGGCCGGGCCGCTGCCGCCGAACATCTGCATCCAGCCGGTCCACTTGGCGGTGTTTACCGCTTCGACGTCGTCGGTGTAGATCATGACTACGTCGGGCGTCTCCTTGTACATGATCTGCTGCATCTGCCAGATGATCTGCTGGCGCTGCGTTGGGTCGACGGCGCTGGCTTGGGCGACGGCCAGCTTGTCGAACTCGGCATTCGACCAGTAGTAATCGTTGTTGAGGCCAAACTGCGACGTGGTGAAGTAGTACATCGTCTGGCCAGGGTCATAGTTGCCGACCAGGTCCCAGACCACCAGGTCGAAGTTGGGCGCGAAGCTGTTGCCGTGCATATTGGTCATGTCTGACTCGAGAGCCCCCGTATCCATCACCGAGAGATTGATCTTGAGGCCGAGCTGCTGCAGCCAGCCGGTGATCAGCTTGGCCTCGATGGCCAGCGGTGCCGGGTCGTTCGGCGTAAAGAGGCGCAGCACGATGGGCTTGCCCTGCTTGTTCAGCCTCACGCCGTTCTTGAGCGGGTAGCCGGCGGCGGTGAGCATCTGGCTCGCCTTGGCCAGGTCGAAGGTGTAGGCCTGGCTAGCCGGGGGCTGCCAGTGGTAATCGGGGTTGACCCAGGTATGGGGAAGCAGCACGGTGGTGCCTGGTATGGCAAGGCCGTCGTAGGCGAGGTTAGCGAGGCGCTGCTTGTCGACCGCGTAGTTGAGCGCCTGGCGGAACTTGTAGTCGCGCAGCACGGGGTTGCCCAGGGAGCTCGGCTGGTTGAGACAGTTGAACTCGAGGTCGTCGAAGCCATAGTAAGGGTAGGCGATGACCTTCAGTCCCTTGACCGACTTGAGCGTGGCGTACTGCGCCTCCGGGATGCCCCAGGCGCCGTCGATGCGCCCAGCGCGCAGGTCGGCGACCATGGTGTCGGCGTTCTGGTAGGTCTCGAAGTAGATCGTCTTGACGGCCGGCTTCTTGCCCCAGTAATAAGGGTTGGCAACCATCTCGATGTAGCTGCCCTTCACGAAGGCGACCGTCTCGTACGGGCCGCTGCCGATGATCGGCGGCTTGTTGCCGTAGGAGGTGGTGGCGGCGTTCGGCGAGACGTTCTTCCAGATGTGTTCGGGCAGGATCGGCACGGACTGCGTCTCCATGAAGCCCAGAGCCATCGGGTGCGCACAGATGAAGCGCACCGTGGTGGGGTTGAGCGCCGCGGCCGACTTGATGCCGGCCATGTAGGTCGTGTACTGCGAGATGTTGTTCTTGATGATGTAGTTGTAGGTGAAGGCCACGTCGGCGGCGGTGAGCGGCGTGCCGTCCTGGAACCTCACGCCGCTCCTGATGTGGATCGTCCACACCTTGCCGTCGGCGGAGATGCCGCCGTTCTGCTGGGTGGGCCACTGCGAGGCCAGATCGAGCGCCGGCTGGTTGTAGTTCCCGGAGCCGAAGAGGTAGTCGTAGTTGAGGGCCCAGAGCTCCCAACACTCCGACTCGTAGCCGACGAACACGTTGAGGTTGTCGGGCTCGGTCGTCCAGCCGAGCTTGAGCACCAGCTGGCTGCCCGGAGACGAGGAAGCCCCCGGTGATGCACTAGCCGCGAGAGCGGCGCTCGCCCCCCAGGCGAGACCCGTGGCCAGCACGATCAGGATGACCAGCGGCAACCGGCGGTAGTTGAAACCATGGAACGAACGAACCCTGCGCATCATTCCCCCCCTTTTGGGATTGCCCCCAGTTTCGGCAAGGCGCAGACGGAACTGTGACCTGACCCCCTTAGTCGGTCTGGGCCTATGATAGTCCGCCGGCTACTTCGGCACTAGACACCGCAGGCGATCAAACGAGCGGGGCGCCAACGAGCCTGGGAACCGGCTCGGATGTCGAAGACCAGGTGCACCACTCACTAGATGATTCGTGCCAGCCGTCAACACATTTGCCTTGAGCGCTGACAGGGTAAGAGAAGGCACGGCGTCAAGAGGGTGGGGCCGGGCCTACCAGTGCACGACGCGGCGCACCCCTGGCTCGCAGGCAGTCGACCCGGGGCAGCGGGCCCTCGTCGCCGGCTCAGCCCCTCCCCTCGACGCCAGCGTTGCCTTCCCCGCCACGGCCCGCAGGCTGAGCGCCGCGAAGGCGTGCCCGCGGCGGCGTTTAGCAGGCCTCTCACCGCCGATCCTCCAGCGGCACCGGGGGCTCAACCCGCGCCCAGCCGCCCGGCCGGCCTAGAGCCAGCCGCGCTCGGCCGCCAGGCGTGCCGCCTCCACCCGGTTGCGGCTGCCCGTCTTGGCGATCGCCATGGAGAGGTAGTTGCGCACGGTGCCCTCGGAGAGGAACAGGCGCGTGGCAATCTCGGCCACGCTGGCGCCCTCGGCGGCCGCCGTGAGCACGTCGCATTCGCGGCTGGTCAGCGGGTTCGGCCCCACGGCGAGCGCCGCGGCCGCCAACGCCGGATCGACGATGCGCGCGCCGCTGAGCACGCGCCGGATGGCAGCGGCCAGCTCCTGGGCCGGTGCGTCTTTGACCAGAAAGCCGCTCGCGCCCGCCTGCATGGCGCGCGCCAGGTAGCCCGGGCGACCAAAGGTGGTGAGAATCAGCACCTTGCACTCGGGCAAAGCCGCCCGCAATTCCGCGGCGGCGTCGAGCCCGTCGTTGCCGGGCATCTCGATGTCGAGCAAGGCGACGTCGGGCCGCGCCGCCAGCGCGGCGGCGGTGACCTCGTCGCCGCGTCGCACTTGGGCGACGACCTCCATGTCTGGCTCCAGGCCGAGCAGCGCGGCCAGGGCGCCGCGCACCATGTCTTGATCCTCCGCCAGCAGCACACGAATCACGGCGCTACCGTTCGCCGCGACCATGACGGCAGCGTCTGACGCACATCGGGCGTCACCGGTGTCGCGTCCGCGGCGCGCGGCACAACGACCGTGAGGCGAAAGCCCCCGCCCACCGCGGGCCCGGCTGTGAGGCGACCGCCCGACGTTGCCAGGCGTTCCTCCAACCCCACGAGGCCGCTGCCGCCGTGGGTGCGGATGCTCTCGGGGCCGGCGCCTCTGCCGTCGTCGCTCACCTCGAGGTGCACGTCCGCGCCGACCTGCGCGACCTCGATCTCGGCGTGCCCGGCGGAGCTATGCCGCACGATGTTGGTGGCCGCCTCGCGCACCGCCCAGGCGAGAAGGTCTTCTACCTCGGCCGGCAGCGACGCCTCAGCAACGGTGACGCGCACCTCGATGCCCGCGGCGGCGAGTGCGGCGCGCGCCCAATCAAGCTCCGCGTCGAGGGAGCGCACACGGTAGCCCGTCACCGCCTCACGAACTTCGCCCAGCGCACGACGGGTGATCTGCTCGATGTCGGCGACCTCGCGGCACGCTTGAGTGGCCGCGCCACCCGCTTGGATGCCGGCGTCGCCGGCCTCGAGCAGGCGACGCGCCAGCTCGGCCTTGAGCGCGATCACCGAGAGGCTGTGGCCGAGCAGATCGTGGAGGTCGCGCGCAAAGCGCAGCCGCTCTTCGGCGACGGCCTCGGCCGCCGCCAGACGCGCCACTTGACCCTGTGCCGCGCGCAGCTCGCGAATGAGCACGGCGCGGCGTCGCAGAAGCAGTGCGATGAAGCCGGCCATGAGCGTGGAGAGCGCCCATGCCGCGGCCGTGGCGGCGCCGACCGTGCTCCACCCGCGCAGCAGTTCCACCGCGACCACCAAGACGCTCACCGCCACGATCGCCCGCGGCGCCCAAACCAGAGGCACGGTGAGCGCGCTGGTGATGGTGACGAAGACGAACAACTCCAACCACGTCGACCCGAATGTCAGCGTGGTCGCCACGGCGATGGGCGCGAGCGCGAAGACGAAGATGCCGTGCAGGCGGCGGCGCGCCGGCGAGAGCGGCCGCACGCAGCCGCCGTGCCAATGTTGCGCCGTCTCCACGACGACCACGAAGCAAGCGACGAACGCACCCAGAGCCAGAGCGGCCAGCCAGACGGGCCGGTCCCGGCCGGCGACGATGTCGCCGGCCGGGCCGGCCAGGGCGAGGAGGAAGAGGTACACCACGAGATGCCCTCGCGGAGACGCTGTGATGGCGGCCCCTTGCTCCTCGATCGGCGATGCGTTGGCCACGGGCGCTCGCTCCTCAGCTCAGGCGGGCCACGGGAAGACTTCCCTACACCGCCATTCTACGCCGTGCTCAAGCCTGGGCACGCTGCGTGTCGCGCCGGTAGGCCCGCATGGCGAGGAAGATCAGCACCACGCTCCAGACGGCGATCACGAACCATCCCTTGGCGGGCCATGCCTGGCCGCCGAGCGCCACGCGACCGGCCTGCACCAGCCAGTACGACGGCAGGCCCTGGGCGATGTCGTTCAGCACCCCGTGACCGAGCGGGAACCACGTGCCGCCGAGGAACGCCAGCAAGGCCGTGAGACCGCCCACGGCGGGCGCCACCGAGTCGGTGGTCAGCACGTGGCCGAGCAGCACCGCCAAGGCGGCAAACGGGATCAGGCCGATGAGCACCAGCGTCGTCAGGTTCAGCCAGGCGTCGGCGGAGAGACGCACGCCCAGCACCGTGCCCGACAGGTAGAGCAGACCGATGGTGAGCAGCGCCATCAGGTAGGCCACCAGCACCTTGCTGCGAAAGTAGGTGCGTGTTGAGAGCGGCGTAAGGCGCAGCTGCCGGTTCCAGCCCACGGCGCGTTCACCGGCGATGCGCGTCCCACTCGAGAGGATGGCCGCCATGGTGCCGAAGGCGATCAGACCCACCATGTAATAGAGGGGAGCCGAGATGCCCGTGCCGCCCAGATTGCTCACCCCGCGGTTGGGCGCGGCGATGAGGAAGTAGAGGACGAGCGGGAAGCCGAGCGACATGACGAAGAAGCGCCGGCTGCGAAACGTGCGTAGTACTTCGGACCGAATGTAGATGCTCACGACGTCTCCCCGTGGTTGGCGCCGGCAACATCGCCGCCGGCCGAGTCTACGGCTCCGGTGAGTTCGAGGAAGGCCTGCTCGAGGCCGGCGCCGGTGATCTCGATGTCGCGCGCCGTGCCGTAGCGCGCAAGCAGGGCGCGAATCGCGGCATCAGAGTCGGCGCAGACCAGCACCACCGCCTCGCCACGGCGCTCGGCCCCAGTGACGCCGGGCAGCAGGCGCAGGTCGGCAAGATCGGCGTCAGGCAACGTCACCCGGATGGTGCGCGAGCCGATGCGCGCCTTGATCTCGGTCGCCGGCCCGTCGGCGACCACGCGGCCCTGCGCCATGAACACGATGCGGTCGGCGTAAGCGTCGGCCTCTTCGAGATAGTGGGTCGCGAAGAGCACGGTCTTGCCGCCGGCGGCCGCGGCGCGCGTGGTGGTCCAGAAGTTACGTCTGGCCTCGACGTCCATGCCCACGGTCGGCTCGTCGAGGACCAGCAGGCGCGCGTCGCTGACCAGCGCCATGGCGAAGCGCACGCGCTGCTGCTGCCCGCCGGAGAGCTTCTCGGTGCGCTGGTCGGCGATGTCTTCGAGGCCCGTCAGGGCCAGGACGTCGTCCACCGGCAGCGGCGCCGGATAGAGCGACCCCATCATGCCGACGAGCTCACGCACCGAGAGGGCGCGAGCCAGCCCGCCGGTTTGCAGCATGGCGGCCACGGCGCCGCAGCGCACGGCCTCCGCGGCGTCCTTTTCGTACAGCTTTACCGTGCCGGGGTCGGGTGGGCATAGGCCGAGGATCATGTCGATCGTGGTGGACTTGCCGGCGCCGTTGGGTCCGAGCAGGGCGACGGTCTCGCCCGCGACGATCCTCAGGTCGAGCCCGCGCACGGCACGCACGCCGCCTTTTCCGCTGGCGAACGTCTTCACCAGGCCGCGCGCTTCGACTGCGCCCGTCGTTTGCTCGGCGCACGCGCCGGCGAGAACGCAGCCCGGCGTGCCCACCGGGGCGGCGCGCTCTCTCAACTCCAAAGCAGCCACCATGACACCCTCACTTTCCTGCACGGGTCTGCGCCGCCGGCGCTCACGTGCGTCGCGGCACAGACCGCTCTCTGGTTCGCTCCGGAGTGTAGGCGGGCCACGGAAGGCCTCGTAGTGCCGCGCGTCACCGATTCACTGTGACAGTTGTCACACGGGGACCTGCGGCCGCTCTGGCACAGCGCAGCGGCGACGAGGCACAAGTGCCGCATATGCGAGAGGTGTGGTCGAGCCGCTGTATTGCCCCTGCGCGGCCTGTGGCGCGCTCAGAGGCGGACGGGTGGTCCCTCGGCCGGTTTGGGCACCGGCTGGTCGCCGGCGTAGAGCAGTGAGGCGGCCTTGTTACTTCTGCCCCGCAGATCGCCGAGGGTGAGGCCCTGCAGACTCAGCGAGGCGAGCCCTGCGACGGCTACCACGAGGAGCTGCACGGCCTGCAGACCCACCGCGTAGGCGACGGCCGGGCCGGCGCCGACGCCCGAAGCGGCTAACGCCGCCGCGGCGGCCGCCTGGAAGGTTCCCACGTTGCCCGGGGTGATAGGCACCAGGCCGATCAGGTTGGTGAGCACGAGCACCTGAGCGGCCCCTTGCCAGCCGGGACCATCCAGGTGGAAGGCCTGCAGCGCGGCCCACGCGGCGGCGAGCTGCGCCAGCCAGCCGGCCACCTGAATCACGGCGACGAACACCAGCGCCCAGGGTTTACCCATGATGCGCTGGCTGTCGAAGAGCGCCGGCACGTGGCGTAGCAGGCTGTGACGTCGCAGACTGTGCCCGCGCAAGTCATGGCTTCGCGGTCCGCTTGGCGGCGCGGACGCCTGAGGAGGTGCCTGAGCGACGCGCGGGGTCACCCGCCAGCGGCTCTCGCCGGCCCGGGGGACCGCCGGCGAATCCCCGCTACCGGCGCCGCCCGCCACACGCCTGCGCCGGTGGCGCTCCAGGGCGATGGTGCCGACCAGCAAGATGCCCGCGAACACGGCAATGGCGACCAGTGCCGGCAGGACCCACCCCGGCATGGCGAGCGCGGTGACGAACGCCAGCGCCAGGGCGGCGAACATCGCCAAGGCGAGCAGCCGTTCCGTGAGGGCCACCCCCAACGCCGTTACGAAGGGCACCGTTGCCCCGCGACGACGCAGCAGCATGTAGAGCGTGTAGGGCGCCAGCACCGTGCCCACGCGGATGGGGATGACCGAGTTGGCCAAGAGGCCCACGCTGGTTGCCGAGAACGCGTCGCTAAAGCGGGCACGCACGCTGCCCAGGGCATCGGTGATCGCCTTCAGCGCCACGCTCCTGAGCACTAGCGCGACGACCAGCAGGGCCAGCGTGACCGCCAGCCAGTTCCAGTCGACGTCGAGGAACGACTGCTCCATGCGAGTCAGATTGGCGTACGCCACGAAGGGAACGGCCAGCGCCACGACAACCGCCACGCCGACCCACCACCGTCGCCCGGGCGACGACAGCAGACGGCCGGCTGTGCGGATCAGCGATGGTGCTTTCTGGCGTGAGGTCATGGCTTAACGATTGTAGCGGCTTATTGGACGGAGGACGTACCCGGGGTGTGTACAATCCCCGCGCCATGGCCTACGGCTGCTTCGTCGACAGGATTGATCCGCCCAACATGGCGCGCGCGGGGGGCGTCGTCGGGGCCGCGCGTGGCCGACGACGCGGGCCGCCTCATCGCCATCCGCGGCGGCCGCGCCACCGCCAGGCGCTAGTGCACCGGGGACAACGGCGCGCGGCGTTTTCACCGCGCCCGGACGGGCAGACATTGGTGGCTTGGACGTGCCGTCATGGCGCCACGCCTGGCACTTATCCCCCTGGGAGGCCGACGATGGAGTTTCGCAAGCTGGGCAGCAGCGACCTGCAGGTATCCGAGATCGCCCTCGGTTCGTGGTTGACCTACTCTGGTGGTGTGAGCCGCGAGGCCACGGAGGCCTGCACGCGGGCGGCCTTCGAGGCGGGCATCACCTTGTTCGATACCGCCAACGTCTATGGCCGCGGCGCCGCGGAGGAAGCCTGGGGCGAGATCCTGTCGGGTTATCCGCGCGACTCGTACATCCTCGCCACCAAGCTGTTCTGGCCCATGGCCGACGCTCACTCCGGCGGCCTGTCGGCGGCCGAGGTACACACGCAGATCGATGCCTCATTGCGGCGCCTGCGCACCGACCACGTCGATCTCTATCAGTGCCATCGCTTCGATGTGCGCACGCCGATCGAGGAGACGATGGCCGCTTTACGGGAGGTGGTACGCGCCGGCAAGGCGCGCTACATCGGCTTCAGCGAGTGGACTCCCGAGCAGATCGAGGCGGCGCTCGAGGTGGAGGGCGCCGAGAAGTTCGTCTCTTCCCAGCCGCAGTACAACATGCTGTGGCGCGGCCCGGAGCGCGAGGTGTTCGACCTGTGTGCTCGCCACGGGATCAGCCAGATCGTCTGGTCGCCCTTGGCGCAGGGGGTCCTCTCGGGCAAGTATCTCCCGGGACACGTGCCGCCGCCCGGCTCGCGGGCCGCCAGCGTCGAGATGGGCCACTTCGTGCAGCGCTGGCTGCGCGACCCGGTGCTGGAGGCGGTGCAGCGGCTGCGCGCGGTCGCCGACCAGGCCGGCCTCTCACTCACGAACCTGGCGCTGGCCTGGGTGCTGCGGCGCCCGGAGGTGGCCGCGGCGATCGTCGGCGCGTCGCGTGCGCAGCAGGTTCTCGACAACGCCGCGGCCTCTGGAACCAAGCTCTCCGCGGATATCCTGGCGGCGGTCGACGAGGCGCTTGGCGATGCCGTGATGCGAGACTCCGCGCTCGCCGTCGGCGCCGAAGCCGGCGTCATGCATCGCCGGTCCCAGCCCTAGGTCCGAGCGGCCGAGGAGAGAGCACCGTGCGCGCCGTCATCGTCCTCTGATGCCAGACCACGGGGGCGCGATGCCCGATCAGTTTCTGGACGCGAACGTAGCGCTCGACGCCATGAACGACGCCGCCGCGAGCGCGGCGCAGCGGACCCTGGCCTTCATCGACATCGGCACCAACTCGGTGCGCCTCATGGTGGTCACGCTGCGCGGCAGCCGCTCCTGGAGCGTGATCACCCTGCAGAAAGAACCTGTGCGCCTCGGCGAAGGCGAGTTTGGCAAGCGGCCCGCCCTCACCACGCCGGCCATGGACCGCACCATCCTGGTGTGCGCGCGCTTCGCGGAGCTGGGCCGCGCCCACGGTGCCCGTGTGGTGGTCGCGGTGGCCACCGCCGCCGTGAGGGAGGCGGCCAACCGTGAGGTGCTCGTGCAGCGTATGCGCGACGAGGCCGGCCTCGACGTGCACGTCGTCTCCGGCGCCGAGGAGGCGCGGCTCATCTACCTGGGCGTGCTCAGTCGCGTGCACGTGAACGACGAGCGCCTGCGCGTGGTAGACATCGGCGGGGGCAGCACCGAGCTGGCCGTGGGCGGGGGCGGGGGCGCCGACGCCGTCGAATCGCTGCGCCTGGGCGCCATCCGCCTCACCGCCGCCGTGACGCCCGGGCTGGGCGAGGGTCCGGTCTCGGGCGCCGCCTACCGCGACCTGCGCCGTCGTGTGCAGCTCTCACTGGCGCCGCTGGTGCGCCGCCTCGGCGCCTGGCCGGCTGACGTGACCTACGGCACCTCCGGGACAATCGTGAACCTGGCAGCCGTGGCGGCCCGCATGATCCACGGTCAGATGCCGGCGAGAGAGCAGCAGCTCACCCGCAAAGACCTGCGCACCGTGGCCAAGGCGCTGCGCACGATGCCCCTGGCGCAGCGCCGTGAAGCGCCGGGCCTCAACCCGGCGCGTGCCGACATCGTGGTGGCCGGCGCCGCCATCCTCGAGACCGTGATGGATGAGCTGGGCATCGAGGCCATCGTCGCTTTGGCCCAGTGCGGGCTGCGCGAGGGCCTGCTCATGGACTACCTCGCCAAGCACGAGTACGGCACTGATACCGACTCGGTGCGCGAGCGCAGCGTCCTCCACCTGGCGCACGTCACCGGAGGAGACGACGCCCACGGCCGCCACGTGGCGGCGCTCGCCCTCGAGCTCTTCGACAGTGCCGGGGCGGCTGGCATGCACTCCCTCGATCAGCGCGCCCGGGAGCTCCTTCGCTACGCGGCCCTCCTGCACGACGTCGGCAGCCTGCTGAGCTACGCCGACCACGAGCGGCACAGCTACTACCTCATCCACAACGCCGATCTACTGGGCTTCGACCAGGAGGAGATCGCCGTGATGGCGGCCACGGCGTTCTTTCACCGCAAGGCCCTGCCCAAGGCGCGCCACGCCGCCTTTCAGACGGTTGACCCAGCCGACCGCGAGACGGTCCGCTGGCTGAGCCTCTTCGTGCGCCTGGCGGAGGTGCTGGACCGCGGGCATGCCGGCGTGGTGCGGCACGTGAGCCTCTCTCGCGGGGCGAGGTCGCACGGTCGTGCTCACGGTGAGCAGCGCCGGCGACTGGCGCCTCGAGGAATGGGGCCTTGAGAGCCGCCGCGAGACGCTCGAGAAGGCGCTACGCGCCAAGCTGACGGTGGTAGAAGGCGACGGCGACGCCTGAGCCGACTGACTCGGCTCAGCTCGCGCCCGTTACCTCACGGCGAACATGAGCCACGCCGTCCGCGGCTGTGTACCTGCTCGGCGATGACCCGCTCAATCCGTGCCCGGCCAGCGCTCGCGAAAGCGCTCGGCGGCGTGCGCGGTGATCGTGCGGCCGTGAGCGAACGCGGCGACCTCGAAGTCGAGCGCCCCCAGCGCGCGCAGGCTCCGCTCTGCTTCGGCGATATCCTCGTAGATGGGTCCGTGGCCCAGACGCAGCCAGTTGCTCGCCGCGTCGCCCACGAAAAGCACGCCGCCGTCGCGTGGCAGCAGCAGCGAGAGGTGCCCGGCCGAGTGGCCGGGCGTGTGGATGGCACGCAGGTCGCCGAAGGGCAGCGTGTCGCCGTCCAGCACCTCGTGCTCCACGGCGATGGGCGCCCGCCGCTTGGCTGGCCAACGGTTCATCTGCCGGGCGACGACGCCGCGCAGGCGGCCGGGGCCCGCCTCGAGCTCACGGGTGATAATGCCCTCACGCAGCGCGCCGGCGTCGGCCGGATGCATCCATACCTCGGCGCCGGTGCGGTCCTTGACGGTCTGCAGCCCGCCGATGTGGTCGCGGTGAAGATGCGTGACCACCACGGCGCGCAGCTCGTCGGGCTTGCGGCCGAGAGCGAGAATGGCCCGTCCGATGCGTTTGGCGTCTTTCTCGATACCGGCGTCGACGAGGACGAGGCCATCGTCGCCGAGATCGACGAGAAAGACGTTCACGCCGCCCATCCCCACCCGGTAGACGCCGGTCGCGATGCGTTTCGGCTCACGGTTCATCGTGCCCCTTAGCAGCCAGACCTCTGGCCGGCTGAGCGCGGCTCATATCTGCAGGAAGGCCTGCCGCAACGTGCCACCGAACGCGGTCGCATCCCGCAACCACACTCACTGCCTTGCCGACAACCCTAACACTGCAGCACGAGGAGACAAGTAGCGAGGGGCGTGGCTCAGGGGGGAGGCCTCGGCGCTGGATCGAAAGAGCCAGGAGAGAGGACATGCGCCGCGCTACCGCGACGCACGTCCTCTCTCAGTTGAGGGCGCTCTCGACTGCTAGATTCGGCTCTTCAGGAGTGGGCTCCTCAGGCGCCGCTCTCGCCGAGCTCAGGCTGCAGCGCTGGCGGCTCCGGCTGCGGCTCCTCGTGAGGGATCGCGTTCGGCACACCGGCTGTGCCCGACTTGAGCCGCCAGTGCAGGGCGGCGACATACCACAGCACACCCACACCCAACGTGCCCGCCACGGCGATGTCGGCCTGATGGAACATCGGCTGCAGCATGAGCATCAGCATGGCCGCGATCAGCCATACGAAGGAGATGCCGAAGACGATCTTCGACCACTTGCCCAGGGTGAACATGCCGGGCACATGGAATGCCTCCAGCTCCCGGCGCTTCGCCGCGTAGGCCACGACGATCAGCAGGTAGTACACAAACGGCAGGATGGACGTGGCCCCGACGAGCACATCGAACGTGCTCACCTGGAAGTACGCGTACACCAGCATGAGGATGGCGAGCACCGCTCCCACAACCAGTGCCGTCGCCGGCACCTTCGACTTGCCGTTTACGCTGCGCAGCTGCTTGGAGAACGGAATGACGTTGTCGCGAGACAGGGCGAACACGAGCCTGCCCATCACGGCGACCACCGAGAGACAGGTGCCGAGCACGGCGACCAGCGGGAACGCCAGAGCGACGCGGGCGCCCGCGCTACCGGGCCAGTAGGAGACCACGTCGTAGACGGGCGTGTACGAGCCGGACACGGCGGCCATGTGCCCGGCGGGCACCGCCGAAGCGAAGCAGATGAGCGCGATCATGCCGAACAGGCCGGTGCCGACCAGCGACCAGATGACGGCCCTGGGGATGGCCCGCCGCGCGCCCACACTCTCCTCCGACATGTCGGCGGCCGCCTCGAACCCGGTGAGGGCGAAGAAGCCCATGACCATGGCGCCGACCACGGCTCCCCAGACAGCCGAACCATGCACGCCGTTGGTGTTGAACAGCGAGACGGTGTGCGAGGCGGGTTTGGCGAGCGCGGCGATGGCCACGATAAGGGCAATCACCAACGTCGAGACGATCTCGCAGAACACGGCCACGTTGTTGACGCGGGCGAAGAGCTTGACGCCGACGAGGTTGACGAGCGTGAGGACGATCACGGTGGCGATCGCCAGAAGGAGCAAGTCGACGTTGCTGAGCGACCATCCGAAGATGACGCCGATGAAAGGCGCCACCAGCACGTAGCTGATCGTGGCCACGCAGGTAAGCAGGTAGACGAACCCGCACAGAACTCCCCGCCGGGCACCCGCGGCGCCGTCGACAGCCGCTCCTTGACGGGCAGGAGCCGTGGCCGAATACTGCACCGGAAGTGCCGAGCCACTGCGGACCCCGAGCCATTGGAGACCGTCATGACATGGACCGTGGGCATCATCCAGGTCGGAACCCTGCCCGACTCTGCGCTGGGCGCCTACGTGTACGGCGCCCTCGACGAGGTGCTCCTCGACCTGCCGTGCTTCTGCTGGCTGCTGCGCGACGGGCGTCACGTGGTGCTCGTCGATACGGGTCCCGACAGCGCGCAATCAGCAGACGTCGGCTACGAGGTGGGCGGCGATCCCCGCGGCAGTCTTCTCGGCGCGCTCAACAAGGTCGGCATCGCGCCTGCCGACGTCGAGATGATCATCCACACGCACCTGCATCAGGACCACATTCAGAACGACGCCCTCTTCGCCAACGCCCAGGTTCTGGTGCAGCGGCGGGAGCTCGAAGTGGCGCTCGCGGCGGAGGCCTCCTGCGCGCGCCTGCCGGCCACCGAGCGTGAGGCACTGGCGGCGGGTCCCTACGCCGCGTCGCAGGCGGCCGGGGTGTGGTACCGGGGCATCGGCGAGTTTCAAAAGACGTTGGGCGGTCGGTTGCGCGTGGTCGACGGCGAATACGAGGTGCTACCCGGGATCACGGTGATGCCGACCGGCGGCCACACCGCCGGTCATCAGTCGGTGCTGGTCGCCACGGCCGAGGGCGTGGCTTGCTTGTGCGGCGACGTGGTCTCACTGGCGATCAACCGCGATGTAGTGGGCCCCATGACCCCTGACGATGCGGCGACGCGCGCCTTCCTCCGCCGACTGCGCACGGAGCCCTGGGAGGCGATCCCGTCGCACGAGCCGGATCTGCGCACCCACCGCTGGTTCATCCCCGTATGAGTGAGGCGCTGTGGCAAGCGACGACCTGAGAGCATTCGTCGAGAACGACGCCTTCGCGAAGCACGTCGGCATCGAGATGCTCGAGTACGGCGACGGCTACGCCCGGGCGCGAATGACCATCGCGGCGCAGCACCTGAACAGCGCCGCCATCCTCCACGGCGGCGCCATCTTCTCCCTCGCCGACGCCGCTTTCTCGGCCGCCTCCAACTCTCACGGCACCCTGGCCGTGGCGATCGCCGCGAACATCTCCTTCTTCAAAGCAATCGCCGGCGGCACGCTCGCCGCCGAAGCGCGCGAGGTGGCGCGCAGCGCCAAGCTGGCGACCTACGTGATCGAGGTGCGCGACGAAGGCGAAGACCTCGTGGCTCAGATGCAGGGCACCGTCTACCTAAAGACGGCGAGCACCGCCTGACACCCTCGCCGGGCATCGTTGACATTCGCCACCGCGGCGTGTAGGTGTCTGCTACGAACGACGACGCAGGCGCCTTCGTGCCGCAGTCACGGGCAAGGAGCGGGTCGATGACGACCATCAGAACGATCCCCGACGCGCTGCGGCTCCTGCGCACTAGCAAGCGACCAATCCTCTTCTTCGGCTACTCCCCGCACCACCTTCTCGGCATGGACCACTGGGTGGGCGGCTTCGGCTACGTCTGCCACCTCGACTGCTTCGACGGAGGTCACCCCCGTGTGTTCGCGCCACACCGGGCCAATCAGGACAACTCCCCGAGCACCGAGGAGGAGATCGTCAACGGCTTGCTCAGCAACCCGCAGGTGGCCGACCACCTGCGCTCCCTGGGCGGCAGCCCGGCGGCGTTGTTCCTCAAGTTCGACGAGACGTCCGAGGCCCTCTGCGCCAGGCTGGGCCTCGAGATCTGGTTCCCTCCGGCACGCCTGCGCTCCCTCTGCGACGACAAGTGCGAGACGGTACGCATCGGCAACGCGGCGGGCGTGCCCAGCGTGCCGAACGTGCTCCGTGAGGTTCGCGACTACGACGAGTTGCTCGCCGTGGCGCGCCAGGCCGGTCTGGGCGATGACCTGGTCGTCCAGACCGCGTTCGGTGAAGCCGGGCACGGCACGTGCTTCATCTCCGGCAGGAACGACTGGGACGCCCACGCGGCGGCCATCGCCGTCGAGCCCGAGGTGAAGGTCATGAAGCGCATCGACCCCGTGGGCCTGACAATCGAAGGCTGTGTGACCCATTGCGGCACTCTGGTAGGTCCCTTGCTGGCCGACATCGTGGCGCAGAAGGAGATCACTCCGGCGGAGAGCTGCTGGTGCGGCAACGAGGTGTGCTCGCCGGAAGTGAACGCGGCCGCCTACTCGACCGCCTCGGACTACGCTGTCAGGCTCGGCGACGAGCTCGGCAGGATGGGCTACCGTGGCTATTTCGGCCTGGACCTCTTGATGGACCGCAAGACCAGACAGGTCTACCTCGGAGAGGCGAATCCCCGCATCGGGGGGCCGGCGCCGTGACCTACCGGGCGTGCTTCAGCAACGACCTACCGCCGCTGTTCCTCTTCCATTTGCTGGAGTACTCGAACGCCGAGTTCGACCTGGACGTCGGCGAGCTTAACGGCCGCTGGCGCGCCGCCGAGAGGGCGGAAGGCTGGAGCGAGATCGTGGTGGGCAGTCCCGGGGAGGCGTCGGGCGTGGTGACGGCGGCGCCGTCCACTGGACTGTGGAGGCTCGATGACGACGGCCTCGCCGCCTTTCAGCGGCCGGACCTGTATGGCCTCGCGGTCGACTCCGAGCGCGAGTCCTTCTTCCTGCGCATCACCGCGCCGGGAGACCGCCGCTACCAGGGTGTCGGGCTCGGCATCCTGCTCACGCGTGGGCGACTGCTCACCGACGATGGCGTGCTCAACGACCGCGCCCGGGCCTGGATCGCAGGCCTGGAAGCACACTACCGCACGCAACCGGCCGATTGACCTCTGGCCGGCCTAACTCGCCCCGGCTTGACGCCCCGCTGTTGCTGCCGCCGCCGCGTCGACCACATACTGGCGACGGCCCCGGAGCAGCAGGACGCCGGCTCCGGCGAGTGGCACGAGCATCAGCAGAAAGGCCACCTGCAAGCCACGCATCTGGGCAGCGCCGAGAACCTGACTCGAGCTGGTCGGAAGCCCGCGATGGCCCGCCACGAACGCGCCGGCCAGCATGCCGAAGAGCAGAGGGCCGAACGCCTCGAGCGTGCTGCGCAGTGCGCTGCGCACCCCCTGAGCCCGGCCCCAGACCTGGGCGGGAACTACGTCGAGTTGCGCCGCGTCGAGCGGTGGATACGGTGCCGCGAGCATCACCCCCGCGACGACGAACAGCAGCAGCGACCAGGCAAGGTTGGCCGTGAGCAGCGCCGGCAGAAGCAAGAGGCTCGCCGCTAGATACGCGACCGCCGCGACCCAGATGCGACCATCGACGCGACCGCGCTTCATGAGACGGTCCGCGAGACCTCCCGCCGTGAGCAGGCCCACCACCGCACCGGCGCCGATGATGCCCAGCAGAAGGGTGGCCAGCCCTTGCCCTGCGTGGAAGTGGCCGCGGGCGAACAGCACGGCAAACGTGCGCAGCCCCGCGAGGAAGAGGTAGCCCAGCGACGACGCAATGATGATCACCACGTTGCTGCGCACGCGCAGCACGTAGCGAACGACCTGCCACGAGCTCATGCGATCGGGTGCGGCCGCGACGCGCTCGCCAACTTCCGGCTGCGGCGCCGGTTGCTCGAAATGGCTCTGCCCCCCGCGGGCCGGCTCCGGAAGGTCCCGCCACAACATCCAGGCGAGCACGAAGCTCGGTAGCGCCAAGATGATGAACGCCGCTCGCCACCCCAGCATGCCGGCGATCAGCGACGCCACACCGATGCCGAAGCCCGCCCCGGCGATCTCGCCCGTGATGATGTACCCGTAGACGCGGCCACGTTCGCGGGCCGGGAAGAAATCGCCGGTGAGGGAGGCGACCATCGGCACGGCGATAGCCGTGACGGCACCGAGAACCAGGCGCGCCAGCATGAGCGCGGCGAACGACGTGGAGAACCCGCTCACGGCCTCGACGATGCCCCAGGCGACCACCCCGATGGTGAGGAGGGGCACGCGGCGAGTCTTGTCTATGAGGATGCCGAAGGGCAGCGAGAACAGCGCGCCCACCAGTGAGGAGACTGTGACCAGAAGGCCGAGCTCGGCAGGACCGATGCGCAGCCCCGGCTCGAGCTGCACGGCGACCGCGCCGACCGCGGTGTTGTCGGCGCTGCTGAGCGCCAGCACCAGGCCCAGCAAAACGATCACTTGGCTGCGCGCCGGACCGCCGAGCTGCTCTGTCAGCCGCGTGAGAGGGCGCCGCACGGACTCGCCGAGCCAGAGTCTTGCCTTGTGTTGCCGGTAGAAGGGCCTCACGGCCGGTGTGGCACCCCCTTGGGCATGCCGTGGATGGCGCAGGTCCGCGCTGGCGGCGCTCGCGCGCCTACTCCAGCGACGCCATCACGTGTTTCACATGGGTGTAATCCTCAAGCGAGTACATCGACATGTCTTTTCCGTACCCGCTCTGCTTGCAGCCGCCGTGCGGCATCTCGGGCGTGATGAAGAAGTGGCTGTTGATGAGGACTGTGCCGTACTGCAGCCTGCGTGCCACGCGCAGGGCTCGCGTAGTGTCTCGCGTCCAGACCGACGATGCCAGCCCGTAGTCGACGTCGTTGGCCCAGGCGATGGCCTCTTCTTCGTCGCTGAAACTCTGCACGGTAACCACTGGGCCGAAGACCTCGCGCTGCACGATCTCGGCCTTCTGATCGACCTCGCTGACCACCGTTGGCTCGTAGTAGAACCCCGCGCCGGGCATCGCCTTACCGCCCGTCAGGACGTGCGCGCCGGCCGCCTGCGCCCTGTCGACGAACCCCTCGACCGTCTCGCGCTGCTTCGCGGAGACCAGCGGCCCTACCTCGACCTCGGGATCGGCGATGTCGCCGACCTTGATCGCTTCCACCGCCGACACCAGGGCCGCGAGCACATCGTCGTAGATGCGCGGCCCCGTGAGCACCCGGCACGAGGCCTGACAGTCCTGGCCGGTGTTGGTGTAGCCGGCGAACTTGAGGAGAGCGACGAGCTTGTCTACGTCGGCGTCGTCGAAGACCACCACCGGCGCCTTGCCGCCCAGTTCCAGGTGAAGGCGCTTCACGGTGTCGGCGGCGGCCGCCGCGATCAGCTTGCCGGTGCTCGTGTCGCCCGTGACCGAGACGAGGCGGACCACGGGATGACGAGTGAGGGCGTCGCCGACGACGGAGCCCCGGCCGGTGATGACGTTCAGAACGCCGGGCGGCAGGATGTCGGCGGCTAGCTCCGCCAGCCGCAGCGTGGTGAGCGGCGTGATCTGCGCCGGCTTGAGGATGGAGGTGTTGCCGGCGGCGAGCGCCGGGCCGAGCTTCCAAACGGCCATCATCAGGGGGTAGTTCCACGGGCAGATGCCGGCGGTTACTCCCAGGGGCTCACGCCTGATGATGCTCGTGAATCCCCTCTCGTACTCACCCGCCGCCTTACCCTCCTGGCAGCGAGCCGCGCCGGCGAAGAAGCGCAGGCAGTCGGCGATGAACGGGAGGTCGTCGGCCGAAACCGAGATTGGCTTGCCGACATCGATGGACTCGATCCTTGCGAGCTCGTCGGCGTGCGCGTCGATCGCGTCGGCGAGCTTGAGGAGCAGCGCGCTCCTCTCTTTGGGAGTGGTCTCGAACCAGCCGTTCTCGTAGGCCCTCTGCGCGGCGCTCACGGCACGCCCGACGTCTTCGCGGCCAGCGACGGCCACGCTGGCGATCGTCTCACCGGTCGCCGGATTGGTGATCTCCTCGGTCTCGCCATCGGCTGGGTCCACGAACTGCCCGTCGATGAAGAGAGGACGGTACTTCTCCATGGTCTCCTCCTGTGCCTGCGAAAACGGGGCCTTGTTTCGCGGTTGGCGCCACGCCCGGCGCGACGCGGGCGTGAGTGCAGCCTACCCCGCCAGCGCGCGCCACGACCAGTTGAAACGCGCCGGCCTGCGACGGCGGGCAGCGCCCACGCTCCGGCCTGCGACGGCGGGCAGCGCCCACGCGCCCGCCGGCGCGCCGGCGCCGGCCCGTCCTGCCACGGGCCGTCACATCAAGCAGTTCCCCACCAGCACGTAGCGGTCGAAGCGCCCGAACGGCCGCGAGGCGCAGAGCAGGCCGGTGGCCCCCTCGAACGAGAAGCCGGCCTGCCAGAGCAGGCGTTGCGCGGCGAGGTTGGGGCCGGGAACCGCCACGGTCGCCTGCCGGAAGCCACGTTGCGCCAGCTCGGCGAGGGCAAACTGTAGAACGGCGCCCTGATCCTGGGCGCGAACGGTGGCCACGGGGCCCACGGCGCCGACGCCTTCGCTGCCGTCGCCTCCCAGGTAGGCATAGCCGACGGCACGCCCGCGTCGGCGCGCCAGCCAGCCAGGATTCTGGGCCACGCCAATCAACCAGCGATGGTCGATGGTGCGGTCGGTCTCGAGGACGACGCCGTCTATCTCTTGCAACTCGCCGAGATGGGCAAGCGACAGCGGCTCCGCCGCAAGACCGCGGTCCGGCCGCGGCGACCAGGGAGATTTGGCCACGGCCACCGGTCCCGTCAAGTGCAGCAGCGCGAAAAGGGGATAGATGCCGTGGCGCCCGTAGAGACCGTTGGACACGGGGTTGGCAGCATTTGATGTAAGTGCGGCCACACCGCCGGCGACGGGCAGGCCCTCGAAGGCGCGCTCGAGCAGAGCCCGCCCAACACCTCGCCCCTGCCACTCCGGCAGAACGAAGAGGCCGCCGCAGAAAGATAGCCGACCGCGGATCCACACCGCGCCAATCGCTACCGGCCGCTCGCCGTCGACGGCCAGCCAGACCCGCTCTGCGCCAGTGGCGATGACGTGGCGAAAGGCCGCCGAATGGTCGTCGGGAGCCGAGCGCGGCGGCCGGCCCTGCCTGGCGGCAAGGTCGTTGAGCGCCTGCGTAACGATAGCCGAGCCAACTTGGGCATCGGCGTCGTTCGCGGTGCGGAAGGTAACGCCTGTCGGCATGGGAGGTGGCACCAGCCGATTCTACTGTCACTCTCCGCCGACGCCAGCCCCTCGCTCCGCGCTGACAGGGTCGGAACAGGCGCGGCGGCCGCAGGCCCTCGGCGTGTGCTCATCGGCCTTGGTCCGATGAGCTTCGCTCGCTAGAACGTGACCACCTGCCAGCTGGCGCCGCCGTCGGAGCTCAGCAGAAGCTGGCCGGGCCGGCCATCGCCATTGCCGTTCTCGTCGGCCGGCCCGTGCACCACAACCGCCCGGGTTGCGGTCGTGAAGCCGAGATCGGCCCATCCCGCCCCTCCGTCGCCGTAGGTCTTGACCGTGGTCCAGTTCTGGCCACCGTTCGCGGAGTGATCGATCCAACTCGCCGCGCTGGCGGTGGCCAGGACGAGGTTGCCGGGGTTGCCGCCCGCCAGAGTGCCGCCATCGCCTGCGCTGCTCGGCTTGCCCGCCACGCTCCAGTGGGCGCCGCCGTCGGGGCTTGTGAAGACCTGCTTGACGGTGTGGCCGGTGAAGCCCTGGCCGACGAGCAGCAGGGCCAGGGTGCCCGCCGAGGTGGCAGCCACCGAGCCGGGCGTGGCGCCCTGCGATCCAGGGGGCGTCGCGTGCGCGGCGAAGGTGACGCCGCCGTTGGTGGTAACCAGCACGGCCGCGCCGCTGAGGACGGCGGCGGTGCCGGCCTGAGTCGAGATCAAGTCTGTCGGATCGAGCTGGCTGGTGGTCTGCACGGCAGCGACCGTGCTCCAGGCACCGCCCGCGAGGGGCCGGCGCTGCAGGCTCGTTGCGCCGCCGGCCTTGGCGACCAGCGCCAAGACTTGGCCACGCATCGTGGCCAGCGAGAGCACCTGTCCACCGGGCGCGGCCGCGCGGACCCAGCGGCGACCGCCGTCGACGGTCTCCCAGAGCCCGCTGCCGAAGACGAAGCCGTGCTCGGGGGTGGCGAAGCGGATGCCCCAAAGGCGAGGCGCAGCGCTTGCTCCGGGGCGTCCCAGGGACGCGCTCGGGGCGGCGAGCCGCACCCAGCTCTGCCCGCGGTCGAGGCTGCGGACCACCATGGCGCCGGCGCCGGGGGCCGTGCCGAGCACGAGCGCTTCCTCGGGCGAGACGAAGGTGACCGAGCTGGCCTTGAAGCCGGAGGGGACCGCCGCCAAAGGCGTCGGGCTCGGCGTGGGCGCGGAGCTGGTCGCCGGTGCCGACGGGCTCTGCGACGGGGGCGGCGTCGCCGTCGTGGATGCGCTGGGCGACGTACCGCCCCCGCCCCCGCAGCCGGCGGCGATCGTGACGAGCGCCACGAACGTCGCGAGGATTGCCACTCTCAGGCTGCGTGACGACATGCCGGCCTCCCCTGCACCCGGTTACCCGCGGTCGGGCTCGGGGAGCCGACCCTGGACTGAACCTTGCCCACCAGGTCGTCAGCTTAGACTTTGAGACGAAGACCCGGAGCGCCTTCCAACGCGGCGGTGGGCTCGATCGTGGCCGAGCTGGTGAGCCGCGCCGCTCGCGGACTCAGCCGAGGCGCGTGATCAAGTCGTCGTAGGCTTCGTCTTCGCCGCGCAAGACGGCGAGGTACTGCTCCTTGAAGACGCGCCGTGAGGGGGCCCATGACGCCGCCGTTGACGACGCGCGCGTCGACCTCGACCACGGGCGTGACGTAGGTCGAGGTGCCGCAGGCGAAGACCTCGTCGGCGATATAGAGCTCGGTCAAGCTCGACCTCGCGTTCGCGGGCCGTGACCCCGAGCCGCTCGGCAATCAGCAGCACGGTGCTGCGGTTGATGCCTTCGAGGAGGTCGCTGGCGGTGCTGGGCGTGATCAGCACGCCGTTCCTCACGAGGAAGATGTTGGCGGCGCTGAGCTCGCAGACGTGCCCGGCGGCGTCGAGGAAGATGCAGTCGTCGTAGCCTGAGTCGATGGCGTCCTGCTTGGCGAGCACCGAGTTGATGTAGGCGCCGTTGACCTTGGCGCGCGAGGGGATGGCGTAGTCGGGGATGCGCCGCCACACGCTGGTCTTCAGCCGCGCGCCGTCGAGCGGCAGGATGGGCTCCGCCCGGTAGACAAACATGCTGAGCAGCGTGCTCATGCCCCGCGAGCGCGTACCGGCCAGCTGTTCGCTCACATGCACGCTCACCCTGACGAAGACGTCCTCAGCCACCGCGTTGGCGCGCACGACCTCGGCGAGGGCGGCGTTGAAGCGCGCCTCGCTCCAGGCCGGCTCGAAGGTGTCGATGCCGATGATCCGCGCCGAGTTCACCAAGCGCCGGTAGTGGTCGGCGAGGCGAAAGGCCACGGCCTGCTTATCACCAGTGACGGTGACCGGCAGGACCGTGTAGACGCTGAGGCCGTAGAGCACCGCGGCGCTCGTGATGCTCAGGGTGGCGTCGCTGGTGGCGATGAGCCGATCGCCGAAGTACGCGCTGGGATAGATGTACGCCATGGATGTCCTCTGTTGGGCAGCGAATGGGCTCAGACCGGGACGGTTGCCGGGTGTATGTACCAGAACTCCAGGGCCGCTGGCAACCGGGCGCTGGGAGCAGGCGAGCGGCAACTGGGCGCCTCAACGGGCACAGTCGTCGGCTCATCGGTCGGTGGACGTCGAAACACTTCCCTCACAGTCGCCACATCGACCCGTGAGAATCTCACACTGAAGAGGATGCACACATCTCGGAGGGAGTCATGGAAGAACCACTTGGGGCGAAGTTCAACCTGCGCTGCGGCTGCGGCCAAACGACGGCACTTCCGGTGGCCTGGATCAGGGCTCAAAAGACCTTCGTCTGCCCGCGCTGCGGGGCCGCCACGAGTCTCGTCGCGGACGACCTGAGGGCCAAGCTCGCCGCGGCCGAGAGAAACTGGCAGCTCTTCTGGACCGATTGGGACGAGCTGCCAGAACCCGTGCTCGGTACCTCTTTGCCACCTTCCGCCGCATACGAACCGAGCACGTTCGCGCGAGCTCGTCGTCTGGCCGAGCCGCCACGCAGGGTGTCATGATGACGTCTGTGCACACCGAGGTGGACTTTCGGCCGCGTCCGGATCTGCCGCCGCTACGGATGACTGTGGTGGGCGACCGCGTTACTCCCAGCCCGTTGCCAGTCGCCGCGGCTCCAACCGGCGCGTCGGCCCGATCGTCAGAACCCGCGTGCGGCGAGGGCTACGCGGAGGAGTTCGCCGCGTGGTGTCACGAGGCCGCCCTGGTGCTGGCTGATCGCCACGCCCGCAGGGGCGCCGAGAGGACCGTCGCGAACCTGCGCACGCGATTCGAGAGCTGGTACGGCGTGGACTTCGCGAAACGCAAGCTGCAGAGGTTGTCAGTCCAGGTTCAGGCCGAAGTGATGGTCGTGCTGAGGCCGTTCATCGAGCGCACGATGCTCATCCACTACGGCGCGATCATCGACCAGGCTCTCGCCGAGTCCCTCGAGGATCCCGCAGACGAGGGGGCGGCCTGACGACCAGAACCGGCGCCCACCTTTGGCCGATTGACGACAAAGCATACCGATTACGGCTACAATTGATGGAGTTCCGACCTTAGGGTCCGTCGAGTCCGGCGCGTCGCCAACGGGCTATGTCGGAATCTCCTGCCGCTCGCGGCCAAGAGTACGGTAGGCCGCGCCAGCGGCCCACACGCGAAAGGTGAAGCGCATGTTCCGAGTAGTCAGCAACGACGAGATCGCGCCGCAGTTGCACCGCATGGTCATCGAGGCGCCCCGGGTGGCCAAGGCCCGCAAGCCGGGCCAGTTCGTCATCGTCCGCGCCAGTGAAGGCGGCGAGCGCATACCGCTGACGATCGCCGACGACGACGTGGCGGCGGGCACCATCACCCTCATCATCCAGGCCGTCGGCCGAGCACCAAGGAGATCGTCGCCGTGCCGGCCGGCGGCGAGTGCGCGACGTGGCCGGCCCGCTCGGACAGCCCACCGAGATCGAGAACTGGGGCAGGGTCGTCTGCGTCGGCGGCGGCGCCGGCACGGCCGTCCTCTACCCGCTCGCCAAGGGGCTGGCGGCGGCCGGCAACGAGCTCACCACCATCGTCGGCGGCCGCAGCGAGAAGTACGTCATCCTCCAGGACGAGCTGGGCGCCATCTCTCAGCACGGCTGTTCGTGACCACCGAAGACGGCTCGCTCGGGCGAGACGGGTTTCGTCACCCTGCCGCTCTGAAGCGCATCCTCGAGGACCCCGAACGCATCCCGGCGGCCGTGTACGCCGTCGGCCCGGTGCCCATGATGAAGGCGGTGGCCAACCTCACGCGCGACTACGGCGTGCGCACCATCGTCTCGCTCAACCCCATCATGGTCGACGGCACCGGCATGTGCGGCGGCTGTCGGGTCACCGTGGGCGACGAGATCAAGTTCGCCTGCGTCGACGGACCGGAGTTCGACGGCCACCTTGTAGACTACGACGAGCTGTTCGCCCGCCAAGCTACCTATCTCGAGCTCGACGAACACGGTTGCCGGCTGAACAAGCAGCTGGCCGAGATCGGGAAGAGCTGAGCGCCATGGCTGACCTCACCGCGAAAGAGCGCATGCGGATCGACCGGGTGAAGATGCCCGAGCAGGATGCCGAGCGGCGCGCCCACAACTTCCAGGAAGTCAACCTCGGGCTCGACGAAGAACGCGCCGTCGAAGAGGCTCAGCGCTGCATCGCCTGCAAGAACAAGCCCTGCGTGGAGGGCTGCCCGGTGGGCGTGCACATCCCCGAGTTTCTCGAGGCGGTGGCCGACCACAACTTCGCCGAGGCGGCGGAGTTGCTGCGCGTAGACAACGCCCTGCCGGCCACCACCGGGCGCGTGTGCCCGCAAGAGGTCCAGTGCGAGGGTGTCTGCGTGCGCGGCAAGAAGAGCGAGCCGGTGGCGATCGGCTGGTTGGAGCGCTTCGTGGCCGACTGGGCGGCGCAGAACATGCCCCCCGAGGCGCCGCCCGCAGGGCAGAACGGCTTTCACGTCGCCGTCGTCGGCTCTGGTCCGGGCGGCCTCACCGCGGCCGGCGAGCTGGCCCGCATGGGCCACAAGGTGCACATCTTCGAGGCGCTGCACGCCACCGGTGGCGTGCTTCGCTACGGCATCCCCGAGTTCCGTCTGCCCAAGGCTGTCGTCGATCGCGAGGTCGAGAACCTGCGCCACCTGGGTGTAGAGGTCGAGTGCGACGTCATCGTCGGACGCACCGTGACCGTCGACGAGATCGCCGCCGACTACGACGCCGTCTTCGTGGCCAACGGCGCCGGCCTGCCCATGTTCCTCAACATCCCCGGCGAGAACTACAAGGGCGTCTACTCGGCCAACGAGTACCTCACACGCGTCAACCTGATGGGCGCCTGGATGGACGTGGAGGGCGGCACGCCGATCGCCCGCGGCGAGACGGTGGTCGTCTTCGGCGGCGGCAACGTGGCCATGGACTCCGTGCGCACGGCCAAGCGCCTCGGTGCCGCGCGCGCCATCTGCGCCTACCGCCGCACGCGCGCCGAGATGCCGGCCCGTATCGAGGAGATCGCCCACGCCGAAGAAGAAGGCATCGAGTTCCACTTCCTGGTCGCGCCGCTCGAGATCCACGGCGACGAGAAAGGCTGGGTGAGCGGCGTCAAGCTGCAGCGGATGGAGCTCGGCGAGCCAGACGCCTCCGGCCGGCGGCGGCCGGTGCCTGTCGCCGGCAGTGAGTTCGAGCTGCCGTGCGACATCGTGGTGGTCGCTCTGGGGACGGTTGCCAACCCGCTCCTCACCAACGCGACCCCGGAGCTCGAGCTCAACAAGTGGAAGAACATCGTCGTCGACGACAAGCAGGCGACGACGATGGAGGGAGTCTTCGCCGGCGGCGACATCGTGCGCGGCGGAGCCACCGTGATTCTGGCCATGGGCGACGGCAAGGTGGCCGCTCAGTCGATCGCCGAGTACCTCAAGGACAAGACGCCGAAGAGGCAGCGCTAGAGCCGCAGCTCGTCAGCTTCGCTGGTGTGCTACCCGAAGCGTCCGGCGCCGTTCACGCACGTAGGCGACGATCACGCCGACGACGAGACCGGTGAGGGCGCCGTCGGCCGCAGGGAGCTTGTCGCCGGGGCCGTACCGGGTGACGCCGCTGCGCTCGCCGGTCACGCTCTGGCCATAGTCACGCACAGCGCTCAGCGCGACACCCCACGTGCGGCTCTGCTCAACGGACCGGCTGGCACGACTCGGCGAGCGCCATCATGAGCTGGTTGGAGAGCACGTTGTCGAGGGTGTTGATCACCCAGTATGTGTCTCCGTTCTCGTGCCAGGCCACCATGTGCAGGCTCTTGTCCTGGTTGAACAGGAGGTAGGTGCGGCCGCCGATGGTGCGCGTCGCGTTGGGGTTGGCGATGGCTGGCGGATTGGCCCACGCCAGGGCCTGCACGCCCCAGTACTCGGTCGCGCCCCACGTGCCGCCCGTGACCGTGCCCACGGCGATCGCCGCCTTGGCGCGGTGCCCGTCGGGAGTCTGCACCGAGTAGGCGCGGAAGGGCACCCCGGCGGTGTCGTACCCGAGCCCAGAGGGCCAGATCGTCGGCGCCTCGAGGGTCAGAGAGGTGTGCCGCGCCAGCGTGCGCCAGGCGCTCCAGTCGTACCGTTGCTGCCGGGCCCCCGCGGCGCCCGCCGCCGAGGAGGTCGCCGTCGTGGACGAGGCGTGCGCCGATGGGCTCGTAGAGGGACTCGCCGAGGTCTGCGCGACAGGTGAGGCGGCCGGGTGGGCGTGACGCGTGACGGGGTTCTCGAACTCGTGCACGGCGGCCGCGATCTCGGCGGGCGAGGCGACCACGTAGTCGACGCCGCCGATGGTCGGCGTGCTGCCCTCGACGTGCACCTGGTAGATGTGGGAGGTGTTGAGCGACAGCGCCATGTCGACGACCGGCAAGAGCTGGCTGAGCGAGTCGAGGTCGGTGGTCGTCAGCCCCGTGATGGCACGCACCATGGACACGACCCTTGTCCAGCTGCCGCTCCAGCGCATGGCCTGCTGCTGCACGGCGCGCAGGAACATCTGCTGGCGCACCATGCGCGTGAAGTCGCCGTTCTGGTCGTGGCGGAAGCGCACGAAGGCGAGCGCCTGCTTGGCCTTGAGGAGCTGGTAGCCGGGCTGCACGCTGATCGGCTGGAAGCCCGTGCCCTCGGGGTTGTAGTAGCGGTGATCGACCGGCAGGTAGACGCCGTGGAGCAGGTCGATGATCTTCCAGAAGCCGTTGAAGTCGAGGCAGATGAAGTGGTTGATGGGCAGGCCGACGATGGCGGAGAAGGTCTGCACCGCGAGCTTGACGCCGCCATCGGCGTAGGCGGCGTTCATCTTGGCGTAGCCGACGCCGGGGATGTCGGTATAGAGGTCGCGCGGCAGGGAGAGCATGGAGATCGTCCCCGCCTGCGGGTCGAGGCGCACGAGGATCTGCGAGTCCGAGTTGTGGCTCGCGTCGGCGCCGAGCAGGAGGATGTTCATGGGGCCGCCGGGGAGCGGGCGCGCGAGCACGGTGCGCGCCTTGGCGACGGTCGCCTTCTGCGCGGCGCTGCCGCCGCTACCCATGCTGCTCACGTCGCGGTTCACGTAACCGAGCGCAAAGCCCGGGGTGGCGAGAGTCACCACAACGAGGCCGAGGACTATCGCTTTGACGACGATGCGGCGGCCGAAAGCGTAGTAGTAGGTCACGAGAAAGAGAGCGACAAGAGCCGAGGCGAGGGATCGCGTAGTGAGACCAGTGCGGCAGCCGGCGCAGATGGCCGGCGAAGCCGACGACGCTGGTAGCAGCGCTGAAGGCCTGGTGCCCGTAGAGCAGGCCGAGCACCGCCGCGGCGCCGAAGAGGGCAACGACGAGGGCCGGTTTGGTGAGGCGCGCGGAGCTTCGCGGAACGGCGGCGGCGAGGGGCCGGGGCGGCTGCGCATGGCCGCGGCCGACGACCCTCACGGGCTCGTCTCGGCCGACTCTGTAAACCCTGTACTGCGCCATGCAGCAGCCTCGCTCCTTGTGCGGCATTCGATGGTAGCACGGGCCGACTCGCGCCGGCCCGAAGCTTCACGCAGGTTAACGCTGAGGCCCCGGCGTGTGTTCCGTGCCCCGCCGCCTTACCGTGGTCACCCGCTGCCGCAGGTACGCTCTGCGCGCCCTCCGCCGCGGGCGCGGCTCGTTAGGCTCTGTTGAGCCGGCAGGCTGAAGGAGCTGCCAAAGGCCGGCGGCACTGGGCCTCCACAGTCGGCTGGCCTAAGGTATACGTCCCGACAGCCGACAAGAAGACCGCTGGCTTTCATCGAGGCGGGAGGGATGCGCGTGCGAGCGCGGCAGATACTGCTGATCGCGATGGTGACGGTGGCCGCCACGGCGCTCAGCGCGACGCCGGCGCAGGCTAGTACGGGGCAGCAGGCTCCCAGGGTGCGTGCCGAGCTGCTGGCGGCGCCCCTGCCAAGCCTTGAGAGCGCAGGCGCGAGGCACGCGACCTCTAGCGTCGGCGTGGTCCTGGTCCTCGCCCATCGCGGCCCCCACGGCCTCCGCCGCGGCGCCCGCCGTCATGCGTCTGCGTGCCGGTCTGCGCTTCAACCTCGTGGCGGCCCTCGCGCATGTTGAGCGTCTCGGCCGCCAACCGCTGGTCCTGATCGTGCGTACCAGCCTCGACGGCAACCGCTGGAGCGGCTGGCAGCGCCTCGCCATAGACAACAAGACGAACTGAACGAAAGGCTACACA
>CAWKEZ010000109.1:0-11809 GCA_963848545.1 uncultured Thermoleophilia bacterium
GCCCGTCGAGCGGCCGCGGGCGGAGCAGCCCGCCGTTCCCGACTCTGCCCTGGTCGACGAGAGCTACCGGGCGTTTCTCGAACGGTTCGAGAACCAGGCAGGACGCTGAGGCGCCGCCGCCGAGCGGCCGCGCTCGGCGGGCGCCGCGGCAGGGGTTGACGGTCGCAACGTCTCTCAATGTCGGCGCAACACAGACTTCACATTCAAGGAAGAGACTGCCTATCAAGCCAAGAACGGTGTAGACGGCTGCCCCCCCGGCCGTCTCGGGGCTGGGTTCACAGTGTGCCCCACTGTGCCGGCGCCACACAACCCGGGCGGTCAACCTCCAGCGCCCGGGAGCCGTTGGCCCACATGGGCCGCGGCGACCGCCTCGCGGTCGCCGCGGCCCATCTCTTTCGGGCTACGAGCCGCCACGACCTCGACCCGACCGCTGATCGCGCGTCTCCACCGCGAAGGAGGCCCAGTTGAGCGCCTCGCTCAGGGTGGGATGAACGGCCCGTGCCGCCTGCAGATCGTCGAGTGTCGGCGCCGGCGCAAGGCGACGGCCAGCGTGTAGATGAGATCGCCCGCATGCGGCCCGGCGAGATGCGCGCCGAGCAGGCGCCCGTCGGGCTCGGCAAGCAGCTTCACCAGCCCGCCGCGGCGGTCGCTGATGATCGCCTGCGCCACCCACTCGAAGCTGCCGCGGGCCACGAATATGGCATGCCGCGCGTGACCAGCTCGGCTTCGCCGAGCCCCACGCGCGCGACCTCGGGCACCGTGAAGTAGGTCGAGGGCATGCCGCTCAGGTCAACGGGGTGCGGCTGGTCGCTGAGGATGCTCTGCGCGACGAGCTCGCCCTCCAGCCCGGCCACCGGCGTGAGCGCGGTGCCGCCGGCCGCGTCGCCGGCGACCCACACCCGCGGGTTGCTGGTGCTGCGCAGGCTCTCGTCCAACACGGGCCGGCCGTGCTCGTCAACATCCACCTGGCCGGCGTCGAGATCGAGGTAGGCGATCGCCGGCCGTCGGCCGGTGGCCGCCAGCACGCGCTCGCACGAGAGCGCCTGCTCCCGACCCTGCGCGTCCACCACGTGCAGCGTGTATTCGCCGAGGCCGGCCTCGAGGGACTGCACAGCGGTGCTCATGAGGGCGGTGACTCCCATGCCCTCCAGGGCCTCCCGGGCCACCGCCGCGGCCTCGGGGTCGAAGGCCTTCAGAACCTGCGCGCCGCGCACGACCAGGGTGACGCGCGTGCCGAAGGCGGCGTAGATGCCGGCCAGCTCCATGGCGATATAGCCCCCACCGACGATCGCCAGCGAATCGGGGCGGTGGGCGTAGGCGAGGGCGTCGTCGCTGGTGTCGGCCAGGTCGAAACCCGGCAGCGGCGGCTTCACGGCTGCGGATCCCGTGGCGATGAGCACATGGCTCGGCCGATACATCTCGGCACCTGCCTGGACCTCGTCGGGCCCGACGAACCGGGCGGCGCCGTGCACGAGCTTCACACCAAGGCCGGCGAGGATGCCCTCCTGATCGCCCGCATAGGTGTCCTGGCATCTCACTCTTCCAGACCATGAGACGCGACCAGTCCAGGGCGCCCGGGTCGCGCGCCACCGTCGCCAGTCCCGTGAACCCCATGCGCACCGCTTCGCCCGCCTCGCGGACGGTTTGAGCGGCCGAGTACAGGGCCTTCTTGGGCACACAACCATGCCACAGGCAGGTGCCCCCGAGCTCGCCTGACTCCACCACGGTCACGCGCACTCCCGCGCCGGCGAGGGCTCTCGCCACGCGCGTGCCCGCGGTGCCCGCGCCGATGATCAAAACGTGCCGTGCCTCGCTCATGACTGGCCTCCTCGGTCGGCCGTGGCCTACCCCCGAACCGGCGGTGCAACGCCGTTGGCGCCGGTGAACGGAAGCTCAGACCGTCACATGGTACCGTTGTGCGACATTCGCTCCAGGCTTCACGTTGCCCCCGCGTGCGGGTGCGAAAGGAGTGTCCCATGGGCTGCTGTCTGCTGGTAGGGATCGTCACGGCCTCGCCGCGGCTCATCCTTCTGGGCCTGTGGCTGTTTACCGACTATCTCACGAGGGCCGGCATCTCGTTCGTCTGGGGCATCGTCGGGTTCGTGCTGGCGCCGTGTACCACCATCGCCTATGCGATCGCGCAGAACTCGTTCGGCGGGCTCAACGGATGGGGCACCGTCGTCTTCGCCGCAGGCATCACCTTCGACATCCTCATCTACTACAGCGGCCGTCGCTCGCGCAGGCAGGTCATTCACGACTGAGGCGGGCAACGGTCTGCGGTGTACTAGCTGCGCCCCGGGGTACAACGCCGGCAACGACCCAGGGGGTAGTGGTGCCGGTCTGCGAATGGCACAGCCGCATGCCCGTGTCTGTCGACGATCTGTACGCCTGGCACGCGCGCCCAAGCGCCTGCGCCCGGCTTATGCCGCCCTGGCAGCGGCTGGCGGCAGTCGGGGCGGCCCCCGCCATGCGCGACGGCGCGCGCCTGGTGCTCACGTACGGCGTAGGGCCGGCCAGGGGCCGCTGGGTGACCGAGCGCTCCGCCGTCGTCGCCAGTGGCCAGCTCGTCGATCGCCAGGTGCACGGACCGTTTCGCGCCTGGGAGCACACACAGCGCTTCGTGCCGCAGGGAGAGGCTGAGAGCGAGCTGATCGACCACGTGGAATACCAGCTGCCGGGAGGCGGGTTGAGCGATCGCGTCTTCGCGGCCGGTGTGGACTCGCGTTTGCAGCGAATCTTTCGCTTTCGTCATGCGCGCACGCGAGGCGATCTGGAGCGGCACGCCGTATGGCGCAGGCGAGCGCGCCTCAAAGTGGCCATCAGCGGCGCCAGCGGGCTCATAGGCGGAAGCCTCGCGACGTACCTCGCCGGCGCCGGCCACGAGGTGGTGCGGCTGGTGAGGCGACCGGCGACCGGGCCAGACGAAGTCTTCTGGGACCCGGCCGCCGGCCGCCTCGACCCGGCCCTGCTGGCCGGCGTCGACGCCGTGGTGAACCTCGCCGGCGTGAGCATCGCCGCCTATGGACGCCGGCTCGGCGGCAGGCAATCCTCACCAGCCGCCTGCAAGCGACCCGCACGCTGGCCAGCGCTGTGGCCGCCATGGCGACACCCCCCAGCGTGTTCGTCTCGGCCTCGGCGGTGGGCGCCTACGGCTCGCGCGGCGACGAAGACATCAGCGAAGAGAGCTCGCTGGGGACCGGCTTCTTGGCCGATGTATGCCGCGCTTGGGAGGCGGCGACGGCGCCGGCCGGCGCCGGGGTGCGCGTCGTAACGCCGCGCTTCGGCCTCGTCATGACCGCCGCCGGCGGAGCGCTCGCCACGATGCTGCCCGCCTTCCGGACGGGTCTGGGCGTGCGCTTCGGCGACGGCCGCCAGTGGTGGAGCTGGGTCGCGCTCGACGATCTGCTGGCCGCGCTGGAGTGGATCCTGTACGACGACGGCCTGACCGGCGCCGTGAACATCACCGCTCCGCAGCCCGTGAGGAACGCCGATTTCACGCGCACGCTCGGGCGTGTGCTACGCCGTCCCGCGGTGCTGACGGCTCCGCGGGCGGCGGTGCTGCTGGGCCTGCGCGGTATGGGCGAGGAGATGTTCCTGGCCAGCCAGCACGCCGTCCCGGCGCGCCTCTCCGAGCGTGGCTTCGGCTTTCAGCTCCCGGAGCTCGAGGCGGCGCTGCGCTTCGAGCTGGGCCGGCGGTGAGCGCGTGAGCGCCCGCGCCGCGCTCTCAGTAGGCGATCGCCAACGCGTGGCCCACGTTGTCGCGGCGCTCGAGCTCGTCGAGCATGAAAGCGGCGAGGTCGGCACGGCCGATCCTGGCGCCGCCTGGCAGCGGAAACCCGGACCGCTGCGGTACCCTCCGCGGGCCGGGACGTCCACCAGGCTCGCCGCGCGCACGAGCGTCCATTCGAGCTCGCTCTGACGCACACTGGTCTCCACGCGCCGCAGCTCGGCGTGCCGGCTCCCCAGAAACAGCGGCTTGACGAGCCGTTCGTGAAACCACGGCAGGTTGGCGTCGTGCCCCGCTTGCACGCCGGCCGCCGAGAGCACCACCAAGCGGCGCACTCCGTAGCGCTGCATGGAACGGATCACGTTGAGCGTGCCCTGCGCGGTGGTCGCCCTCCCCCCGCCCCGGGCGTCGGCGAGGGCCACCAGCACCGCTTCCTGGCCGTCGACGGCGTCGCTGACGGCGCCACCATCGCGCACGTCGCCCGGCACGGCGTGGACGCGCCCCCGAAGGGGGCCAGGCTCTTCCGTCGCGCCGATCAGCGCCGTCACGGTGTGGCCGCGTTCCAGGGCGCCCTGCGCGAGCAGCCGCCCGCAGCGGCCGGAGCTGCCGAACACTACGAGTCTCATCGCGGACATGTTACCTGGGTGTTCGCTTCCTTGACATAGGTCACGACCGGATACGGGGTATAGGGACCGGCAACAGCCTTGGCCAGGATCTGCTCGGCGGGTGCCCTTGTCGGTGCGTTCATCCTGATCGAGGCCACCGTGATCGGGGCCACCACTCCTATTGGATCACCGGGACCCGCAGAACCGAGAACCGCTGTTCGCCGACGCTCGGTATGCTGTGATTTGCTTACGCAAGCGGTGAGTTGCGACGCTCGTGGGGCTGCCAGGCGCACATCTGCATATGTCCGTTTTGTTGACAGTCACGAGCATGCGGTCTAAATAGCACTTATCGGTTCTGCGATATCGAACTATGGAGGCAGCCATGGCTGACGACCTGCACATACCGCCCTCGGAAACGGGGGGAAGTGCACCTACGCCGCCAGCAGGTCCAGCGGTGCCGTCAGTTCTGGACGAGGACACCAAGAAGCTCCACGAGATGGGCTACGCTCAGGAGCTCTCCCGCCGCATGAGCCGCTTCAGTAACTTCGCGATCTCTTTCACCATCATCTCGATCCTCTCCGGGTGCCTCACTCTGTACTACTTCGGCCTGGAGCACGGCGGCCCGCCGACCATGCTCTGGGGCTGGCTGCTCGTGGGCGGCATCGTCATTCTCGTCGGCCTGTCGATGGCCGAAATCTGCTCGTCGTTCCCGACGGCCGGCGGTCTCTACTACTGGGCGGCCAAGCTAGCACCCGGCAGCAGCGCCCCCGCATGGTCGTGGTTCACCGGCTGGTTCAACCTGATCGGCCAGGTCGCGATCACCGCCGGCATCAGCTTCGGCTGCGCCTTCTCGGTGTCCGGCTTCCTCGCGATCTACACGAACCAGAGCTACTGGCTCTCGCCCGGGCACATCATCGCCATCCTGGCCGTGGTCCTCTTCGTTCAGGGTCTGCTCAACTCCTACAACATCCGCCTGCTCTCTCTTCTGAACAACATCTCCGTGTACTGGCACATCCTCGGCGTCGCGGTGATTCTCATCATCCTGCTAGTGGCGCCACACTCGCACACGCACCAGTCGATCGGCTTCCTGTTCGGCAGCACCGGCTGGCACGACTTCGGCTCGCTCTCCGGGTTCGGCATCCCCCTGTACGTCTTCCTGATCGGTCTGCTGAACGCGCAGTACACGTTCACCGGGTACGACGCCTCGGCCCACGTGACCGAGGAGACCGTGCAGGCCAACATCGCCGGCCCGCGCGGCATCATCGACTCGATCTGGGTCTCCTGGATCGCCGGCTTCATCCTGCTCTTTGCCGTGAGCATCGCGATCCCGACGCACTTCCCGATCACCCTATCGGGCGTCACGTACAAGGGCTACGGCGACATCGCCACCGCGATCGTGCCGTGGGCCACCATCTTCGAGTACAACGCGGGGAAGGTCGTCGCCGAGCTGCTCATCCTGGTCGTCATCGGTGCGCAGTTCTACTGCGGGACGGCCTCCGTCACGGCCAACTCGCGCATGATCTTCGCGTTCTCGCGCGACGGCGCGGTGCCCGGTGCACGCTTCTGGCATCACGTCAGCAAGCGCACCCGTGTGCCGGTGCGCACCGCCTGGTTCGGCGCGGTGGGGGCGTTCATCCTCTCCGCGTTCTACCTGGTCAACACCTCCACGTACGCCGCGGTCACCGACATCGCCGTGATCGGCCTCTATATCGCCTACCTCACGCCGGTGTTCCTGCGGCGCATCAACGGCAAGGCCTTCGTGCCCGGCCCTTGGGTACTGAGCAAGAGATGGGGGCCGCTGATCAACTGGGTCGCGATCGTGTGGGTGGTCTTTATCTGCATCGTGTTCTGCTTCCCGTACTACAAGCCCTACAACAGCCTGACGACCTTCAACTGGACGCCGATCGCGGTCGGTGCCGTGATCGGCTTCGCCGGCATCTGGTGGGGCGTCTCGGCGCGCAAGTGGTTCAAGGGGCCGAAGGTCCAGGGCACGCCCGAGGAGCTGGCCGCCATCGAGGCGGAACTGGAGCAGTTCGACAAGGTGTGATCTAGCCGGACCGTGGAGGAGCCGAGCCGATCCTCACACGGCGCTCGCAAGACCTGAACCCGCGGGCGAGGCGTGACTCCTGAGAGCCACGCCTCGCCCGCACCTCATCGTGTCACTCTGCAAGCACAAAGGGAGTTGTCATGGCACATGGCTTGACGCCGGACGAGGCCATCGCACGCATCGCCGACTGGCAGGGCACGGATGTGCGCTGGGAGGAGCTCGGCGGCGGCATCACCAACCACAACTACATCGTCTGGGTGAACGGCGGCTGGGGTAACCCGGAGGGCGGCAAGTACGTATTGCGCGTGCCGGGCGCCGGTACCGACATGTTCATCGACCGCGACGTCGAGCGCCAGTGCATGGTCGAGGCGGCTCGGGTCGGGACGGCGCCCCGGGTCGCCCACGTCATCGAGCCCGAGAGGGCCATGGTCATCGACTTCATCGACGGCGAGGTAATGCACTCCGCCACCATGGCCGGACACCCGGAACGCATCAAGCAGGCCGTCGAGGCGGTGCGCGTCTACCACGACAAGGCCGTCTTTTCCAACAAGATCGAGATCTTCGACATGATCCAGCACACCGTCTCGCAGATCGATTTCGATTACATGGCATGGGCCTTCAAGCGCTCGAACGCGCCGAACGCGGCCTCGCCGACCCCGACTACCCCGCCTGGCTCACCGGCGCCTGAGGCCGACCGCCCACGATCGCGATGACTGGCGGCTCGCGGCGCGGCTCGTCGGTACGGAACGCCCCCGGAGACACCGAACGCAGGTTTCTTCGGAGGGATCGTCGCGATCGTCCGTCTGGGCATGTTTGCGCTCCTGTTCCTGGGAGTGTTCAACGCAGTCTCGAACGTCTTCCGTAGCCGCGTGGTTGGGCAAACGGTGGGTGCGTCGACGAGCACCGCCCGAATCGCCCTCACGACGATTGCTGCGTCCGCCGTCCTCATGCTCGTGCTGGCTCTAAACGTCGCGTCTCCACTGCGCCGACTCCTTTCGGGCCGTTTAGCTACGTGGTTGTCCGCAGGTAGTGCCGCGACTGCCGTCGGCGGTGTCGCGATCGCGTTGGTCGGTGGCACCCGCCTGGCAATCGCGGCGTTGGTGATCGTGCTCCTGCCAGGGGCAGCGTTCCTCGTTGTCCTCGTCCTGTCCCGCGCCTCACAAATGCCGCCGTCTGCGGCTCCTTCACGGTCTCGGCCGTCACGGGCCGCCCAATCCCCCACGGAGGATGCGCCCCAAGGCTCGGCCGCACCACGACGGCGACGCAGCGGCGGTAAACGCTGAGCAGATGATCGAGAAGGCGTCCGAATCCATCAGGCTCACACGCGTGCATCGTGGTTCGGGCGCATGTGGGGAAACTCCTCAGGCGCCGAACCGTTGCATTTCAAAGACCTGCCCTGTCTATCGCGAACCGGTCCCTTTGCCTCGGAGGCCATTGGCCTTGTACTGCTGGTCTCGGTGCAAGACCGCGGCGGCTCGCCGGCGTAGCCGCGGGTTACCCGTGGCCAATCCTCGTGCAGAGGATGCCAGAAGCTGTCCCGTCTGTGGCCGGCCGTTTCCGGTACCTACGGCCGCGCAGGCAGACTACTGTTCTAGACAGAGCATGCGTTGCGCCGGCTATCGCAGAGAGAGGGGTCTTCCAATAAGTGATCCCAGTCGCCACGATCGCCCCGCAATCTCGTGGTCCGACCATGAAGTACTGTTCGCGAACTTGTAAACAGCGGACTGCCTATCGTCGGGAGGCCGGGCTCCCGACGAACTCTCCTGCCCATCTGTGCGGCCGTCGACAGGCGCTTGCCAAGACTCTCGCCACCTGAGTGCTCGACTTAGAAGATGACGGCGTCGCCCTGGGCGTCGCGAACCCGGGGCCCGAGAGGGATTCTTCGCCACTCGTAACCAGACTGGAGAATGCGGGAATAAAGCGACCATGATCCACGGCCGCAAGGATCCAGACGAGGTTGCTATGCAGGCGCTGCGGGGCCTCTACAGCGCCCGTGGGCCGGCCTTGTCCGCGGAGGTCCGGCGGATCTTTGCGGGCGACGGCTCACCGAGCAGCGAACAATGGTACATCCGCCTGCCTTGCGGCCGGGGCATGATGGCGCCGCTCCCAACGCAGCCGCGTCTTGCGAGCGACGATATCACTCCGCAGCGGCTCTTCATGCTGCCTCCCGGCTGGGAGCTTGTCCGCACCGTACTCACGGCTCTGGACGGTGAGGGCACCGGCCGGGGCGACCTGTTCAGCGCTGAGGGTGACTACTTCTGTCGGCGTTCACACAGCGGCGCGGATGCCGACTCCCTTCCCTTCCTACACCTGTGGACGATGTGCGGTGGACGGGCGCTACGCTTCGAGAGCTTCCTCGGTCACCTTGCCCTGCGCCGCGCAGGAACGCTCGCCGGCTGTCCGGCGAAGTTCTGAGCGACTGCCCCTGGTCCGCGACAGGTGCCGGTGCGCTCAGCCGAGCTGGACCCGATAGCCGAAGGCAAGAGGCGGTGACCCGCGGGCTAGAAGCCGCGTGTTTCACTTTCGGGGCGACTCATCGGCGCGCTCATTCTCTCCTGCCCCTACCTGATCAACACGTACGGCTACAGTGCTGGGACCTCGATCACGATCATTGGCCTCTATGTCGCCTACCTCACGCCAGTGTTCCTGCGGCGTATCAACACAAAGGCGTTCGTGCCCGGTCCCTTTGTCTTGAACAAGACCTGCAGTGCCGGGATTGGCTGGATCGCGATCGTCTGGGTTGTCTTCTGCATCATCTTCATGCTGCCATACGGCAAGCCGTACAAAGGGAGGGGTGTGGCGTTTGCCACACCCCGCCCGCACCTCATCTCGTTCGAAGAGGAGAGGACGCCAGGGCTACACGCCGCTCGTCTTGGCCGTCGTCATCGGCGGCACCGCCATCTGGTACGCCGTGTCGGCTCGCAAGTGGTTCAAGGGGCCGAAGGTTCAAGGCACGCCGGAGGAACTGGCCGCCATCGAGCGCGACCTCGAAGTGATCTAATCAGTTCGAGGGCCCTCATCTTTTGGGGCTGTCCGGGAGCCGCTCGCGGGGTCGCATCAGCCTACCAACCGCCCGCGAAATGCACGCGTGCGGACTCATTCCCACAAACTCGCACTTGACGCGGCGCTCCGCGAGCCTATTATTAGTTATCATTTGTTCGATTCTGCCGAATCGGAGGTCATGGGGGGAGCGCCGACCACCTGACGGGCCTCGTCCCGCCGCCACCCTCTCAAACGGGTCGATCAACTCGTCTCGAGAATGGCTAGCGGGAAAGCGCTTGAGCGTTCAAGATAGCGTCGGCCTGCGCAACGCGTGACCATGTCTGCCACTGGGGTCATGATGAGCTTGACTTCACAACCCGAAAGACCGGCTCCCACCCCTCCGCCTCTTGTTGCGCACATGATGGGAGAGCTCAGAGAAGCGCCCACGGGGGTGGGCGGCAGGCGGTGGCTCTCTGAGATCGGGGTCCGGCCGACGCGGCGGTATGGCAACGTGGAGCCCTGCCGGGTGCCAGCGCGCCGGAACGACGAGAAGGGGGACTGATGCACACACACACGCGGAGAGCGAAAGGATGTAGAACGTGAATGTTCGGCTCTTTTTCGCCACAGACGTGCACGGCTCGGAAGTCTGCTGGCGCAAGTTCATCAACTCGGCCAAGCACTACGAGGTAGACACCCTCATTCTCGGCGGCGACATGACGGGCAAGGCCGTGGTCCCCATCATCGACCAGGGCTCAGACCGCTACGTCTACCACATGCAGGACCTGCGGCACGATCTCGACGGTGGCGAGGAGCTGGCGCGCCACGTGCGGCTCATCCGCGACCACGGCTACTACCCCGTCGTCATGACTGCCGAAGAGAGAGACGGATACACGACAGACCAGGACAAGCTCGACGAGCTCTTCCATGAGCAGATGCGCAAGACGGTACAGGACTGGGTCGCCTGGGCCGACGAGCGCCTCGCGGGCTCGGGCATCCAGTGCATCGTGTGCCCCGGCAACGACGACCGGCACGATATTGACGAGCTCCTCGCCCAGTCTACGCAGATCCAGGTCGGCGAGGGCAACATCGTGAACTTGCCGGAGGGCTTCCAGCTCGCCTCCAGCGGCTGGACCAACCTCACCCCGTGGGACACCCCTCGCGAAGAGGACGAGCCGAAGCTCAAGGAGCGCATCCTCGGCATCGTCAAGCTGGCCACGGCGGCGCCCGAGCGCCTCGTCCTGGGTCTGCACGCGCCGCCTTACGACACGCAGCTCGATGTGGCACCCAAGATCGACTGGGACACGCTTACGGTTCAGGGCCAAGACTCCGCCCACGTGGGCTCTACGGCCGTGAGGGAGGTGATCGAAGAAGTCCAGCCGATTCTTTCGCTTCACGGACACATCCACGAGAGCCGCGCCGCGGTGCGTATCGGCCGCACTCTGGCCATCAACCCGGGCAGCTCGTACGTGGAAGGCATGCTTTCCGGCTGCGTTCTGGAGCTCAACGGCAAGAGCAAGGTCAAGCGCTACAGGCTGACCTCGGGGTGAGACTCCGACGTCTGTAGGAATGGGGGGAACGGCGCGCGCGACGCCGTTCGTTACCGGTCTGCGCTAGGAGGGTGAGCTTATGGCGACAAACGCGTCACCTACGGGTGAACAAACTCTGTTCGTAAGGAAGGCCAGCGGTCTCGTCAAGGGCTGGTCGTCGACGGACGGCTTCAGGTACTCGTTCTTCTCAACCAACATCTTCCTGGGGATCTGGGGCTTCCTCTACGCGGTCTTCATCCCCGGCGGCAGCGTGTTCTGGGCAGTCGTCATCACCACGGTTCTGGTGTTGCTCGAAGTGATCGTGTACGCGGGGCTGATCTCGGCGATGCCGCGCGCCGGCGGTGACTACGTCTGGCAATCACGCGTCTTCCACAGCTCTGTCGGCTTCGTGCTCGGCGCCACGGGCTGGTGGTTCATCCTCTGGCTCTGGATCCCGATCTACGGCGCCCTGTGCGTCAACTCGTTCATCAACCCGATCCTGAGGATCCTCGGCGCCGGCGGTAGCGCAGACTGGTTGCTCACGCACAACGGCGTCTTCGTCGCGTCGCTGGCCACGATCGCCCTCGCCACCTACCTGGTCGCCATCGGCATGAAGGCCTATGCGACCTTCCAGAAGTGGGCCCTCTGGATCGGCCTGGCCGGCGTCGCCGTGGCGGGCATCATCCTGCTCGTCACCTCGAAGACCGGCTTCATCAACGCGTTCAACCGCGAGAATCTCCACCTCTACGGCGTCCACAACGCCTACGCCGCCACGGTCTCCAACAGCGGCTCGGGCATGCCGACCTCGATGTTCAGCGGCTCGGTCTGGCAGACGTTCAAGCTGATCCCGTTCATGTGCTTCTGGCTCTTGTGGCCAAACTGGGGCGCTACGCTGTACGGCGAGGTCACGAGCGCCGACTTC
>CAWKEZ010000110.1:0-75121 GCA_963848545.1 uncultured Thermoleophilia bacterium
ACAAGCTCATCTACGACAACACGTGGACCCAGGAGACCTTCTCCCTCGAGGAGACACAGTGTGATGCTCGCCTGGTGCAGGGCAAGGCCGCGATGGACGTGCCCGGCTCGTGGTCCATCCAGAACTTCCTGGCGGTGGACCCGGACGCCGACTTCGGCGTTTTCCCCTTCCCCAACGAGGCGGGCAACTCCAAGCTCGATCTTCGAACCGAACATCACAATCATGGTAAGCGCCAAGACCAGGAACATGGATGCGGTGGACAAGCTGATCAGCGTCATCACGGGTGACAAGGACCTGGCGCTGAAGATCTATAACCAGACCAAGACCGCCTCCATGCTGAAGGGCGTGACGCCGACGTTCACCAACCCGAGCCAGAGCGACATCGACGCCTACGCGTCCAAGGACATGATCGTGGACGCCGGAACTGGCAACAACCAGCTCGTGTGGGGCGGGTTCCAGGATGAGAACGCCAAGGACATCGCCTCCTGGCTGCAAGGGCAGGAAACACTCGACCAGGCTCTTGCGGCCGCGGATTCCCGGAGGGCAGCCAGCCGGCCGTAGCCGAGCTGGATCAAGCCCGGGGAAGGCGCTGGCCTTCCCCGGGTCTTGTCAAGATGAGGCGTGAAGGAAGATGAGCAACCCCTCGGTGGGCCGGAAGATTCGGATACAGTACGCAACTCTTGTGGCGCCGGGGATGCTGGTGTTCACGGTCGGCCTGATCGTCCCCATGCTCCTCGGGCTGCGATACTCGCTGACGAGCTGGAACGGGTTTACGCGGAACCTTCCGTGGGTCGGGCTGGGCAACTACGTGAAGATCCTGCATGATCCCTACGCGCTGGACGCCTGGTGGTTCACGCTCAAGTTCGCGTTCTGGAACACCGTCGTCCAGAACGTGCTGGCCCTGGCGTTCGCGGTGGTGCTCGACAGCGAGATCAAGGCACGCAAAGTCTATCGCACCATCCTTTTCGTTCCCTGCCTGGTCAGCCCGGTGATCGTGGGGTTCGTCTGGCTTCGCATGTTCTCCAACGTGCTGCCGGCCATCAACTCGGCTCTCGGGACGAACATCAACTTCCTGCTCCTGGGCAACGCCCGTTCCGTGCTGTCGGGTCTCCTCGTGGCCAATAACTGGCAGTGGATTGGCTACTGGATGATCATATACCTCGCGGCCCTGCAGTCGATTCCCCGGGAGCTGTACGAGGCGGCCCACGTGGACGGCGCTTCCTGGACGCGGAGGTTCTTCGGCATCACGGTCCCGATGCTGGCGCCGGCCTTCACGATCTGCATCGTGGGCATAACCATCGGATCGCTCAAGGTCTACGAGCTGATCGTATCCTCCACGGGGGCGGGCCCGGCCGGGCCTCGACCTCCATCGTCTACCAGATCTACAACACGGCCATCAGCGGCAGGCAGTACGGCTATGGCTCGGCGCTATCCATGACGCTGGTCGTCGTTTTGCTGATCGTGGCGGTCATACAAGTGTCCGTGCTGCGCAAGCGTGAGGTGCAGCTCTAATGCACGCCTTCCGTCGCGCCGGCGCCGTACAACGGACCGTCGGCCAGGTCTTCGCCCAGCTCGCCGTGGCCATCGTGGCGGCCGTGTTCCTCCTCCCGCTTCTGATCGTCGTGGGCTATTCGTTCAAGACGACCCGGGAGCTGTACCTCGGCAGCCCTCTTTCCCTCCCGCAGAGCCTCAACTGGGAGAACTACGCCAACGCCCTGTACCGCCTGAACATGGGCACGAGCTTCCTCAACACCCTGTTCTATACCGGGGTGTCCGTGCTGATCCTCGCGGTCTTTGCAGGGGCGGCTTCCTGGGCCATCGCGCGTAACCGCGGACGTTTCTTCAAGTTCTCCTACATTTACTTCATTATCGGGATCCTCATCCCCTACCAGGCGCTGTTCCTTCCGATCTATATCATTGGCTACTCCTTGCACCTGACCAACACCGCGTACGGCGTTATCCTCATGTACGTGGCAACGGGCATGTCCTTCGGCGTGTTCCTCATGACGAGCTTCATGTCCACCGTGCCGGTGGAGCTGGAGGAAGCCGCCCGCGTGGACGGCAGCTCGTTGTACCGCACGTTCTTCAGCATCGTGATCCCGCTTTTGAGGCCGGCCATGGCCACGCTGATCATCATGGAGTCCTTCCTGATCTGGAACGACTACCTCATGGCCAGTCTCTACGTGAGCACGGGCCGGCTGCGCACGCTCACCGTGGCCATCCAGTCCCTGTTCTCGCAGCAGACCAATGACTACACGTCGGCCATGTCTGCCATCGTGATCTCCGTGCTCCCCATTGCCACGTTGTTCGTCGCGCTGCAGCGATACTTCATCAAGGGCATGACCGTCGGCGCCCTGAAGGGGTGATCCCGTCATGCGCGCATGTCCAGGGGAGGAGCGGTGACTATCGAGTGCAACGAGAACGGGATTTTCCTGACGGTCCAGGTGACCGACGAGGGCGATGTCCGCCTGCTCTCGCTGTCGGCGCATCCGCAGTCGCGTCCGCCTTCGCAGCCGCCCGCAGAGAGCAGCGCCCGCGCTTTTCGACTGGTTGAGGTGCACGAATCGGGCCAGAATCAGAACGATCACCACGGCAGCAAGCACACGGGCTCCAGCCCCGGCTCGCTCCTTCGGTACGTGAGCTCCCGTGACACCCGCAACCGGTTCGGCAGGAAGTTGGAGATCACGCAGCAACACGACGGGCTGCTGGTAACCAGCCATCTGCAGCTCTTCGACGGGATTCCCGTGGTCCGAAGCTGGACCGAGCTTGAGAACCAGGGGGAGCGGGAGCGGCCTATAGAGTACATCAGCTCCTTTGCGCTGACGGGGCTCTCCCGCGGCGCTCGCGGACCTCGGGACCGTGACGCCGTGGTGCGCATTCCGCACAGCACGTGGTACGGGGAAGCCCAGTGGCGCTCGTACACTCTCGCCGAGCTGGGCTACCTCGCGGTGAACCGATTCTCGATGAAGCGCATCTCCTGCACAAGCACGGGGACATGGCCGGCGTCCGAGCACCTGCCCATGGGCAGCTACGAGAACACCGACCTCGGACAGACGCTCACCTGGCAGATCGAGACCCACGCCTCCTGGCACTGGGAGCTCAGCGACATCGCCGGCGAGCTGTACATTCAGCTCTCGGGTCCCACCTACCAGGAGAACGCGTTCCTCCGCCGGCTGCGCACGGGCGAGCGCTTCCTGTCTGAGCCCTGCGCCGTCGTGGTGGTGCAGGGCGGATTCGAGCGCTCGATCCAGGAGCTGACTCGGTATCGACGCGCCATCCGCCGGCCCAACGATGACAACGAGCATCCCACCGTCATCTTCAACGACTACATGAACTGCCTCTCCGGCGACCCGACCACGGAGAAGCTCCTCCCGCTCATTGACGCCGCCGCCCGGGCCGGCTGCCGTTACTTCTGCATTGATGCCGGCTGGTACGCGGACGGCGCCTGGTGGGACGGCGTCGGGGAGTGGCTGCCTTCGAAGGCCCGGTTTCCGGGCGGGATCCAGGAGCCGCTGGCTTACATCCGCAAAAAAGAGATGATCCCCGGCCTGTGGCTGGAGCTGGAGGTCATGGGGATCCGCTGTCCCCTGGTGGAGCGCGTTCCCAAGGACTGGTTCTTCCAGCGCAACGGCCGGCCGGTCATCGATGAGGGACGCTACCAGCTCGACTTTCGCCATCCCGGCGTGCGTGACCACGCGGACAGCGTGGTGCGCCGTCTCGTGGAGGAGTGGGGGGTCGGCTACATCAAGATGGACTACAACATCAACGCGGGACCCGGGACCGAACGGGACGCCGACAGCGCGGGCGACGGCCTGCTGCGGCACACGCGCGCCTACCTCGACTGGCTGGACAGCGTGTTTGCCCGCTACCCCTCGCTGGTGGTGGAAAACTGCTCCAGCGGCGGCATGCGGATGACCTGGTCGCTGCTCTCTCGTCACAGCATCCAGTCCGTGACCGACCAGACCGACTACCGCCTGATGGCCGCAATCGCGGCCAACTGCCCCACTGCCCTGCCCCCTGAGCAGGCGGCCATCTGGTCATATCCGCTGCGCGACGGCACCGTGGAGGAGACCATCTTCAACATGGTGAGCGCGGTCCTGCTTCGCATCCACCAGAGCGGGCACCTGGCCGAGCTCTCCGAAGAACGCCGGCAGTTCGTCCACGAAGGAATCGCCTATCACAAGGGCATCTGCGAACGGTTGAACCGGGGCGTACCGTTCTGGCCGCTGGGGCTCGCAAGCATGGCCGACGAGCACATGAGCCTTGGAATCGACTGCGGCAGCACGCTCTACGTGGCAGTATGGCGGACGGAAGGCAAGGAGAAGGCGGTAGACCTTCCAATCCGGCAGGCGGCCGGCAAGCGGTCAAAGGCGCGCTGCGCCTTTCCAAGGGACAGGGCTCCCGCTTTCGGTTGGAATGAAAGAGAAGCGATCCTGCACGTGGCGCTCGCCGACGGCAGTGCCCGTATCTTCGAAATCACAACGTGACCCACGCACAACCCGGCAATTGACGAAGGCAAGCTTCGCTGGTAGATTTTTCAGGGCGATGGAGTTCACCCTAACTGCTGCAAGGCTGATAACTCCTGATCCAAGAACGCCGCTTCGTGCGCACCGTGCACGGAGGTTACTTCATGCGTCGGAAAATCGTTATCAGCCCGCGCCAGGATGAGGTCAAAGAAGAGCAGATGCGGCCCAGCAGGTTCCTGGGATATGACAGGGATTCGCTGGGAATGTACGCCCTGGGAAGGGAGATGTTCGAGGTCGCCGAATCCCAGTTTCGGCGGGCGGCATACCTTAACCCGTTCGAAGCCCGATTCAAGCAGCACCTCGCATGGTGCCTGTACAAACAGGAGAATTATCCGGGAAGCAAAGAGGTGCATCATCGAGGCCCTCCGTCAGGATCCGCACGACAAGGACAGCAGCCATATCCTGTTGAAAATCGAAGAGAAAATGGCGTCCGGTCAGACCAGGTGACCAGACTTCTTCTCGTACGTCACGGGCAGACGGATTGGAACGTGGAGGAGCGATTTCGAGGCCGGCTTGACGTTCCGCTGAACGAAACCGGAATCCGCCAGGCGCTGTACACCGGGTTGCGTATCGCCGCCCGGTGGAAGCCGGCAACCCTCTATTCGAGCCCGCTCTCTCGGGCCGTGAGCACGGCCGAGGCCATCGCGGAAGCGGCCTCTTTGAAAGTCGAAGTGCTCCCCGCGCTTATCGACATGGATTTCGGTCAATGGCAGGGCCTCTCGCCAGATGAGGTTCGCGTCCAGTGGCCGGATCTGCTTTCCGCCTGGCATTCGTCTCCCCATACGGTCCACATGCCGGGTGGAGAGTCACTGGATGACGTACGGCAACGCTGCCTCACGGCGCTTGGGATCATCGCCTCGCGTCACCACGGGCAGACAGTGGTTGCCGTGGCGCATACCGACTTCAATCGAGTAATGCTCCTGGTTGTCCTTGGGCTGGGAAACGATCGACTCTGGCACCTGAGGCAGGACACGTGCGCGATCAACGAGATAGAGATGGAAAATAACGACTTCACGCTCGTTACGTTGAACGATACGTCGCATCTTCCCGCCTCTTGATGGCTCGCCTGGCAAGCGTATATATTTGGAAACGGAGATGGCATTCCTCCGCGAAACCGCCCCTACTGGCTGATGATGCCTGAGCACAAAGCGAGCCGGTGGACGCCGCTCTTGCCCGCCGGCACCAGGGAGAATGGAGGGGTGAGATGCCATTCAGTGAAAATCACAGACGTTACTTGCTTGCCAAGTTCATCCACATAGACAAGCAGCTCGCGTCGGCCACGGCAAATCTGAGCCCGCTGAATGATGACCTGCTGTTTCCTCCTTGCCTGCCTGATGCCACGCCCACCCAGCGGAAGGTCATCGCTGACTACGTGGCCTCCTTCCGCGGTATCGCGCGGCAATTTCTCGAATCGGGAGGAATCGCCTTGGAAAGCCCAACAATGGGAAGCCTCAGGTCATTCCGTCTGGCCCTCGACGCCGTTTGGATCGCGCTCGCGGAAATGGAGCCCAAACGCCTCGCCGCCTACGGCCCCCTGGATGCGGATGCCGCCGAGGAGACCAGGCGAGCGCAGGTGAAATTGCTATCCATCCTGCGCCAACTCTCGGAGCAGGTGGAAAAGAGCCTCGACAGCGACGTGGGCACGTTTTCCCCAATGATTTTCTGCAGCGTGCTTACCAGAAAAACCGATGGCAGCATCACACAAGAAAACACCGAGGCGCCACAGTTCTTCATTGATCTGAACCTGGATCAGATTGTAGAGGCAATTACTGCCACAAAGCAGGAATACAACCTGAAGCCGTATTATTACGCCCCGCTCCATGACGTTGATGCAATTTTGTACCGCCAGGAGGTCATGCAGGACCTCGAAAGCCAGCCGCTCTTTGAGAAGATAGAGTCGTTTGCGCAGAAGATGCGGACCATGCGCCAGCATTTTGCCCAGGCAGACAAGCTGCATTACAAGTACCAAAAAGAAAAATGGTTCCTGGACGCGGTTGAGATTTACTGCGAAGCCGTATGGTGCCTGACGCGCGACCTGTCCCTCCTCGAGCTCAAATCCCGCGGGCTCCTGGCCTTCCGCGAGTACGTAGCTGGATATGTGTCGTCAGAAGCCTTTCGCTCCCTCCAGGCGCAGATAAAAAAGCTTCAGACCGACCTGTCTTCAGTGCGCTACAGCGTTCAGGTGAGGGGCAACCACGTGAGAGTTCGCGCCTACGAATCTGAAATGGATTACAGCGCCGACGTGGAAAAAACATTTGAGAAGTTCAAACAGGGCGCAGGAAAAGATTACCTGGCCAAGTTCCGAGACGGAAATGACATGAATCACATAGAGGCGCAAGTTTTGGACTTGGTGGCCCGGTTACATCCGGAGATATTTCAGGACCTCAGCGATTTTGGAGTACGGAACGCCGGCCACCTGAATGAAACGATCGCCGTTTTTGACCGGGAAGTGCAGTTCTACATGGCGTACCTGGACATCATGGCAGGCTTGAAGCACAGAGGACTGCAATTCTGCTATCCCAGCGTTTCCGACACGCGCAAAGAAGTCGAAAGCGTTGAATGCTTCGACTTGGCCCTGGCACGCAAGCTTGCCGCCGAAGATCCTTCTCGGTTTGCAACGACTTTTCCTTGAGCGGTAAAGAGCGGGTTTTCGTTGTGTCGGGTCCGAATCAAGGCGGTAAGACGACGTTCGCGCGCATGTACGGGCAGATGCACTACCTTGCAAGCCTTGGGTGCGCTGTCCAAGGCCGGGAAGCGCGACTTTTCCTTTTTGACCGGCTGATTCACCCATTTTGAGAAGGAAGAAGACATCCGGAATCTGAGGGGAAAGCTCGAGGATGACCTTGTCCGGATTCACCAGATCCTTGCCCAGGCCACTTCGAACAGCATCATCATCATGAATGAGATCTTCAATTCCACGACCCTTAAAGACGCCGTCTTCCTCGGTAGGAAGGTGATGGAGAGAATACTCCAGCAGGATTCGTTGTGCGTTTGCGTGACGTTCCTTGACGAGCTTTCCACGATGAACGAAAAAACGGTCAGCATGGTCAGCGCCGTCGACCCCGAAAACCCGGCGAGTTCGGACATACAAAGTCGTGCGCAAGCGCGCGGACGGGCTGGCATACGCGATATCACTCGCTGAAAAATACCGGCTGACCTACGATTTCCTGAGGGAACGAATACCGTCATGAAAGCTTTTCTCCTGTACAAGGATCAGGACTTTGACCTTCAGCGGAAACTGCCATCCAATGAGCTGGCCCTGACGCAGGACTTGGAGCTGGAAACGCTGTTCAACGCCATGTCACGCGGCGCCAAGGATCTCCGTGAGGTGGCAAGGAAGGTTGTCCTTTCGCCTCTCAAAGATTTGGATTCCATTCGCTATCGCCAGGATGTCCTGAGGGACTGCCTGAAAAATCCCGGTATTGTCCGCGAGATGTATGAGTTGGCGGTGGAATCTATCGAAAAGGAGAAGAAATTTTACCTGGGGATCTTCAGCAACCTTCCCTCCACGATTTTGCACAGGTCTGTGCATGTCCTTCAGATGTTCGTCGGCCAGCTGAAGAGGCTGCGGAATATCGCGGACGAGCACGCCGCCGCGTTTACCTCAGAAGGGTTCACCCGGCTTTTCGCCATGCTCAAGGCAGAGCTTGACGAAGAGTATTTCACCGCCATCCAGGCTCACCTCAAGACACTGGCTTTCCGAGATGGCGTGCTGATAAGCGCTGAGCTGGGGAAGGGAAACAAGGGCAGCACGTACGTGCTTCGCAAGCCGCACGATAAGCGGAGCTTGATGAAGCGGATCTTCGACAGGGGGTCTCCTTCCTATTCGTTCTCCATAAGCGACAGAGATGAAAATGGGGCAAAGGCCCTGGCGGAGCTCCGTGACCGAGGGATCAATCTTGTGGCAAACGCTCTGGCGCAGTCCACGGACCATATTGTCAGCTTCTTTGCCATGATGAGAGCTGAGCTTGCCTTCTCTGTCGGATGCCTGAACCTGTTTGACCGTCTCGAAAGGAAGGGCGAATCCGTGTGCTTTCCTGAGCCTTTCCCGCCCGATGAACACAGGCTGTCCTTTCGGAGCTTGTATGATGTCTGCTTGACGTTGACCACGGACCAGAGAGTCGTCGGCAACGACGCTGACGCAGACGGGCAAAATCTCATGATAATCACCGGGGCAAACCAGGGTGGCAAATCAACTCTGCTGCGAGGGATCGGGCTCGCCCAGCTCATGATGCAGTGCGGCATGTTCGTGCCTGCGCAGTCCTTCAGCTCCAGTGTCTGCAGCGCCATTTTCACGCATTACAAGCGGGAAGAAGATGCCACGATGAGAAGCGGCAAGCTGGACGAAGAGCTGAAACGCATGAGCGAGATTGTGGACAGCCTGACCCCCCATTCCGTTCTCTTCTTCAATGAATCATTCGCCGCAACGAACGAAAGAGAGGGCTCGGAGATCGCGCGGCAGATAGTCCGTGCGTTATCGGAAAAGAAAGTCAAGGTTTTCTACGTTACCCATCTTCACGATTTTGCGCACAGCTTCTACGACATGAAAATGGAAGATGCTATCTTCCTTCGAGCTGAGAGAAAGAAAATGGGGCTCGCACTTTCAAGTTATTCGAAGGCGAACCCCTGGAGACGAGCTTTGGTGAGGATCTCTACAGGAAGATCTTTGAAAACGAGAACTGACGCGAATGCGCGGCAGTCTTTTCAGCCGGCCGCGTTCTTGAATGCGGCCTTTCCCGCGAACCTCGCCTGAGAGCCAAGCTCGTCCTCGATCCTGATGAGCTGATTGTACTTGGCAATCCGCTCACTCCTGCATCCAGAGCCCTGTCTTCGAGATGCCCCGCGCCCGTCGCTACCGTCAGATCAGCTATCGTGGTGTCCTCCGTCTCCCCTGAACGGTGGGAAACGAAACAGTTGTAGCCGTGTGAGCCGGCCAGCTCCATGGTCTTCAGCGTCTCACTCAAGGTCCCGATCTGGTTCAGCTTGATGAGGACGGAGTTCGCCACGCCCTGCTCGATTCCCTTGGCAACGATCTGGGGATTCGTGCAGAAGATGTCATCTCCGACTAGCTCGATGCGGTTTCCAAGCTCCTTTGTGAGCGCCTGCCATCCCGGCCAGTCGTTCTCCGCCATTCCGTCTTCCAGGAGAATGATGGGGTACTGTTTCACCCAGTCAGCCCAGTGCCGAACCATCTGCTCCGGCGTCTTGGAATCCGTATGGGACTTGAAGAAGACGTACTTGCCGTCCTCCCACATCTCGCTCGCGGCCGGATCCAGGCAGAGGGAAATGTCAGCTCCAGGCTTGAACCCGGCTTTCGTGATTGCCTCGAGTATCAGCTCCACTGCCTCCCCATTTGACTTGAGGTTCGGCGCAAAGCCCCCTTCGTCTCCCACCGCGGTGATGTACCCCTTTTTCGCAAGGATTCCCTTCAGCGAATGGAAAGTCTCTATTCCCATGCGGATGGCTTCCGTAAAACTGGGGGCGTTGTGCGGCGCAACCATGAACTCCTGGAAGTCCACGGTGTTGTCCGCGTGCCTGCCTCCGTTGATGATGTTCATGCAGGGAACCGGGAGGAGAGCCGCGTTGACGCCGCCCAGGTAGCGATACAAGGGAAGACCCAGATGGAGAGCGGCCGTGCGTGCGACGGCAAGGGAAACGCCAAGGATGGCGTTGGCGCCAAGGTTCGCCTTGTTCGGGGTGCCATCGAGGGCAACCATTGCGGCGTCGATGGATCCCTGCGCGGTGACTTCCTGGCCGATAACCGCTTTCGTGATCTTTGTCCTGACGTTCTCCACGGCCTTGCGGACGCCCTTACCGCCGTACCTGTTCTTGTCTCCATCGCGGAGCTCAACCGCCTCTCTTTCGCCGGTGGATGCTCCCGACGGAACGATGGCGCGACCCTTGAGTCCCGAGTCCAGCTCCACCTCGACTTCAACTGTGGGATTGCCGCGAGAATCCAGCACCTCGCGGGCATGGATTGCCCTGATCTTTGCCATGAATCTTCCTCCACCCGTGGTTTCTTGTAGGAGTCATCGGCCCTCGGAAGAAGGCGGTTGGATTGGGGGGACTCCATCCCCAGTCATTTCACTTTAAGATGCGCGGATAATTCGCGTCAAGAGACGGCAGCGACCCATCGGACCGCGGCCTCTTGAAGCGGGGGCGCCATCGAGAGAAAGATATGGGCGCCGTTTGAGCCGACCTCCAGGGTATTTCCCTGGATTCGCACTCCTGTCATTCGCGACCTTGGGATGACAAAAGAATCGACTCCGTATCGTTCGGTGGATTCCATCGGGTCACACAAGTACACCAGCTCAAAGGGGTTCAAAACAAGGAGTTGCCTGCGCTGTGCCTCATGACGGGACCTCCCGGGGACGGCTGCAAATGAAGAAATAACCGGGGAGTCCTCTTCAAGCCTGACCAGGGGCTCTTGGAGCAGAACTTTCCATTTGTAAGGCGGTTCAGCCGTCCACGCCTCGGCACGGGGGACGGGCCGGGCGGATCCTGCCAACCTCTTCCTGAGGCGGAGGAGCGCCGGCTCCATTTCACGGCGTGCCACTGTATTGTAACGGATGGTCAGCCGGTCCCCAAAGGGCACAAAACTGAGCCGACCGTAGAGGAGGATCGCCACGTCCTCGATTGCGGCCACTTTTTCCAGGGGAATCGAAATCTTCACCCCTGGCTGTGGTTTTTCCGTCCACAAACCAACCGCCCGATCTCCGAGGGCCAGGACGCTGTTGGGAGAAATCACCTTCTGGCTGAGCCGCCCGACAGAGCGGACCGCCCATGGGATTATGAATATCTGGCTCAGGTCCTGAATACCGCACGTATCCTCAAGAGGCTCGCGGGCGCCTGACGGGATGTCGTCTTCACGGCGAGGAGTGTACGGGTGGCTGGCGCGCTCGCTTTTGAAATAGGAGCCCCCTTCAGCTTCTGTAAATTGGATTTCCCAGGTCTCGGCAGGATCTCGAGAATGAACGGATTCTTTCATGGCTGTGCTTATATGTACGACGAGGATGTTGCTTCGTCAATCCGCGATCAGCGCAGCACGGAAGGACCGTCCCGCTGCGAGTCGAGGCAGCCAATCAGTTTTTCCGCCATACGCTCGTTCCCCCGAAAAAGACTTCATCAATCGGGGCAATACCCGGGCGGAAAGCGAGAATCCCCGGGGTCTCGCCGTCCAGGAGCAGGAAGTCGGCGCGCTTTCCCGCGGTGAGGCTCCCCACCTCGGCGCCGAGCCCGAGAGCATACGCGGCGTTGAGTGTCGCGGCCGCCAGGGCCTCCGTCACGGAGAGGCCCATCTGCAGCACCGCCAGCCCGAACGCGAACGGCATGGATTCGTTGTACGAGGAGCCTGGGTTGCAGTCCGTAGCGACCGCCACCGGAAGGCCCATGTCGATCATGGCGCGCGCCCGGGCATACGGCTTGCGCATGCTGTACGCGGTTGCCGGCAGCAGGACCGCGACGACACCGGCGGATGCCATGGCCCTCAGGCCTGCATCGGAAGAAGCGAGGAGATGGTCAGCGGATGCCGCGCCTGCCTCCGCGGCAAGAGCTGCTCCTCCCGTGTCATGGAGCTCATCAGCATGGAGCCTGCATCCAAGACCTGCCGCGCGCGCCGCCTGGAGGATTCGCCGCGACTGTGAAAGCTCGAAAACGCCCTGCTCGCAGAAGACGTCGCAGAAACGCGCGAGTCCCTGCCCGGGCGACGGCAGGGACCATTTCCTGCACAATGAGGTCCACGTACGCTTCCTCGCGTCCCCTGAACTCGGCCGGCACCGCATGGGCGCCGAGAAAAGTGGCAACGATCCGGGGCGGCGCTTCGCCGGCAACGCTGCGGATGACACGCAGCTGCTTGAGCTCCGCCTCCAGGGAGAGGCCGTAGCCGCTTTTCACCTCCATTGTGGTCGTTCCCAGCCGCAGCGCGGAGTGCGCGCGGGACAGGGTGGCTGCAAACAGCTCCGCTTCAGAGGCCGCGCGCACTGATTCCACGGAAGAGAGGATCCCCCCGCCGGCGCGCAGGATCTCCAGGTAGTCAGCGCCCCTGAGCCGGGCCAGGAACTCTCTTTCCCGCGGTTTCATAAAACACAGGTGTGTGTGGGGATCCACGAAGCCCGGGATCAGGCACCGGCCTCCGCAGTCCATTTCCGCCTGCACGGCGGGCGCGCCTTGCGCGGCAAGCGACCCGAGAACCAATGCCTCATCTCCCACGGAAAGAACCCGGCCGTCGCGGCAAAGGAGGGCGCCTTTCTCCCACGATTCGACGCTCCCCTGCTGCTGCCCGCGCAGGGCGCGCCCCGCGTCGGGTGGCGTCCAGATGCGCGCGTTGCGGAAGAGGGAGACGCTCATTGCTCGCCCTGCCCCAGAAGGTCCAGGAGCCTGAGGTCCAGAGACCTGGGTCAACTCGAAGTCGGCCAGCAGGAGGGAGCGCGCCGCGGCGGCCACGAGCGCTTCTGCGGGAACCAGGCCGTATATTTCTGTTTCCGCCACCTCGATTCCCCTGGCCGCGGCCTCCTTCCGCACAAGCTCCAGCACCTCGTGCAAGGGATTGATGCGGAAGTCGGTGACGTTGATGCTGACCTGCACCATTCCCTTGTGCTTCAGCTCCACGCCCACGGCCTTCACGTGGGAAAGGCCGCCGCCGGAAGCGCGGATGGTGCGAGCAATAGAACGAGCGCCCGCGATGTCCCTGCTCCGCAGGTTGATGTTGAACGCCACGAGGAATTGCCGGGCGCCGATCACCGTTGCTCCGGCGCTGGGGTGCACGCGCGCCTCCCCCACGTCCGGGGTGCGATCCGGGTTTCCCATTTCCTTCACAAGCGCTTCAAACTGGCCGCGGCGCACGGCTTCCAGGTTCCGGCGCTCCGGCCGCAGCGCCGCTTCCTCGTAGAGATAGACCGGCACTCCCGTCTCCCGCGCATAGCGCTCGGCGAAGCTTCGCGCCATGGCCACGCATTCCTGCATTGAGATGCCGCGCAGGGGCACGAAGGGGATCACGTCCACCGCGCCGATCCTGGGGTGCGCACCGACGTGAATACGAAGGTCAATCGAGGCGATTGCCGCGCGCGCCGATGCCAGCAGCGCATCCTGCAGAGGCCGCGGGTGGCCCGCAAGGGTCACCACCAGGCGGTTATGGTCGGGGTCGGCCCGCCAGTCCAGGAGGTGGACGCCGCGCGCGCCGCGAAACGGGGCGACGATGGCCTCTATCACCTCCTGCCTGCGGCCCTCGCTGTAGTTCGGCACGCATTGCACAAGGCTGGGGCTCATGCGCCACCTTCCCCAGTCATGGGGATGACGACCCCTCGCTCCTTCGCCGTCTCGATGGCCTTCTCGTATCCCGCGTCCGCATGGCGCAGAATGCCGGTGGCAGGATCGTTTCTGAGAACAGTAGTGACGCGAAGCTCACCCTCCGCCGTGCCGTCAGCAACGGTCACCTGGCCGGCGTGAAGCGAGTAGCCAATGCCGACGCCTCCGCCGTGGTGAAAGGACGCCCAGCTCGCACCCGATGCAACGTTCACCATGAGGTTGAGGAGCGGCCAGTCCGCCACCGCATCCGTGCCGTCCCGCATGGCTTCGGTCTCCCGGTTGGGAGACGCCACGGATCCCGCATCCAGATGGTCCCTGCCTATCACGATGGGCGCCTTGACCCTGCCGGAGGCCACAAGGTCATTGAAGATCTTTCCCGCTCTGTCGCGCTCGCCATAGCCCAGCCAGCAGATCCTTGCCGGCAGCCCCATGTGCTTCACGCGAGATCGGGCCAGGCGGAGCCATCGCACCATCCTGGTCTTGTGCGGGGAAAGCTTCCAGGAGCGCCTCATCGGTTGCGTCGATGTCCTTTGGATCACCGGAAAGCGCCACCCATCGGAAGGGCCCCTCCCCTTCGCAGAAAAGGGGACGGATGTATGCGGGAACGAACCCCGGGTAGTCGAATGCGTTCGTGACTCCATTTGCCAGGGCCTGGCCGCGGAGGTTGTTTCCGTAGTCGAAAGCCACCGCGCCGCGCGCCTTCATGTCGAGTATGGCCCGGCAGTGCACTGCCATGGAACGACGCGCCGCCTCGATGTAGCGCCCTGGATCGGACTTTCGCAGCGCAAGGGCAGCATCCAGGCTCATGCCATGAGGCACGTAGCCCCCAAGCTCGTCGTGCGCGCTTGTCTGGTCCGTCACCACGTCGGGGATGAACCCCGCCTGGACCATCCCCGGGAGAACGTCCGCGGCGTTGCCCGTCACGGCGATGGAGAGCGGCTTCTTTTTTTCCGCGGCCTCCCGTGCCATCGCCATCGCGGACGCGAGGTCCTTCGCCACGGTGTCCAGGTAGCCCGTTTCCTGCCTTCTCCTTGTCCGCGCGGCGTCCACCTCCACGCAGATCAGCACGCCGTCGTTCATGGTCACCGCGAGGGGCTGCGCGCCTCCCATTCCGCCCAGTCCCGCGCTCACCACGATTTTCCCGGCCAGAGTCGAGCCGAAATGTTTTTCCGCCAGGGCGCCGAATGTCTCGAACGTCCCCTGCAGGATCCCTTGAGTTCCGATGTAGATCCAGGAGCCCGCGGTCATCTGCCCGAACATCATCAGGCCCCGTCTCTCCAGCTCGTGGAAATGCTCCCATGTGGCCCAATGCGGGACAAGGTTGGAGTTGGCGATCAGCACGCGCGGGGACATGCGGTGCGTGCGCAGAATCCCGACCGGCTTGCCGGACTGGACCAGGAGCGTCTCATCGTCGCCAAGGTCAAGAAGGCTGGTCACCAGGGCGTCGAAGCAGCGCCAGTTGCGGGCGGCCCTCCCCGTCCCGCCATACACGATGAGCTCGTCCGGCTTCTCAGCGTTGCCCGGGTCCAGGTTGTTGCACAACATCCGCAGGGCCGCCTCCTGGTGCCACCCCTTGCAGTGCAGCTCCACGCCTCGTGGCGCCCGCACAGGCCGCGCTGCCCCGCTCCCGATACCGAGCTCGGCCAGAACCTTCTCCCTTGCTGAACCGCTCATGTATAGCCTCCTCGTGAATCCTACGGCGGCTTCTTCTCAGGCGGGTAAAGTACTCAGATATGCCTCAACCACTTTTGGGTTTTTGGCCAGATCAGCGGCCGGGCCTTCGAGGATCACCCTGCCCCGCCTCGAATACGTAAGCCCGGTCCGCCGCCTCCAGCGCAATGCGCGCATTCTGCTCGGCAAGAAGAATAGTCTTCCCCTCTGCATGGAGCTGTGCAAGCACCTCGAACAGACGGTCCACCACGACGGGGGCGAGGCCGAGGGAGATTTCGTCCGCCACGATCACGGAAGGGTCCAGAGCGAGAGCGCGTCCAAGTGCGAGCATCTGCTGCTCCCCGCCGCTCAGGCTTCCGGCGGTCTGCGTCCTGCGCTCGGCGAGACGGGGAAACAGCTCGTACACTTCACCAAGGACCTCGCGTTCCCTTTTTCCTGAAAGACGCGACGAGGTCACACGCAGATTCTCCTCCACACTCAAGTCCGGGAAAACATGGCGCCCCTCGGGGACATACCCGATTCCGAGCTCGACGCGGCGAAATGCTGGAATCTCGAGAAGGGAGCGGCCGCAAAAGGTCGCCACACCCGTTGCCTTCACGAGACCCATAAGACACTTGAGAAGGGTCGTCTTGCCCGCCCCGTTCGCGCCGACGATCGCAGTAAAGCTTCCCCTTGCCGCTTCGATGGCAACGTCGTGGAGTACGGGGATTCTTCCATATCCCGCGTGGAGGCCCGAAACCGACAGCAGTGCCTCTGCCCTCATGGCCTGTTCCCTTCGCCGGCCTTCGGGCGGGCCGATAGAGAGCCCTCTTTCCCGAGATATGCGCCGATCACCCGCTTATCGTTACGCACCTCCTCGGGGATCCCTTCCGCGATCTTCCTCCCCTCGTCCAGGACGACGACACGGTCGGAGAGTGACAGCGCGAGGCCGACGTAGTGCTCCACCAGCATGACGGTGAGCCCCGAACGCTGCACACTCCGAATGAGCTCCGCGAGCGGCCGTATCCCATCCGCGCCTATGCCGGCGGCAGGCTCGTCGAGAAGGAGAAGCGACGGGCGGCTCGCAATGGCCCGGGCGATCTCCAGCCGTCGCAGCTCGCCCATGGTGAGCGCGCCCGCGCGGCGCTCCGCCTGCGCCGACAGACCGACCTGCTCCAGCACCTCGTCGACGCGCTCCGCGATGGAGCGGTTGCGGCCACACGGCGCAAGGCAGCGGAGCGTGTGGAGGATGTTTTTGCCCGCGGCCGAGACCCGGATGTTTTCCCGGACGGTCATCGAGGAAAAGGGACGCGGGACCTGGAAGCTGCGCCTGACGCCGAGGTGGCTCATGCGCGCCGGCATTGTGCCCTGCACCTCCGTGCCGTCGAACAAGACCTTGCCGGAGGTGGGCTTGAGCGCCCCGGCAATCACGTTGAAAAGGGTCGTTTTGCCGGCGCCATTCGGGACCGATCACGGCGAGGAACTGCCCCCGCTCGACGGAAAGGTCGATGGCGTCAAGCGCCTTGAGGCCGCCGAAGCGCACGCACAGGTCCGTGATTTCCAGGAGCGCCATGGCTCTTACGACCTCCCCATGCCCGAGCCTCCCTGGCGGGGGCCCGGAAGCTGCTTCCGCGAGCGGGGCCAGGGCCATTCCAATGGAGGCGCGACGCCGCGCTCGCTTCCCCAGCCAGACCTTGCGGCTGGAAACGCAGCATGAGGAGGAGAATCACCCCGAAGGTGAGAAGCCGGAAATTGGAGATGAACCTGAAAGCTTCGGGAAGGGCTCCCAGAATGAGCGCGCCAAGAAGCGCGCCCCTGATGGTGCCGATTCCTCCGAAAATGAGCATCGAAAGTATGACGACTGATTCGGTGAAACCAAAGCTCGAGGGGGTTATCGCGCTCAAGAAGGGCGCATATATGCTTCCCGCCATGCCCGCGAAGGCGGCACTCAGCGTAAAGGCGGCCACCTTGTAGGAGGCAACGGGAATACCGACGGACGAAGAAGCGCTCTCGTCGTCCTTGAGCGCCGTCAGCGACGCCCCGAGCCAGGTTCGCTCCAGGTACTTGCTCGACGCAACGACGAGGGCAAGCATGCATGCGGCCACCAGCAGAAAGTCCGGATTGCCGAACTGCCGTCCCCCGATGGTCGGCAAGGGGATCGAGTAGATTCCGACCGCTCCCCCGAAAAACGGCACGTACTGGAATATTGCGACAACGACGAAGTTGAGGCCGATGGTGGTGATTGCGAGAAAGTCCTCGCGGAGCCGCAGGCTGACGGCGCCGAGGATGAATCCGGCCATGCCGGCGACGCTGAAGGAGATCGGTATGGTCAACCAGAAACTGAGATGATAACGGGTTGACAGCACGGCCGCGAAGTAGGCGCCCAGCCCGAGAAAAGCGCTCTGCGCGAGATTGGGTTGGCCGGCGTAGCCCACGACCATGTTGAGAGCGACGGTAAGCATGGCGTAGATCATGATGGTGACGCCAATGACGATGACGTAGCTCACCGCGTCCCCCTGGGGCCGGGAAGCAGGCCCTGGGGCCGCACGAGAAGTATCGCGATAAGGACGATGAAGGCTATTGCGTCGCGCGGCAGCACGAAGCCGGCATACATGACGACGAAAGTCTCCACCAGCCCTATGAGCATCGCGGCCGCGATGGTCCCCAGTGGATTGCCAAGGCCGCCGAGGACGATGATGGCCAGCATCTTGTACGCCGGTATGTCACCCATCGTGGGGTATACCGTATTGTAGTTTATCCCGAGCATGATGCCCGACACCGCGGCAAGGGAGTAGCCAATGACGAAGATGGAGGCGATCACTGCGCGCGTATTGATGCCCATCGCTTCGGCCGTCGGCCCGTCCTGCGAGGTGGCGCGCCAGAAAAGTCCGAGTCTTGTCCGGCGCAGGGTGAACCAGGTGCCAGTCAGGACGACGCAACCGATGATGAGTATGAGAAGCTGAGCTCCCGTGATGACCGCCCCTCCCAGGCGGAGCGTGCGCAGGGGAACCCGCGCGGGGAAGGCCAGCGGATAAGGCCCGAACACGAGTCGGAAGGCCTCTTCCATCGCGATGAAAGTCCCGATACTCGCGATCAGGGGAATGAGGGGTCCTCGATTCAAGATGGGCCGGTACAGGAACCGTTGCAGCCCAAGGCCGAAGAGGGCCGAGGCCACTATCCCTGCGCCGAGGCCCAGGAGCAGCGAACCGGTGACTCTCCAGATTTTCAGACCCACATAGGCGCCGAGGGTCAGCCCTGCAGCGTTTGCGATGTCCAGAACGCGCAAAAGTCCGTAGATCAGCGATGGGCCAAGGGCGATCAGGGCGTAGAGCGAGCCGGTCGCAATGCCGTTCAGCAGGCTGGATAAGAACATCCGGTCTTCTCTTTCGCCCTGACCTCACTCACGTGGCCGCTTTGTGCTCCTGCGAGGACTACGGCGTGATGACAGCCGGATCATCCACGATACCGTAATGATGGGGTAACCCGTCCTTCACGATCTGCAGCTCCACCGCCTTCACGACCTCCCCGGTGGCGTTGTACTTCATGATGGTGCCCGTCACGCCGACGAAATCCTTGACGCTTGCAATGCCTTGCCTGATTTGGCCCGCGGCGGTTCCCCTGGCCATGGCGTTCTTGAGCACCAGGAAGGAGTCGTACGTGGTGGCGCCCACCATGTCTGGTGCGTAGCCATAGGCCGCCGTGAAGCCTTTGATGTAATCGACAACGACCGGTTCCATGCTGTCACGATTGAAGGGCGTCGTGAACACGAGCCCGTTGGCCTGGGCCCCGACCGGCTGGAAGAACTGGGTCGTTGAGTCCACGCCCTCCGTTCCGACGATCGGGAGCGAAAGGCCGAGAGTGTTCCAGTTGTTCAGGAACTGCTGTCCCTCGGAATAGTACTCGACCATGAAATAGCCAGTTGCGCCCTTGGCCTGGTCGCGCATGAGTATGGGCGTGAAATCCTTCTCGCCGAACTGGTTGAAGTCCGTTGCGACGACCGTTGCGCCGAGCGCTGCGGCCTCGGCCGTAAAGCCTTGAACGAGCGCGGTCCCGAAGTCGTTCTTGATGGCGACGATCGCGATCTTCGTCACGCCGAGGTCCTTGACAAGAGCCACGGCGGCGGCCTTGCCTTCGACCACTCCGTTGAAATCCTGCTGGAAGATGAAGCGTCCGGTCGCGGGAATGCCGGGGTTGACCGCGTACGCGGCGAGCATCGGAATGCCGTTCCTCTGGAAGATCGGGGCGGCCGCAAGGGTCTGGTCGCTGTAGGAGCCGCTTACGACAGCGTCGACCTTGTCCTGGGTGACGAGGCGGGTGGCAATGCTGACCGCCTGCTTGGCGTCGCTGGCGTCATCGTAGTTGATGAGCTGGATCTGCCTGCCATTGATGCCGCCTGGCCTTGTTGATGTCCACCACGGCGAGCTTCGCTGAGTCATAGGCGCTCTGCCCGTCAGCCGCAGCGAAACCGGACTCGGGAGCGAAAAAGCCGATCTTGATGGGAGCGCTGCTGCTGGCCGATGGGAAGCTCACGAGGGCTGCAACGACAAACAGCGCCATCAGAGTGAGCCTGGGGATGTACCCGTGCGATTTTTGCATCTCTTCCCTCCTGTTTCCATGACGTAGCACGGCGCATGCAACGGGACGTGGAGGCCCGCCGCCCTGATCCTCAACGAGGCTGGGTCGGTCGTCTGCGCCGGGCGGATTGCACTATTTCAGGATTGAAGCACCGTTCCACACTAACACCGGGTAGTTGCGGGGTCAAGTTTGGCTCGCGACTCTGGGCGGGTAATTTTCACCCGCTCCCGAACACAGCCGCAGTCTCTTTCAGGAAAGTGCGGATCGGGATCCCCTGCGGGCACAGGTCCTCGCACTGTCCGCACTCCGTGCACGCGTCAGGTTTCCCCACGATTCGGGTGTAACCGGTAAGCCAAGGGTCCTTCGTATTCCACATTGATGAGGCATTGAGCGCCGCCATCAACTCGGGAATGGCCACGCCTTGCGGACACGGCTGGCAGTAGCGGCACGCGCTGCAGTCCACCTTCATCCGCGCTTGCATTGCGGTCCGCGCGGCGTCGTACACGGAAAGGTTCCCCGGCGTCAGAGTACTGGGCTTGGCAACGTCAGGCGCGGCGAGATCGGCATGGCCAGAACGCCAGGCGAGCTGCGCACCTCGCAGAACTGGATCGGACCGCCCGGTTCCACGCTGGCCACGGCGACCTACGTGCCGCCCCCCGTGCTCGCCATGCGCGAATCGCTCGCGGCCTGGGAGGTCTTTCTGCGCGAGCGCGGTACCCTGCCCGACCTGGTGCAGTGCGCGATGGTGCACGAGCAGTTCGAGGCCATTCATCCGTTCGTGGGGGGAACGGGCGCCTGGGCCGCCTGCTGGTCACGCTGTTCCTCATCGAGCGCCGCCGCTTGACCCGCCCGCTGCTGTATCTCTCCGCCTACCTCGAAGGCCACCGCGACGAGTACTACGCGCTCATGCAACGGGTACGCACCCATGGGGAGTGGGTCCCTTGGTTGCTGTTCTTCGTCACAGGCGTACGCGAGACGGCGGAACGGGCCACCCGCCAGGCACGCGCTCTCGTTCAGCATCACGCTCGCCACCGCGGGCTGGTGAAGGGCCGCGCCCTGGCCCTTGCCGACGAGCTCTTTCGCACGCCCTGCATGACCGTGCCCGAGGCCCAGCGTGTCCTCGGCGCGACCAACCCCACGGCGCGCCGCGCCGTGGGCGAGCTGCTCGAGAAGGGGCTGCTCGAGGAGTGGGGCGAGGAGCGCCGGCCGCGCGTGTACCTGGCGCGGCACGTCCTCGACGCCGTGCTGCGCCCGGTCGAAGACTTGCGGCAGCTGCCCGGGGCAAAGGCTCAGGGCGCGGTGGTCAAGTCGGCGGCCGGCGAGCGCCAGGCGCCAACCAGCCGAGGCGACCGCATGATGACCGAGGCCATGGCTCTCATAGACGCCGCCCGCGGGCACGGCGTGCAGCTGCGGCTCACCGGCGGCCTTGCAGTGCGGCGCTACTGCACCGATCTCGGCTTCATCGACCGGGAGTACTCAGACATCGACCTGGTAGGGCTCTCGCACCAGCAGCGCGAGCTCCACGAGGTGTTCACGGCGTTGGGGTACACCCAGAACCGCTACGTGACCCAGGCCACCGACGCGGCGCAGCTGCAGTACATCAAGACGGAGACCTTGGTGCCGCACGCGTCGACGCCCGGCGCGAGGACGCCCACGGCGGAGAAGCGCGCGGCGGAGCCGCCGCTCTTCGACCACGCCGACGTCTTCATGGATGTGATGCGCATGGACCACGACGTCGATGTTCACGAGCGCCTGGATATTGACGACTACGCCATCTCTCCTGTGGACGCCTTCACCGCCAAGATGCAGATCGGCAGGATCAACCAGAAAGACGTGCACGACATCATCGCCCTCGTGAAGGACGTGCCGCTCAGCGAGGTTGGCGACGACTCGTCCATCGATGTGCCGTACCTCGCCGAGGTGTGCGCCCACGACTGGGGCATCCACCACGACATCACCACCAACCTCGAGGTGGTCATCGCCAGGCTTGACGACTACGGCCTCTCCGAGGAGGAGGTCGCCAGGGTGTACGGGCGCCTCGCCTCGCTCAGGGAGGCGATCGAGGATGAGGACAAGTCGCTGCGCTGGTGGCTACGCGCGCGCGTCGGTGAGCGCGTCGCCTGGCGTCGCGAGGTTGAGGAGACCGAGGGTACGCAGGTGATCGCTCCCGAGTGGGATTGGCGGCGCGACCTGGGATAAGCGCTCGGCGGCCGCGACTGTTTGCCCCGTTCACTGCTGTGAAATGACTATCGCGACGGTGCGCGTGTGGGCGTGTCATTGGTCTTCGAGGGCAAGGAGCAACGGTCATGGGCGAAGAGTATCTTCCTGAGGTGTATACGGGGTTTCGCCGCGATTTCCCCGGTGTGGCCGCGGCGCTGGACGGCCTGGGTGAGGCGTTGGACGGGGCCGGACCTCTCGACGAGCGCACGGCGCGCCTCGTCAAGCTGGGCCTTGCGGTGGGCGCCTTGGCCGAGGGCGCGGTGCGCTCCAACGTGAGAAAGGCGCTGGCCGCCGGGGCCACCTCTGCCGAGGTGCGCCAGGTGGCCCTTCTGGCGATCACCACCTGCGGCTTCCCGGGCGCCGTTGCCGGACTCGCCTGGGTCGACGAAGTACTGGCCGCCGGCGCCTGAGCGGCGCCGGCCGTGTCACCAGCCGATACGCCCGCCGTCGCGGGCGCACTTCTCGCGACAGATCTGCGTGATCGCCCGCCGCACCGCGCGGCCGATGAGCCAGCCAGCGGGCGTAGCGGGCCCCGCGTACGAGAGTTCCTCGCCGCGCCCAGTACAGGCGATCACCACGGAATCGGTCGACGTGCCGCTGGCCGGCTCCCCGGCGTCGGTGCGTACGTCCCACTCGGCGAGGGTCATGGTCTTCGCCTCGGTTGCCGTGATGACGGCGTTCACCATGGCGGCGGGGGTGAGGGCGGCATCGACCAGCAGGATGGTGTTGATCGTCCCGGGACGCGCGGGTGCCGGCGGCGTGACACCGGCGCAGCTGGTGTTGCTGAGCCCCAGGGAGACGGCGGCGGCGACCGTGATCTGGCGATCGTTCTCCATCGCCACGCGGGCGAACTCCGTGCCGGCCGCGGTCATGAGGCCGACGAACGCCCGGTCGACGCCGGCCTGCACCGCGAACGCCTCCAGATCATCCGCGGGACGCCCGCCGTCGTACCCCTCGCCGACGTGCATGTTCACGATATCGTGCACGTGACTGAGGCCGCCACCGATCACGGCCGAGCTCAGCACGGTGAGTGGGTGCCGGCTGGTCACGCGCAGCGCCGTCTCGTCGATGATGACGAAGACTCCCTCGATGCCGGTATCCGGGGTTAGGGCCACGGCGGCAATTCTAGCTCAGGGTCGCGGCTCGGTGCTGGCCGCCTCGCCGCCGGCCTCTCGCCGCAGCGAACGTGCGGTGCCCAAGAGCGAACCGAGCAAGATCAGCGGCATGCCCACGGCGATGCCCGCCGTGAGCGGTTCGCCGAGCAGCAGCACGCCGAGGAGCACCGCTACCAGAGGGTTCACATAGGTGACGATCGTAGTGCGCGACGGGCCTACCTCACGGATGAGAGCGAAGAAAAGGATGAAGGCAAGGGCCGTGCAGACGACGGCCAGACCGGCCACCGCGGCCACAACCTGGCCCGAGACGGCCGCCGGCGCGTAGTAAAGCCCGGCCGGTGCGTAGACCGCGGCGGTGACCACCAGCGAGGCGGTAACTACGCCCAGACTGGGCAAGCCGTCAAGCCGCCGGCTGACGATCAGCGGGCCGCTGGCATAGCACAGCGCCACGACCAGCACTTCTGCGGCGGCCAGCGGCTGCGCGCCGCCCACGTCGATGCCCACCAGCGCCGCCACCCCGGCAAAACCGATCACGAGCCCGGCGAGACGGCGGGCATCGAGATGGTCGCTCACGCCTACGGCGCGATAGAGCAAGGCCGCGATGAGTGGCACCGAGGCGACGAGCAGCCCGGCCATGGAGCTCGTCAAACGCTCCTCGGCGTGCGAGAGGAGCAACCAGGGCACGGCGAGCTCGATGGCCGTGTAGGCGAGCACCCAGCGCCAGCGGGCGAGGAGCGCGCGCAGCTTGCCGCGGCGAAGGGCCAGCGGCATGAGCATGAGGGCCGCCGGCGCCGTGCGAAAGAACACCAGCGTCGGCGGGGACAGCTCGCCGACCGCCACGCGGATGAGCATGTAGGGTGTGCCCCAGATGAGGCACAGGGCGATAAACAGCAGCCAGCCTTTGCGAGACAGGGCGCCACTCCCTCGGGTATATGTGTGGCCGGCGCGGGCCGGTCACGGCGGCCGGAGGTGTGAGAAGAGTGTATGCGCTTGGCCGCGGTGGCGCTGACTGGTGTCTACAGAACGCTCCTTGCGTGGTGGAGGCAAAGGGGCTATCGTTTATAGTTCGTCTGGCGTCCGCCGTTCCGGCGCGCCGCCTCCGCTACAGAAGTGGCCCCACCACGGGCCGAAGCACGCGACAACGGGCAGGAGACGCCGAGTGACCGAATCTGCCGCAGACCGCAGCGCATCCGTAGACCATGCCTCCTTCCTTCTGCTGGACGAGGTGAGCGCCCTCATCGAGGAAGGGCGCGAACAAGGCTACCTGAAGAGCTCCCACGTCAACGACGCGTTACGCGACGTGGAGCTCACGACCGAACAGATCGAGGAGATCTACAGCGCGTTCGCCGACCTCGGCATAGACGTCATCGAGAGCGACAGCCCGGCCGCCGACGGCGAGCCGGGCGCCGACGTGGAGCCCGCCGCAGAGCTCGACCTCTCGGTGAAGACCGCGACCAACGACCCCGTGCGCATGTACCTCAAGGAGATCGGCAAGGTACCGCTGCTCACCGCCGAGGAAGAGGTCTCGCTGGCCAAGCGCATCGAGCGCCGCGACATGGAGGCCAAGAGCAAGCTCACCGAGGCCAACTTACGCCTGGTGGTGTCTATCGCGCGCCGGCACATGGGCAGAGGGATGCCGCTGCTCGACCTCATCCAGGAGGGCAACCTGGGGCTCATCCGCGCGGTCGAGAAGTTCGACTACCGGCGCGGCTTCAAGTTCTCCACCTACGCCACCTGGTGGATCCGCCAGGCAATCACCAGGGCGTTGGCCGACCAGGCCCGCACCATCCGCATCCCGGTGCACATGGTCGAGACCATCAACAAGCTCATCCGCGTGCAGCGCCAACTGCTGCAAGACATCGGCCGCGAGCCTACCCCCGAGGAGATCGCCGCCGAGATGGGCACCACCCCGGGCAAGGTGCGCGAGATCCTCAAGATCAGCCAGGAGCCGGTGAGCCTGCACACGCCGATCGGCGACGAAGGCGACTCGCAGCTCGTGGAGTTCATCGAAGACACCGATTCGCCCTCTCCCGTGGAGGAGGTCGATCTCATGGCGCAGAGCGAGGAGCTGGTGCGCGTGCTCGGCCTGCTCACCTCCCGCGAACGCCGCGTCATCGAGCTGCGCTTCGGCCTCAAGGGCGAGCACCCGCGCACCCTCGAAGAGGTGGGCCAGAAGTTCGGCGTCACGCGCGAGCGCATCCGCCAGATCGAGGCCAAGACGCTGGCCAAGCTCAAGGCCTACCGCGACTCGCAGCGCCTGCGCGATTTCCTCGATTGACCGACGCAGTCGGGTCGGCGTGCGGGGCGCCGCAAGTGCACCGCACGCTGGACTTGGCCGGACCGTTGCGAGGCGGTAGACGGGGAGGCGTGATAGCGTCTCCCCCATGAAGATCGCGCTTCTGCAGATCGATCCCACCGTCGGCGACCTGGATGGCAACGCCGATCTGCTGCTGGAGGCCGCCGGCGTGGCGGCGCGTGCCGGCGCCCACTTGGCGGTTGCCTCCGAGCTCTCGCTGCTCGGGTATCCGCCGCGCGACCTGCTGCTGAGCCGCTCGTTCGTGGAGCGCAGCTGGGAGACGTGCCACGCGCTGGCCCGCGAGCTGGCGCAGGGGCCACCTCTCATCGTGGGGCTGGCCGAGGCCAATGAGAGTCAGAGCGGACGGCCCCTCTACAACGCCGCCGCCCTCTTGCGGTGCGGACAGGTGCAGCAGGTCTTCCGCAAGACGCTGCTGCCCACCTACGACGTGTTCGACGAAGACCGTTACTTCGAGCCGGCCGCCGGCCCGCAGATCCTGGAGTGGGGTGGACCACCGGTCCAAGAGCCGGACGTGGCGCACAGGGGGCCGGCACGGCCGCCGCCGCAGAGGCTCGGCGTATCGGTGTGCGAGGACGTGTGGAACGATCGCGACTTCTGGCAGCGGCAGCGCTACCACAGCGATCCTCTCGAGGACCTCGCCGAGGCCGGCGCCACCTGCGTGGTCAATCTCTCGGCTTCGCCGTTCACGATTGGCAAGCAGCAGCATCGCGAGGCCATGCTCGCGGCGATCGCCGGCAAGTACGGTCTGCCGGTGCTCTACGTGAACCAGGTGGGCGGTGCCGACGAGCTGGTGTTCGACGGGCGCAGCTGCGCCTTTGCCGCCGGCGGTGAGCTGGCGGCGCGCGCCGCGGCCTTCGCCGCAGATGTGCTGGTGGTCGACCTGGACGAGCTGAGCGGCGCGGCCCCCGCTCCCACCCTCTCCGCCGACGACTTCGCGGCGCCCTCCGAGGTGTGGCGCGCGCTGGTGCTGGGCGTAAGAGACTACGCCGCCAAGAGTGGCTTCCGGAGCGCCCTCCTGGGCCTCTCGGGAGGCGTCGACTCGGCCGTCGTGGCGGCGGTGGCGGCCGAGGCTCTGGGGCCCGACAACGTCCTCTGCGTGCTCATGCCGTCGCCCTACTCCAGCGCCGGCAGCATCGGCGACGCGCAAACGCTCGCCGACGGTCTCCGGGTACGCACCGTGACGGTGCCCATCGCCGAGATCATGGGTAGCTTCGAGCACGCCCTGGCTCCCGCCTTCGCCGGGCGCGCCGCCGACGTCACCGAGGAGAACGTGCAAGCGCGTATCCGCGGCAACCTGTTGATGGCGCTCTCGAACAAGTTCCATTCTCTGCTGCTTACGACGGGTAACAAGTCGGAGCTGGCGGTGGGGTACTGCACCATCTACGGCGACATGTCGGGTGGCCTCGCCGTCATCTCCGACGTGCCCAAGACGCTGGTGTACCGGATAGCGCGCTGGCTCAACGAGACGCGTGGCCGCGAGGTGATCCCGCCGGCGATCATCACCAAGGCGCCGTCGGCCGAGTTGCGACCCGACCAGACAGACCAAGACAGCCTGCCGCCCTACGACGAGTTAGACGCCATTCTAAGGCTGCTCATCGAGGAGCATCTCGGCGCCCGGGAGATCGTGGCGCACGGCCATGATCCGGCCACCGTGGAGAGAGTGGTGCGGCTGGTGAGCACCGCCGAGTTCAAGCGCAAGCAGGCGGCGCCCGGCCTCAAGGTCACCGACCTGGCGTTCGGGATGGGCTGGCGCATGCCGATCGCCACCATGCCGCGCGCTCGCCGCCATGCCCGCTGAGGAGCCGCGCCGGAGTCGCGGTCGCCGGCCAGCGCCGCTGAGCACCGGTGCCATGCCATCAGATAGACTTGCCGCGGGAACACGCCTTTGGAGGTTGCACAAATGAGCATTGCCGAACGGCTCGATGCATTGCGCGAAAGTGCCGTGCGTGAGGTCGACATGATCGGGGACGACACCCTCCTGGCCAAGAAGCCGGAGGCTCTGGCAGAGCAGCTCGCCGAGCGCCACTACCTTGAGCCGGTACACGTGCGCAGAGCCAGCTTCGGCATCCCGCGTCCGGTGAGGATGAGCGTCCCCGGTGGGCCGGGAGCCGAGCTCGCGTTCTCGCTGGTGCCCGCGACACGCGCGGAGCTTTACGTGCCGCTCGCGGGGATCAGCACACTTGTGCGGCTCAGCGAGGATGGCGGCGAGCTGGGCTTCACCGCGGCCGAGGTTGATCTGGCCGAGGAACGTCTCGTCATAGTGTACGTCGCCGAGCACCCGGTGGCCGCGGCGGCGAACGCATTCTTCGCCGCCAAGCTCGATGAGGTGGAGGCCGAGGTTGCGAACCTCAGCAGGGAGGTAGGCGAGTACAACGAAAGCCTGCCTGCGGCACTGCTCGAGGCGCTGCGTGCGGCGCGCGCGCGAGCCAAGGAGCGGCAGACCTTTGCGAACGGACTCGAGCACCCTCGTCCCGCGGAACGGCCCTGGAGCTCGGGCGCGGCGCAGTCCTGAGGCCTGTGCTCGGCGGGGACGGCCGCTAGGGGCCTTCCGCCAGGCCCGCCCACAGTCGTCCGATCGAGGTGGGCGTCGATGTCTCGAGCGACCTCGCCAAAGACGAGCCGCTACCTACGCGACAATACGTCGCCTGCCGGAGCGCCGCGGGCTGGCGGTAGTCGCGACCGTCGTCGCCCGTTTCGTTTGCGGCTTCACGGGCTCCTGAGAGGCACGGTGCATGGCCAGATGGGCAAGCAGCGCCTCTCGCTCGCTGAACTCTTCGGCGCAGGTGGCGCAGCGGAAGGTGACCGGCCCTCCCATCACCGTTCCGGAGGCCTGCCCGTGCAGCAGCCATCTGTGATGATCGAGCAGCGCCTTGGTGTAGACCTTGACACCGCAGATCTCGCACTCATAAGGCTTCCAACCGGTCACTCGAATCCATCCTTCGGCGGAAAACAAAACTAAACTACTCCTGATTGTACCCCGCTGAGGGTAAGCACCAAGCGACGACGGTCTCGCGAGGCATGGCCTGGCACAGGCACGACGTGCCTCTCGTCGTGTAGCATTACGCTGAGGCCATGAACCGCACACGAATCCATCTCGGCGCAGGTCAGGTCGCCGCGGGCAATGCCGGCTGAGCACGGCGACGCGCAGGCCGCAGGCCCACTGCCTGCGGGCACGCCGCCGCGCGGGAAAGCGGTCTGGTGGGCCGAGTCGTGGCCGGCCCGCTATGCAGAGGACGCCGTTCGCACGCCCCGCTCGCGGCGGTGGCTGGTGCTCATCGTCGCCCTGGCCGTCGAATCGGCGAGCATGGTGGCGCTGGGTGCGGTGAGCCAAACCCGTCACATCCTCGGCCTGCCGGGGTCGTTGATGGCGCTGTCCGCGGTCGTCGCCGGTGCCTTGGGCGGACCCCTCGTGGGCCTGGCGGCGGCGCTGGGCGGCGGGGCGGTGTACTTCATCACGGTCGCGAGCCTGGGAGCCCGCGGGTCGTGGTTGGCGACCCTGATCTCGATCGCCCTCTGGGGTGCCACGGGTCTCGTCTCGGCCGCTATCGCCGATGCTCTGCGCCGGCAGACAGCGAGCTTACAACAGGCGTCGCTGTACTCCCGCAGCCTCATCGAGGCGGCCCTCGACCCACTGGTGACCATCGGTCGCGACGGCAAGATCACCGACGTCAACGCGGCCACCGAGAAGGTTACCGGGGTCGCCCGGTCCACGCTTATCGGGACCGACTTCTCCGACTGCTTCATGGAACCGGAGAGCGCCCGGATCGGCTACCAGAAGGTCTTCAACGAAGGCTTCGTGCGCGACTACCCGCTGGCCATTCGGCACGTCTCCGGCGAGCACACCGACGTCCTCTACAACGCCAGTGTGTACCGCGACAACGCGGGCCGTCCGGTGGGCGTCTTCGCCGCCGCCCGCGACATCACCGAGCGCAAGCGCGCCGAGCGCGCCCTTCTGCGCGTTGAGAAGGCGCTGCGCGCGGAGAAGGAGGAGCTGGCGCGTTCCAACGCCGACCTCGAACAGTTCGCCTACGTGGCCTCGCACGACCTTCAGGAGCCGCTGCGCATGGTGGCGAGCTACACGCAGCTCCTGGCGCGCCGCTACCGGGGCAAGCTCGACGACGAGGCCGATGAGTTCATCGAGTTCGCCGTGGACGGCGCCAACCGTATGCAGGATCTCATCCACGATCTGCTCGCCTTCTCGCGCGTCGGCACGCAAGGTAAGCCACTCGTCGAGACTGACTGCGACGGCGTGGTGCGGCGCGTGCTTAACAACCTCAGGATGGCCATCCAGGAGACTGGCGCGCGCATAACGGTGGGCGACTTGCCGACGGTGGCGGCGGACGGCGATCAGCTCGCGCAGGTGCTGCAGAACCTCATCGGCAATGCCATCAAGTTCCACGGCGACGAGCCGCCTGAAGTGCAGGTGTCGGCGGTGCGCGGCGACGGCGAATGGGTGTTCGCGGTGCGCGACAACGGCATCGGCCTCGATGCCCAGTACGCCGACCGCATATTCATCATCTTCCAACGCTTGCACGGGCGCGCTGAGTTTCCGGGCACGGGCATCGGTCTGGCACTATGCAAGAAGATCGTCTCCCGCCACGGCGGTCGCATCTGGGTCGAATCCGAGCTCGGGAAGGGCTCTACGTTCTCATTCACCCTGCCGATCAAAGGAGACGGGCTATGATGCCGGTTCCGCCCATCGAGATACTGCTGGTCGAAGACAGCCCCGGCGACGCTCGTCTGGCGATGGAGGCGCTCAAGGAGGCCAAGGTTCTCAACCACATCAGCGTGGTGCCCGATGGGGTGGAAGCAATGGCCTTCTTGCGCCGCAAGGACGGGTACGGCGACGTGCCGCGCCCCGACCTGATCCTGCTCGACCTCAACCTGCCCAAGAAGGATGGGCGCGAGGTGCTGGCCGAGGTCAAGGCAGACCCGTCTCTGCAGCACATCCCCGTGGTCATCCTCACTACCTCCCAGGCCGAGCAAGACATCATGCGCAGCTACCGACTGCATGCCAACTGCTACATCACCAAGCCGGTCGATCTCGACCAGTTCCTCGAAGTCATCAAGTCGGTCGAGAACTTCTGGCTCACGGTGGTCAAGCTGCCCACGGGTGAGAAAGAGGCATGACCGCAGCCGATCCCATGTCAGACCTCGCGGCTGGGGAGCGCACCAGGGTTCTGCTGATCGAGGACAACCCAGGGGACGCGCGTCTCATCGAGGTGCTGCTCGACGAGGGCGACGCGCACTTCGAGGTGGAGTGGGTGTCGCGTCTCGACGAAGGGCTGAAGCGCCTGCATGCCGACGGCCCACTGATCGCCGCCGTGCTGCTCGACCTGACGTTGCCGGACAGTCGCGGTTTCGACACCTTCGCGACGGTGAACACCCAGGCCCCCGGTGTGCCGGTGGTCCTGCTCACGGGCCTCGACGACGAGGAGCTGGCCATGCGCGTGGTGCGCCAGGGGGCGCAGGACTACCTTACGAAAGGGCGGGTCGACGGCCCACTGCTGACGCGGGCGATTCACTACGCCATCGAGCGCCGCCGCGCCGACGACGCGCTGCGCCACAGCGAGGAGATGCTGCGGCTGGCCCTGGAGGCCAGCGACTCGGGCGTGCTGGACGTGGACGTACGGGCGCGCACGGTCAAGGCTACGGCGGGCTGCCAGGCGATGCTGGGCTACGAGCCTCGGGAGGTCACCAATACTCTCGATGCATGGGCGGCGACGGTGCATCCTCAGGACAGGGCCGCCAGCCTGGGGCCTCTGACCGAGGTGCTCGAGGGGCGTTCGCCGGTCTTTGAAGAGGAGTACCGTTTGCGCGCCCGCGACGACTCTTGGGTGTGGGTGCACGCCAAGGGACGCGTGATGGAACGTGCCGGCGATGGGCAGCCCCTGCGCTTCATCATGACGTGCACAAATATCACCGCGCGGAAGACGGCCGAGGAGGCTGCCCAGGAGAGCGCCCGGCTGTTCGAGGAGCAGCACCGCATCGCCGTGACCCTCCAGGCGAACTTCGTGCATCCCCTTCCGCACGTGGAGGGACTCGATCTCGGCGTGGTGGCGCAGGCGGCCTACGAGCCGGAGCTCGTGGGGGGCGACTTCAGCGATGTGTTCCTGCTGCCCGGTTCGGCGGTCGGCGTGATCGTCGGCGACGTCGCCGGCAAGGGCATTCGCGCCGCCGGCCTCACCGAGACGGTGAGGAGCACCGTGCGCGCCTTCGCCATGATAGACGCATCGCCGGCGTTCATCCTTCGCAAGACCAACGAGGTGCTGCTGCAGCGCCAGGCGTCGTGGGAGTACGTGACCGCGGTGCTCCTGGTGCTCGACACCGCCACGGGCCGGGCGACGTACGCGAGCGCTGGCCACCCGGCTCCGGTGCACGCCTCGGCGGATGGTTGCCGCCTCCTGGAGTCGCCTTCCGGGCATCCCCTGGGGGCCTTCGCCTCCGACTACACCGACACGCATGTCGTGCTGGCGCGCGGCGACTACGTGCTTCTCTACTCCGACGGCGTGGTGGAGGCCCGCCACGAGGGCGAGCTCTTCGGCGACGAACGGCTGGCGCAGACGGTCTGCGGGCTGCGCGGCCGCGCCGCGCGCGACGTGGCCGCCGGTGTGCGCGACGCTGCGGCCGCCTTCGCCGGCAAGCTGAGCGACGACCTCGAGGTGCTGGCCTTGCGCCTCGTGTGACGCCCTTCGTCTTGGGCCGTTTGATGAGCAGGAGGCGAGGCTACGGCGGCGAACAGCTACCGGGGGTCGCCGGCCACACCAGTGCTCCTTGGACAGGTCACGCAAACCCTTCTCGAACGGCGGCGACCCCCATCCACACGGGCGCGCCGGTCTGCGGCTGGGTTGATTCGCCAAGCGGGCCCAGTATAGTCAGGACTTGGCCTCAATCGGCTGACAAGGGAGAAACCCGTCCAATGATCGTCTTTGAAGACGTTAGTAAGGTCTACGACCCCGACGTGGTAGGCCTTCGCGACTTTACGTGCCACATTGGCAAGGGTGAGTTCGTCTTTCTCGTGGGTCCGTCCGGGTCCGGCAAGTCGACGCTCATCAAGCTGGTGCTCAAGGAACTGCGGCCAGATACTGGCCGTATCCTCGTGGCCGGCCGCAACCTGGGCACGCTGCGCGCCAGCAAGGTGCCCCTGCTGCGGCGCAACATCGGCTGTGTGTTCCAGGACTTCAAGCTGCTGCCCAACAAGACCGTCTACGAGAACGTCGCCTACGCCCTCGAGGTGGTGGGCGAGCCGCGGCGCAGCATCCGGCGCAAGGTCCCCGAGATTCTGAGTCTCGTCGGGCTGTCGGAGAAGACCAACAGCTACCCGCACGAGGTCTCCGGCGGCGAGCAACAGCGTGTCTCCGTGGCGCGCGCCTTCGTCAACCATCCGCCGCTGCTCCTCGCGGACGAGCCCACCGGCAACATCGATCCCGAGACGGCGGTCGGCATCATGCAGCTACTGGTGCGCATCAATCGCACAGGTACCACCGTGCTGGTGGCAACGCACGATCGTGACATGGTCAACCGCATGCGGCGGCGCGTGTTGCAGCTCGAGGCGGGTCGCCTCGTGCGCGACGAACGTCGCGGGAGCTACGACCAGGTCAGAGAGGAGGTTGGCGATGCGCTTTAGCTTCTTCCTCGGCGAGGCACTCGGCTCTATGCGCCGCAACTGGGTGATGGCCATGGCGGCCATCATCACCGTGTTCATCAGCACGGGCATCCTGGGCGGCGCGCTGGTCACTCGCGACAATCTCAACAGAGGCGCCACGAGCCTCGAGAACCGCGTCCTCATAGAGGTCTTCCTGAAAGACAGTGTCAACAGCGACCCGGCGCAGCTGCAACAGATGGTGCAGAAGATCAATGGCATCACGATCGACGGCCAGAGGGCGGTCAAGAGCTACCAGTACATCAGCAAGGCCCAGGCGCTCAAGATCTTCTCCCAGAGGTTCGGCGAGACCATCGTCTCCAACCTCGTCACCAACCCGTTGCCGGCGTCCTATCAGATCCAGGTCAAAGACCCGAGTCAGGTCGACGCCGTCGCGGCGCAGTTCTTCAACGACCCCATGGTCGACAACACCCCGGGCACTCACGACGGCGTCAAGTATGCCGCGGCCACCGTACGCAGGATGCTGGGCACCATCAACCTCATCGGCTGGGGCATGTGGATCGCCACGGGTATCTTCGCGGCCGCGGCCGTGCTGCTGATCAGCACGACTGTGCGCCTGAGCATCTTCGCCCGGCGCCGTGAGGTTGAGATCATGCGTCTGGTTGGTGCCACCAACTGGTTCATTCGCTGGCCGTTCGTGCTCGAGGGCTTTGTCACGGGCCTCGTCGGCGCCGTGCTGGCGGCTGTTTGCGTCTGGCTGGCCAACTGGGGCCTCGCCAACTGGGTCAAGAACTCGCAGATCAACTTCCTCGACGTGCGCGTCTTCCGTGTGTGGTGGGAGGGCGGCACCTGGCCCCTGGGGCTGCTGCCGACCTTGGCCATCCTCGGCACCGTCCTGGGTGCGCTGGGCAGCATCGTGGCCTTGCGGCGCTACCTCAGGACCTGAGCTGAACGGCGCGAGCTTGCCAGCGGCCGGCATGTAGCTGATGCGCGCGCTGCGGACCATCGTCGTCGTCTTCCTCGTGGCCCTGGGATTCCTCGGGGGCTATTTCGCGGGGTGGTACCTGCACGGCGAGAACGTGCCGCGCGTGGGTGCAACGCCACAGGGCGTCGCGCAGGGCGGCGGGAGCCTGCAGCAGCGCATCATCGAGGAGCTCGAGGCGCGCTACTACAAGGCGGTCGACGCGAGCAAGCTGAGTCAGGCCGGCATCAACGGCGTCCTCAAATCGCTCAACGACCCTTACACGGTGTACCTGTCGCCGCAGCAGACCAGTGCGCTCCAGGAGACGATCGGCGGCCAGTACGTCGGCATCGGCGCGGCGCTCGAGAAGGTCAAGCTGGGTCTCGTGCTCACCAACGTGTTCGCCGGCTCGCCGGCCGCCGCCGCGCACCTTCGCCCGGGCGATATCATCGTGACGGTCGACGGGCAGTCTACCGCCGGCGCGCCCATCGATACGAGCATCGCGCGTATCAAGGGCAAAGCCGGCACGGTGGTGAAGCTCGCCGTCAAGCCAAAGGCCGGGGGCCCCGTGAAGCTGGTGAGCGTCGCACGGCGGCGCATCGTGGTTCCCGAGACGCGCATGCAAATGGACAAGGCCGGCGGCAAGAAGGTCGGCTATGTGCAGCTCTACGAGTTCGGAGGGTTCGCGGCCCGCGACGTGCGCGCCGACGTGCAGGCGCTGGCGAAGCGCGGCGCGCAGGCGTTCATCCTCGACCTGCGCTACAACGGCGGCGGCCTGCTCACCCAGGCGGTCGACGTGACCGACGTGTTCCAGACGGGCGTGGTCACGTCTACCAAAGGGTTGCACTCGCCGCTCGACGTGCTCCGCGCCGTGGGTCCCGTGGCAACCACCAAGCCCCTGGTGCTACTCGTCAACGGCTACTCGGCGAGCGCCTCCGAGATCGTTACCGGTGCGCTCAAGGATCACCACAGGGCCGAGGTGATCGGCACCCGCACCTTCGGCAAGGGCCTGGTGCAGAGCATCATCTCGCTGGGCGGCGGCGCCGCCCTCAAGCTCACCACCGCCGTGTACCTCACACCCGACGGCACCAACATCAACAAGAAGGGCATCACGCCCGACATCGTCGTGACCGACAACCCCAGGACGAAGAAAGACGAGCAGCTCCAGGCCGCGCTGAAGTACCTTGCGCGGCGGCCCTAGGAGCGCGGTGGCGCGGCCGCGACACGGCCATGGGCGCGGCCGCTCGCACGGCGCCTCGGAGGCGCCTCGCGGCGCCGCGGGGACGCCCCGCGAATCCTTGGCCAAAGCCTTCTCGGCGGCGCCTCGCGGCGCCGAGGCAGGTCGCCGGCCGGCCGGCGGCGGTACCCCCGCCCGGCCGCTGCCGTACCGCGTCGCCCGCTGGGGCAAGTTCTGGTCACTCGAGCCGCTGTTTGCCGACACGCGCTCGTTCCTGGTCGCCAAGGGCGGCGAGCCGCCGCGGCTCGATGAGCTGGTGCTGGCCGTGCCCGTGCACGGCGACCGCCGCCGCATCGTCGCCGTGCTGGGCCGCGCCGACGATCTGAGCGCCGTGCTGCGCGCCATGCTGTACGCCCGCGGCGTGCCGCAAGGGTTCTCCGACGAAGTGCTGGAGGAGGCGGCCGCCGTGGGCGTGCGCGCGGCACACCCCGATCACGGCCGCCGCGACCTCACCGACCTGCCCACGTTTACCATCGACCCCGACAGCGCCCGCGATTTCGACGACGCGATAAGCGTGCAGCGTGAGGGTGAGGGTTACCGCGCCCACGTGCACATCGCCGACGTGTCGTACTTCGTCGATACCGACGGCGCCATTGAGGAGGAGGCGCGCCGCCGCACGTCGAGCGTGTACTTGCCGCTCTTCGCCGAGCCCATGCTGCCGGCCGCGCTCAGCAGCGATCTCTGCAGCCTGGTGCCGCGGCGTCCGCGCAAGTGCCTCACCGTGGAGTTCAGCTTCGCCGCTGACGGTCGCCGTCAGGGCGCCCAGTTCTACCGCTCGCTCATCAGCAGCGACCACCGGCTCACCTACGGCGTGGTAGACGGCGTGATCGGCGCTGCCGACGAGGCCGCGCCCGGCGGGGCGTCGCAGGCCGCGACCGTGCCTGGCGCCACCGTTGCGCCGGACGACGAGTTGGCGGCTAGACTGCGGCTGGCGCACGAGCTGGCCGGAGTGCTGCGCCGCCGCCGTCAGGCGCGCGGTGCCCTCACATTCGGTTCCTTCGAGCCGGAGTATGCCTTCGACCACGCCGGTGAGCTGGCCGGCGCCGCGGCACGCCCCGAGACACCGTCGCATGGGCTGGTGGAGGAGTTCATGCTTGCCGCCAACGAGGCGGTGGCAGAGTTTCTGCTGCACAAGCGGGCGCGAGCCTTGTACCGCGTGCACGAGGCCCCGGAGCCCGCCAGCGTGCGTGAGCTGCTCGACGCGCTCGAGGAGCTCGGCGTGCCCACGCCGGCCTTCCCCGCCGGCGAGGGTGTGCCGGCGACGCAGCTCGCGGCGGCCTTCGGCCGCCTGAGCCGCGGCGTCGCCGAGACGAGCGCCCGCGAGGGGCGCGGCCGCCAGGCCTGGTCGACGCTTGTGTTGCGTGCCCTCAAGCAAGCCCGTTACAGCGTCGCCAACCTGGGCCATTTCGGTCTGGCCAGCCCGGCGTACCTGCACTTCACGTCGCCGATCCGTCGCTACCCTGACCTGGTGGTGCACCGCAGCCTGCTGCAGCACCTGGGGGAGGGCGGCGGCGAGCTCGGCGACGGCGAGCTCGCCGCCGCTGCCGAGGACTGCTCCGCGCGGGAGCGCGAGATCGCCCGTCTGGAGATGGATGCCGACGCCGTGGCGCTGTGCTTCCTGCTCGACCGTCGGTTGCGGGAGGAGGGCTGGGAACAGACGTTCAGCGGGGAGATCGTGGGGCTCATCGGCGGGGGGCTGTTCGTGCGCTTTGCCGGCCTCTTCGAGGGCTTCCTTGCGTCGCGGCGCCTGGGCGGCGAGCGCCTCTCGGTGAGCGAGCACGAGACGGCGCTGGTGGGCGACGCCAGCGGGCGGCGCTTCCGCCTCGGCGACGCCATTCGACGTGAGGGTTGAGCGCGTCGACCGCCTGGCGGGCCGTGTAGATCTGGCCCCTGCGGTGACGCCATCGCCTCAGCCCGCCGCGGCGCGCGGCCGGCGGCCGGCCTCGCCCGCGACGGGCGGCCGCGCCCCGCGCCGGCGTGCACCGGGGGCTCCGCCACGCGGCGCAGACGGTAGCCGGCGACCGGCGGCCGCCTATCTGGGGCCGCCATGCGCGCTGAGGGCGGTCGAGAGCGCATCGTCACTGCCGCCCGGCGATGCGGTAACCTTAGCTCATGACACGAGAGACCGGCATCAAACGTGTGGCCGAGAACCGCAAAGCCCGGCACGACTACTTCATCGACGACACTTTCGAGGCGGGCATCGCCTTGGTGGGCACCGAGGTGAAGTCGCTGCGCGAGGGGCGCATCAACCTGCGCGACAGCTACGTGGAGGTCAAAGGCACCGCCGCCGCCCCGCAGCTCTTCCTCGTGGGAGCTCATATCAGCCCCTACGATCAGGGCAACATCTGGAACCACGACCCGCTGCGGCCCCGGCGGCTGCTGCTGCACCGCCACGAGATCGACCGCCTGGCGCAGCGGGTGCGCGAGCGCGGCTATACGGTGGTGCCCATCAAGGTGTACTTCAAGGACGGGCGTGCCAAGGTGGAGATCGGCCTCGCCCGCGGCAAGAAGCTCTACGACAAGCGCCACGACATGGCCGATCGCGACGCCAAACGCGACGTTGAGCGTGCACTACGCGGGCGCGGGGAAGACAGGCGTTGACGGGTCAGATCCCCTGCGGGAGGTGCTCATGGATACTCTGAACCAGGAGCAGATCGAGGCGGCGCTGGGCGAGCTGGGCGGCTGGGGCCTCGAGGGAGAGGCGCTTACGCGCACGTTTCGTTTCGCCGACTTCGTGCACGCCGTGGAGTTCGTGGAGCACCTCGCCGAGGTGGCCGAGGAGCGGCAGCACCACCCCGACATCGACATCCGCTACAACAAGGTCACTCTTCGGCTGAGCACGCACAGTGCCGGCGGTATCACCGCGCGCGACGTCGAACTGGCGGAAGCCGTAGATCATCTGGTCTGAGAGCGGCCGGCCGTTCGGGCTGGCCGGCCGTTCAGGTTCGTCGGTGGTTGGCGCTCCCGGCGGGTCACGCTCCCCGGCCGCGCAAGGCCCCGGGTGCTCCGGCCCAGAGGGTTCCCAGCGGCTCGCTACGCCCGGCGTGCTACAATCCGCATCCGTGCCCTCGTAGCTCAGGGGATTAGAGCGCGCGCCTCCGGAGCGCGAGGTCGAAGGTTCGAATCCTTCCGGGGGCACCATTAGCCTCAGATTCGCCGCTGGTTTGCGGAGCTGACCGGCACGTGGATCAAACGAGGCACCCACCGCTGTGTCCGAGAGCTCGTGCGATCGATCCGCACCTGGATCAGCAACTGGAACGACGACCCCAAGCCGTTCGTCTGGCACAAGACGGCCGACGAGATCTTCGACAGCCTCGCCGCCTACTGCCAGCGGATCAACGACTCAGGACACTAGCCTACAGCCAGCAGTCCTTCTGGCTTCGACCTCAGCGGACATTGCTGGCACGGATTGTAGTTCGTTGTTGGACGCGCTACCTTTGCTGAACCGGCAGCCGCGAGGTGGTGCTGGGGGTTCAGGCCGACGGAGGAGTGCCGTCCCTGATGAGTGATGCCAGCTCGGGCTCGAAGGTGGAGGGACGCCGCCTGCCAGGGGTGATGCGGCGCATCGTCTGGTTGCGTCTTCACCGCAACCGAGTGTTGGGCCTCACGTTCCTCGGCATCGCCACCGCGTTCTGCCTTGACCTCGTCATTCCCGGCTACGCGATTGCCGGGTTCTACCTCTTCCCACTCATGCTCGTGGCCCTCGCGCTCCACGAGCGATTCATTGTGGCAGTAACCGGGATCCTCTGCCTGAGCCTGGCTATCTTCACGATGGTGCTCCAGGGACGCGCTAACGGCCAGAACATCCTGCTCCTTGGCTTCGGCACGGTGGCGGGGCTCGGTCTGGTTGCGCTGGGCTACCTGTACGACCGTTTCGACCAGCTCTACGTGACCGAACGGTTCACGACGGCCAGGCTGCAATCCCTTACCGCGCAGTTGCAGAGGCTTCAGGAGGCGTCCGTGCTCGACTCAGACCGGCCGCTCTCGGACCTGCTCGATCACATCGTCCAGCAGGCGCGGCAGCTCATGGAAAGCGACAGCGGCGTGCTCTTCCGACACGATGCTGGCGACGATCTGCTGAAACCGGAGGCTACGGTCGGCGTTTCACGCGACGCCGTCGAGGCGATGTCATGGCCGACCGGCATGGATCCGGCCGGTGAGGCGGCGTCGCAGCGTCGGCCGGTGGCGTCGACTGATCTCAAGGTCTCTTGGGGCGACGGCGACGATCGCCCAGTCGCCGCGCCCATCGACTGGACGCGGGACTTCGCGGCGTGCATCGCTGTGCCGCTCATGGTCGGAACAGATCTTTTCGGCGTGATCGCCCTCTACTATCGTGTGCCCAGGCAGTTCAGCAAACAGGACATGAGCCTCGCGCAGTCGTTCAGCGACCAGGCGGCGCTGGCGATCGCGAACGCCAGGCTGCGCGAACAGATGGAGAGCAGCATCGCGGCCGCTGAGCGCCTGCGGTTGGCGCGCGATCTCCACGACTCGGTCACACAGTCGTTGTTCGCGGCCAGTCTCCAGGCAGAGGCGCTGAGTCGCAAGTGGCGGCCGCCTTCCCTAGAAGCGCAGAGAAGTCTTGACGACATGCGTCGCCTCACCCGCGGTGCTCTCGCCGAGATGCGCGCCATGCTTCTGGAGATGCGTCCGGCCGCGCTGGCGCAGTCGCCGCTGGACGCCTTGCTCCGGCAATTGGTCGACGCGACCGGGGCGCGGACGCACATACCCGTGAAGCTCTCCCTCGCTGATTCGCCGCCACTGTCGCCCGATGTGACGATTGCGCTCTACCGAATCGCCCAAGAAGCTATGAACAACGTGGTACGCCATTCCAAGGCCAGCCACGCCTGGGTGACATTGGGCTGCTCGGACGGGGTCGTGAAGCTGACCGTGGGCGACGATGGGAGCGGGTTTGACTCGTCGCCAGTCGGGCCGGAACGGTTCGGTCTGCGGATCATGAGGGAACGGGCCGAGGCGGTGGCCGCGACTCTGAGCATTACGAGCACGAGGCACCGCGGTACGGTTGTCACGGCCGAATGGTCCGTCACCGGGATGCAAGGTTGACCATGCAGCTCGAGGCACCAACCAACCGGATCAGGGTCGTCATCGTTGACGATCATGCTCTAGTGCGCACGGGCCTGGAAACGATACTGCTGCTCTTCGATGACATTGAACTCGTTGCGCAAGCGGATAGTGGCGCGGAGGCCATCAGATTGTGTGAAGAGGCCCAGCCAGACGTGGTTCTGATGGACTTGGTGATGCCTGGCATGGACGGCGTCGTCGCGACCAGAGAGATACTACGGCTGTGCCCAACTACCAGAGTCCTAGTGCTGACCAGCTTCTCGGAAGAGGCGCTGATTGAGAGCGCCCTGAACGCGGGAGCTATCGGCTATCTCATGAAGAACATCTCTGGCGATCAACTGGCGGCGGCCATCAGAGCAGGCTAGCCTGGGCAAGTCTACATTGGCTCCCGAAGTCGCCGACGTGCTCATCCACCGAGTTGCAAAGCCCGGACACCTGGGCGACGACCTCACCACACGTGAGCGCCAGGTCCTATCCTTGCTGGCGGACGGTCTCACCAACGCGGAGATCGCAGAGCGCCTCGCGGTCAGTCTCTCCACTGTCAAGAGCCACGTCAGCAGCATCATCATCAAGCTCGGCGCGGCCAGCCGCACCGACGCGGCCGTCATCGCTGAGCGGCATCGTCTCATGCGGACCAGGCCTATCCCGCGTGAAACGCAGGCTGCCCACCTGTCGTCCCTCATCCGCAGCCCGCCCGTGTTCGTGGACCCGGACTCCTCTATCAAGGACGCGGTCAGAGTGATGAAAGAGGAGCTCGTGCGTGCGGTCCTCGTGCTCACGCCCGTCGGGCTGGGCATTGTCACTGAGGGCGATCTGCGGGACCGGGCGCTCGTCGCCGGCCTGCCGCTGGACACCCCAGTGAGTGCCATCATGACTTCGCCGGTCAAGACCATGCGGGGCGACCGGCTGGCGGCGGAGGCGGCGATCGAGATGTTGAACGCCCGCATTAACCACCTGCCGGTGGTGGACGCCCGCGGCCAGGTCCTGGATCGTCTCGTCTTTCAGCCTGATGAGGCTTGACGCGCTCAGCCCGTGACGCGCTCGCATGGTCGATCTCGGAGGCCGGAACCGTCACGGAGGTCGTCACGCTCGCGCAACGTGTGCCCGAGGTGTTTCTGACGCTCCTGGACGCCAATCTGGAGGCACACGACATCTCGCGTGTCATCACGGTGCAGAACGACACTGTCGTCACCCGGCTGCTGCAACTCGCCATGGAGCGTCACGGTCCGCCGCCGGTGCGCTTCGCCTGGCTCGCGTTGGGCAGCGTCGCCCGCTGGGAGACGACGCTCGCGTCGGACCAGGACAACGCTCTCGCGTACGCGGACACCGACGACCCGGACGTGGACTCGTACTTCGAGAAGGTGGCGATTGAGGTGAACGACGGGCTGGCGCACTGCGGCTACGCTCTCGACGCCTCGGATGTGCTCGCACGCAATAGGCTCTGGCGCAAGCCCGTCTCCCAGTGGACGGCCGTGTTCACCGACTGCCTGGAACATCCCGACCGCTCGAACCTCGTGAGGGCGGCCCTCACGTTCGATTTCCGTCAAGTGACCGGCGAGCTCGACATCGTGCGGCCGCTGGTGGAGGTCTTGCGGCAGGCTCCGGAACGCCCCGGCTTTCTCGCGCGCCTGGCGCGCACGGTCACCGATGTACGCTCACCACTGGGCTTTCGCCAGCGCCTCATCGGCCCGGTGGACCTGAAGAAGAGCGCAGCGTTGCCCCTCGAGAACCTGGCGCGCTTCTACGCGCTGTCGAACCGCGTGACGGTGCCGGGCACCCTGGATCGCCTCGCCGCCATCGAGAGCCTCGGGGTCCTGACCGGTGAGACCGCGAAGGCGCTGCAGGAGGCGTTCGATCGATCGATCTCGAACGTGCGCCTGCTCGAGCACCACGCGGCCGCTATTGCCGAGGGGCGCACGCCGGACAACGTCGTGGACACCGACCGTCTGCCGCCCCTGGCCCGGCTGGATCTGCAGGCCGCCCTGCGCGCTGTGGCCGCCGCCCAGCGAGCGATGTCCCACTACGTGCCGCTAGGCATGTAGCCCCAGCCGGCGGCACGCCCCCGAGCCGCCACGCATCAGCGAAGAGAGGTGACGCCGTGATCGTCAAGACGTTTGTGATCCAGTTGCTTGCTGGCGCGGGCCGTGCCACTATGCAAGGCGGCCCGTTTGCGGGCGCGCTCGCCGTTGGCGGTACTGCTCTAAACCGGGGGCTCGCCACACGGAGGACACGTGAGGCTTGAGGATCTGCTCGGACCCCGCGTGCGCTACAAGGGCGAGGAGGGGCGCGTCGTGCAGGGGCATGCCGACGATGGCAAGGCCGCGGTGACGGTGACCTCCGTGCAATGAGTGGCGCGCCACGTCGCGTCGTGACCGTGCCCGAGTCTGAGTGGAAGGAGCTGGAGCTTATTGACTGGGAAAGACGCCGCAAAGGCCGTCCCCATGCTTCGACTCCAGGGAACCTGATTAGCGAGCACTCGCGCCTGCCGGTGATCATGCCGGCTCGCGACGTGAAGCACCTGACCGCGAACTTCCCAGACGCCCTTGGCGCACGTTCTTGCCGGCCTCGGCGTCGAGGCCACCGCAATAGAACGCGAGGTCGAGGCCACGCGCCAGGCCGTGATTGCGAAGACCGACAACCGCTCCCTGCTCGGTACCCTGCGGCTGGCGTAGGGCGGAAGGAGGTGGCGCTGAAGACGTGTCGGTTGGTCGCAGCTTGCCTGCGTGCTGTCACTCAGGATCCGACTGACTCCTGAATCTCGGCGACCGTCTCCTCGCTCGGCAGACCGCTCGACAGGGTCACGACCATGACGGTTGGTCCGAACGACCTCGCCGCGTCGAACGCCGCCCGCACCGCGGCGAAGACCGATTCCTCGTCTCCTGGGGCGAAGGTGCTGAGGCGGCCCACGCTTGCGTCCACGCCCGCCTTGGCGGCAGCCCTGCACGGCGGCCTCGATCGCCGGGTGAAGGTGCTCCTGGCGTAGCGGATAGACCGAGAACTGCAGACCGACCCCGCTCTTGCCTGCTGATTCCTGGGCGCTCATCGGTCGATGCGCTTGATGGTCACCGTGATCGTCTGCGGATCCTCAAGGCGATGGGCGGCCCGCTTCTGCAGGTAGAGGGTGCCGATCACCAGGGGCTGGTCTGACTCGGGCTCCTCGTAGCGCACTGTGTTCTTGGTCTCTCTGGCCCTGTTCGAGGTCACCTTGAGCGGTTCCATCGTTTCTCACTTTCGAGATGTAACGGGAAGCGGCCTACCACCGGTCATCGCCGGCGCCGACTCTCGAAGCCATGGTGGGATCGTTACGGCGCACGGCGCGGCGCTAGGTACCGATACGGGTCAAGCATCGATCGTCAGGCGGTCAGACGGCGACCATGCTGGCGAGGCTGCGGAACAGCAGCTTCTTCGCTCGCGCCTTCGGGGGCAAGGGCTAGCAGGCTGCTGAAGAAGCGGCCTTGGAGTTGCACCGATGCCGGGCGGAGCCGCAGTGAGCCGGCAACGGGCTGAGCTGAGCGCGTTTCGGGCTCGCAGGAAGGGCCCGTGGGGCCCGTTCCCGGCCCCTTGCCTTACGCCGGAGACGGCTCCGCCAGCAGCGTTCGCAGGCGTACCAGGTTGTAGGCGGCGCAGGCGAAGGTGAAGACTGCGGCCGCCTTGGCCTTGCCGCGGTGGCGCAGCTTGCGCAGGCCGCCGACCGTCTTGATCCAGCCGAAGGGTTCTTCGACCAGTTTGCGGCGGCGCTGGCTGACCGCGTAGCCGTCGTGACGCGTCGTGCGGCGGTCGACCGCGCTGAAGCGGTCCTTGGCGGCGACGTGCGGGGTGATCTTCAGGGCGCGCACGCCGGCGACGAAGTCCTTCGTGTCGTAGCCGCGATCGGCGCCGACGCTCATGCGCCCGCGCCTGCGGCGCCGCTGGCGTCGAAGCAGCCGCAGGCCGGCCTCGCGCTCGGCGGTGCCGGAGGCCTCGGTCAGCTCGCAGTCGACGATGAGGCCGTTGCGGTTCTCGGTCAGGCTGTGGCCGGCGTAGCAGAGCTTGGCCGCCTGGCTGTCGCCCTTGCGCGCGAGACGGGCCTCGGGGTCCGTGGTCGAGCGGTGGCTGGCGTTGCCGCGCCGCTCGCCGCGCCAGTCGACCTCGGGGTTGCGGCCGCCGCCGTGCGGCGCCGGCGGCTCCTCGTCGTCCCCCTGCTCGATCGGCCGCAGGCTCTTCAGCGAGGCGGCCGCCTCGATGAGCGTGCCGTCGAGGGAGAAGTGCTCGCGGCTGAGCAGCTTGTGCGCCTCGGCCTGAGCGCGGATCGCTTCGAAGAAGGCCTCGGCGACCTCGGCGGTGAGCAGGCGGTCACGGTTCTTGGTGAAGGTGGTCGGATGCCAGACCGGCTCGTCCAAGGGCAGGCCGACGAACCAGCGCAGGAGCAGGTTGTAGCGGAGCTGCTCGCAGAGCCGGCGCTCGGAGGGTATGGCGTAGAGGATCTGGATGAGCTGGGCGCGCAGCAGGTACTCGGGGGCGACCGAGGGGCGGCCGCGCTCGGCGTAGAGCGCGTCGAGACTGGGCCTCATCTCCTCGAGGGCGACGTCGACCAGCGCGCGGATGCCACGCAGCGGATGGTCGTCCGGTACGACGTCCTCGAGCGTAGTCAGCACGATGAACCCCGCCTGCAGCTCCTCGTCCCCGCGCACTGCGCCACCTCCCCGTCGCCTGCCTGTAACGCGCACAGTAGCAGCTTCGAGGCGACACGCGAGACCACCTCCGCGAGGCTCTCGCAGAGCTTGAAGCGGGGCTATTTTCAGCAGCCTGCTAGCGCCGCACTGGCGCGTCTCCCCGACGCCTTTAAAGCGTCGCCCGCCGCTCCACACCCTCAGGCCCGTCGCGGCCGCTGCTTTCAACCTCCGTGGTGGAGCGCCCAGGCGAGTGTCGCGCGGGCTACCTCGGGCGAGCGCCGAGCCGCGGTGGCCGCCCTCGCGCAGGGTGATGAAGCGCGTTGGGCTCGGCCAGCACGGCCGCCAGACGGAGGCTGTGGGCGAAAGGCACGTCCTCGTCGTCGCGGGCGTGCACCAGCAGCACGCGCGGCATCCCTCGCGCGATCTCGACCAGATCGAGGCGGCGCAGGAACGGTCGCAGCACGGCGCGGCGAAGCGGGGCCGTACTCGCCACTCGCCGCGGGCGTCGGCCCACCACTCCGCGGCTGCGCGGCGCGCCTCATAGGCGGCGAGGCCGGTCAGCAGCGACGCCCCGTCGGCCGGGCAGAGCAGAACGAGCGAGCGGAACAGCGCTGGATGAGCGTGAGCGGCGAGCAAGAGGAAGCAGGCCCCCATGCTCGCTCCACGGGCTGCCAGCCAAGGCACCCCGCTCGGCCCGCAGGAGCAGCCGGCCGGCGGCGACCGCGTCGTGCCAGACGTCTGGCCCCAGCACACCCTGGCTCTCGCCGTGGCCGCGGAAATCGAAGGTCAACACCGCGAGCCCGGCAGCGGCGGCCTGCTCACCCATCAGGGTGTGGTTCTCCTTGCGGCTGCCGGCGCCGTAGCGCGCGAGCCATGCTCCGCGTGGCGGACCATCGAGTCGAAAGAGCAGACCGGCCAGCTCAAGACCGTCGCAGGGGATCGTGATGCGCGCGGGCGGCCGGGCGTTCTCGGCTCCGGCCGGCCGGGCGTTCTCCGCCTTGCGGGCGCTGCGTCCTGGCTCTCAGGCGCCGTGTTCGGAACTCTCATGTACCGAGTTTAGCCCACCGCTGGCGGTGTGATGTACTAGCGGCAAGCGCGCCGCAAGGGGCGGCGTGGCGCCGCCCGAACCTGCAGCAGCGGAGGTCGCATGCACGAGGTTAATGTCGGCCACAAGAGTTTGGCCGACTACCGCTCCATCGTCCCCAAAGATCTCATGGCCGAGATCGACGAGCTCTCGCGCGAGCTGCTGCGCGGACGCAAGGTCCTTCACGTTAACGCCACCGCCTTTGGCGGCGGCGTGGCCGAGATTCTCTACGCCCTGGTGCCTCTCGACGAGCGACGCCGGCCTGGAGGCGCAGTGGCAGATCATGACGGCGCCGCCGGAGTTCTTCACCGTAACGAAGAGCTTCCACGACGGCCTGCAGGGCCACGCCGGTCAGACTTCCCCACGGAGGCGCGCGAGCTCTACGAGAGCGTCTGCCGGGCCAATGCCGCCGAGCTCACGCGGTACTACGACTTCGTCGTCATCCACGACCCCCAGCCCCTTGCCATCCGGGACTTCGTGACCCTCAGCCAGGACCGCGCCACATGGTGGATCTGGCGCTGCCACATCGACACATCTACGCCCAACCGAGAGCTGTACGAGTACCTGCTGCCGTCCCTCAACGGCTACGACGCCGCGGTATACACGTTGCAAGACTATGTGCCCAGCGGTCTCGGCATACCGGTGCGTGCCATCGCCCCCACCATCGACCCGCTGGCGCCCAAGAACATGAAGCTCTCCAGCGAAGACGCCAGCTACATCGTGCGCCAGTTCGGCATCGACGCAGAGCGGCCGCTGCTGCTGCAGGTGTCACGCTTCGACCCCTGGAAGGATCCGCTGGGAGTGGTCGACGTGTATCGCTCCGTCAAGGCTGTGCACCCCGACGTGCAGCTCGCCCTCGTCGGTTCCATGGCGAGCGACGATCCCGAGGGCTGGGAGTACCTCGAGAAGGTCATCGATTACGTGGGCGCCGACCCGGACGTGTTCGTGCTCTCCAACATCGACAATGTGGGGTCGGTGGAGATCAACGCCTTTCAGAGCCACGCCGACGTGATCATCCAGAAGTCCACTCGCGAAGGGTTCGGCCTCACCGTGACCGAGGGGCTCTGGAAGGGCCGCCCCACCATTGGTGGGGCGGTAGGCGGCATCCCCCTGCAGATCGAAGACGGCGTGACCGGGTACCTGGTGAAGTCGGCGGCGGAGTGCGCGCAACGCTGCCTGCAGGTGCTGGCCGATCCCGAGATGCACCGCCGCATGGCTCTGCAGGGCAAGGAGCACGTGCGTCGCGAGTTTCTTACGCCGCGGCTCCTGCGCGACGACTTACGGCTCTTCCGCGACCTGCTCACGGGTAAGATAGGGTCCTAGAGCGAGGGGCCTAGAGCGGCCGGCGCGCACTGCGCGGGCGGGTCCACGGCAAACAGGGGGCGGGGGCGTGGGGCAAAGCAGGCAGACGGCCGACCTTGCGGGACGCCGGCTGGTCGTGGCGGCCAACCGGGGACCAGTGCAGTTCCACCTCGACCCTTCCGGCGAGCCCGTGGTAACGCGCGGACCGGGCGGGCTCGTCACGGTGCTCACCGAGGTGCTGCGCAAGCACGCCGGCACCTGGGTTGCCGCGGCTCAAGGCGACGCCGAGGCCGAGCTTGCTAATCAGGGGCACTCCGTCGAGGTCAAGGTGGGCGGCGATGTGTATCGAGTGCGCTACGTCGCCGTGGAACCCAAGACGTACTACAAGTACTACAACATCGTGGCCAATCCGATGCTGTGGTTCATCCAGCACTACCTGTGGGACCTTGGCCGGCACCCCGACATCTCGGCGAATGAGCTCGACGCCTGGTACAACGGCTACGTGCCGGTGAACCGTCTTTTCGCCCAAGCTATCGCGGACGAGGTTGGCGATGATGGCCTGGTCATGCTGCACGACTACCAGCTCTACTGTGTCGCGCCCGAGGTAAGGGCCGCCTTGCCACACGTGTTTCTGCACCAGTTTGTGCACATCCCCTGGCCGCAGAGCGACGCCTGGCTGGTGCTGCCCGAGCGCATCCGCGGGGCCGTCTTCGAGGGTCTGCTGGGCAACGACATCGTCGCCTTTCACACGCGGCACTACGCGGTGAACTTCCTGCAGTGCTGCAACGACCTCCTCGACCTACCGGTCGACATGCAGCGCCTCACGGTGCAGGTGGGCGCTCGCGAGGTATGGGTGCGGGCGTACCCTGTCTCCATCGACCCGGCGAGCTTGCGGGCGGCCGCCAAGGCGCAACGGGTGGCGGCCGAGGAGCGGCATCTGCTGGAGCGCCGCCGCGAGCATCTGCTGCTGCGCGTCGACCGCCTCGACCTGAGCAAGAACATCATCCGGGGGTTCCTCGCTTTCGACCGCTTCCTCGACATGCACCCCGAGTTTCGCGAGCGCATCACCTTCCTCGCGCTGGTGCAGCCCTCGCGCGAGGACGTGGAGGAGTTCGTGGTCTACCGCGAACGCGTGACGCGCACCGTCGAGCAGATCAACACCAAGCACGGCAACACCGACTGGATGCCCATCGACCTGCGCGTGCAGGACAATTTCCCGATGACCCTGTCTGCCTACCGCCACTACGACGCCCTCCTGGTCAACGCGATCTTCGACGGCATGAACCTGGTCGCCAAGGAGGGGCCTATCCTCAACCAGCGCGACGGGGTGCTCATCCTCTCCGAGAACACAGGGGCGAGCGAGGAGCTGGGTGCCTTCGCGGTGAGCGTAAACCCGTTCGATATCGATGAGCAGGCCGAGGCTATCTACCGCGCTCTCACCATGCCGGTCGCGGAGAAGCGCGATCGGCTGCGGCAGCTTCGCGCCGTCGTCGCCCGCAACAGCATCGAGAAGTGGGTGCACGCGCAGTTCGCCGACATCGCGCTGAAACTCGCTGCGCAGGGGTGATGCGCAAGGCCGGTCGCCGAACGCCGGTTGCTCAGCGGTCGCCGCCGTCGGCCCGGGCGCAGCGCTGGGCGGCGAGGGCTACGTACTCTGCGGCCACATCGATGCCGATCGACCTGCGGCCCAACTCCCGGGCCACCAGCATGGCGGTGCCGGTACCGCAGAACGGGTCGAGCACCACGCCGCCGGCCGGGCAGGTAGCCAGTATGGGCAGACGGCAGAGGTCGGCGGGGAAGGGTGCGTAATGGGCCTCGCGTCGCTGCGTATCTTCGGGCAGGATGTCCCACACGTCGCCGGGCTTGCTACCGCGCGGATGGTAGCGCAGGAAGTAGAAGCCGTGCCGCTGCAACTCGCGGGCGCGGCCCGAGACCGCGGCGGAATCCGAGTGGGTGGTCCGCTGGCTGCCGCGGATGACCATGCGAAAGTCGCTCAAGCGGCCCGCGGCGAGCTCGCCGAGCGTCTCGTCGAGGGCGGCCAGGGCGGACGTCTTCTCGGCGGCCGTCAGCGCCGTGGAGAGCTCGATCTGGCGGCGGTACCGCACGCCGTGCACGCCCGTGGCCGAGATCACGGCGCCGTTCTCTACACGCGCCGCCCGCGGCGCGTGACGCACGGCATCGGCGTCGTAGAAGTAGTCCCTGGGCTGCCGGACGAAGTGAAACAGCAGCTCATGAACATTGCGCAGCCTGTCGCGACTGCCATCGGGTCCGCCTTTCACCTTGTGCCAGACGACGCTGTTGCGCAGCGTCCAGCCCTGCTCGTCGCAGAGGTGGAAGGCCACGCGCCAGGGGATGCCCAGCTGGCGCTTGCCGCGGTAGGTGTCGCCCAGGTTGAGCCAGAGCGAGCCCTCCGGTTTGAGCACTCGGAGCAGTTCGGCGGCGATGGCGCCGAGGCCCGCCACGTATTCCTGCCAGCGGCCCTCGGCGCCGATCCCGCCGGCGGCGTAGCGCCGGTGGCCGTAGTAGGGCGGACTGGTGATGCAGCAGTCTATCGACGCCGCGGGGAAGAGGCGGAGGGTATGCGCGGCGTCGCCGCACAAGAACAGGGGTCGCGGGTGGAGCCGCGGGTCGTGACTCGCAAGGTACCTCGTGAGGCGGGCCGCGACCCGCGGCTCGCTCACCCCGCGCGCACCCGCTCCGCGAGCACCCGCCGGTAGATGGCCTCGTAGTCGCTCACCATGCGGTCGACCGTGAAGCGCTCCTCCACGGTGTGGCGGCACACCGCCGGGTCGATCTCGCCGAGCCGGCCGACGGCGGCCACGAGGTCGTCGAAGGTATCGCAGATGAATCCCGTTTTGCCGTGGTCGATCACCTCGGGCACCGAGCCCTGGCGCAGCGCCACCACCGGCGTGCCCGTGGCCAAGGCCTCGATCATCACGAGGCCGAACGGCTCCGGCCAGGTGATGGGAAACAGGAACGCCTTGGCGTGCGCGAACAGCTCGCGCTTGCGGGCGTCGTCGACCTCGCCCTCGTACACGATCTGGTCGCCGTCGATGAGCGGCTCCACCTTCTCCTCGAAGTACTCGCGGTAGGGCTCCTGGAGCACGCCGGCCATAATGAGCCGCTGGCCGGTACGCTTGGCCGCGGCGATTGAGAGGTGGAAACCCTTGGCCTCGCAGACTCGTCCGAAGGCCAGCAGGTAGTCGTCCTTGCTGGGCGTGTAAGGCCACTGCTCCACGGCGATGGCGTTGTAGGCGAGGCCGGCCCAGTTCATGCCCGACGGCGCCATGGACTGCTGGTATCGGCTGATACCGATGTAGGCCACCTCGTCCTTGAACTGCTTGTAGAAGCCGTAGGCGGCGGTGTCGAAGGCGCAGTGCACGGTGTGCACCATGGGCGTCCCCAGATAGCGGCTGAAGGCGATGCCAAGAAAGCCCGAGTGATCGTGCACGAGGTCGAAGCGGTCGTGCTCGATGCCGGCGAAGGCGAACGACACGTGGCAGGCGTCGTAGCTCGTCTGGCCCATCACCTCGGGCATCTGCGTGGGGTAGAGGGAGCGCAGCTCGGCGGCGGTGCGCGCGTCTCCGGTGGCGTACAGCACCACCTCGTGACCGTGCGCCGTGAGCCCGTCGCACAACTGCTGCACCACCCACTCGGTGCCGCCGTAGCCGGCGGGCGGCACGGTGATCCAGGGCGGGGCTATCTGGGCGATGCGCATGCCTCGCATTGTACAAGACCAGCGACGGCCTCATGCGACGGCATGGGCGACCGGGACGGGCGAGGCCGCGCCTGCATTTGGCTGTCCAAGCCGACCCGGAGTGGGTAGAGTGGCGTCGATGATCCTTTACCTCGATTGCTCGAGCGGCATCAGCGGTGACATGCTCGTGGCCGCGCTGCTCGCGCTCTGCGGAGCGCGGGCGGAAGACCCGGGGCCTCTTGACGACGTGGTGCGCCCCGCCCTGGCGGCGGCCGGCATCGACCCCCGCCTCGGGTCTCTCGAGGAGGTCCGCCGCGGCGGCCTCGCGGCGCTCTCGTTCAGGGTGGCCGACGGCGTGGGTTTCGCGACCTTCGACGAGCTCATCATGTCTCTGTACGCGTCGGACCTGGATCAGCCCGTCGCCGACGCCGTGGCCTCCGTGGCGGAGCGCATGGCGGCCGCCGAGGCCGAGGTGCACGGCCGCGACGCGGAACACCTGCACGAGCTGAGCGGCGTCGACACGGCGGTCGACCTCATCGCGGCGGCGGCCCTGCTGCAGCGCCTGGCCCCCGAGCGCATCGTCGCGTCACCACCGGCCATGGGCAACGGCACCGTCGATACCGCGCACGGACGCCTGAGCGTGCCGGCGCCGGCCGTGCTGAGCCTGCTGGCCGGTCTGCCTACTCTGGGCGGCGCGGAGGCGCACGACGACAAGCCGTTGGGCGAGCTCACCACGCCCACCGGCGCGGCCCTGCTGGCCCATTACGCGGAGAGCTTCGGCGCCCTGCCGGCCGGCCGTATCGAGCTCACCGGGTATGGGGCCGGCCAGCGCGAGGTGCCGGGCCAGCCCAACGTGCTGCGCGCCGTGCTCGTCGACCCTCGCGGTGTTTCCGCCACTGAGGCGACGGGCGCGGGCGACGACGCTGCCGCCGGCCACGGCCTCGGCGACCACCTGCTGCTCGAGACCAACATCGACGACATGAGCCCCGAGATGCTGGCCCTGGCCGCCGATACTCTGCGCGCCGCCGGCGCCGTGGACGTGTGGGTCAGCGAGGCGCTCATGAAGAAGGGTCGCCCCGGCAGCGTGCTGCACGTGCTCTGCACGGTCGCCGACCGACCGCTTCTGGCCGATCTGATCTTCGCTGAGACCTCCACCTTCGGCCTGCGCGTGCTGTCGGTCGGCCGCCTGTACGCTGAGGAGCGGCGCGAGACCGTTACTATCGGCAGCCACGAGATCGGCGTGCGTCTGGGCTACGCCGGCGGACGGTTGGTCACCGTCTCGCCGGAGTTCGAGGACGTGCGGCAGGTGGCGATCGCCGTCGGCCGGCCGGCCAAGGTGGTGTACGAGGCCGCCCAAGCCGGGGCCCGCGCGCGCTTCAGCCGCGCCCCTCGCGTGCACAATGAAGCTAGTCGGCCTGAAGCCGACTAGCAGATGCGGTCCGCCTGCGGCGACCGCACGGGGGGTTGCCTCGCTTGCGCGCAGCCAGCGGGCCACCCCGACTAATCCCCCCACTGCAGGGTCGGAACAGGCGCGGCGGCCGCAAGGCCCTCCGCGTGTGCTCGGCGGCCTTGGGCCGATGAGCTTCGAACCCACTCTTGACGAAATTGACCCTCTCGATTACGCGTATGTAGAATGCGGCACAAGGGGCTGCCCGGCGCCTGCCGCGGCGGCCCCGCCTGACCCCTGCGAGACGCGCGGAATAGTGGATACAAAGGAGGACGCGTTGACTTCGTCTACCAAGCCCATTCGCCTGTCGCCGGTGCCGCGAGACATCGACATCGCCCAGGCTGCGACGATGCAGCCCATCACGGCCATCGCCGAGAAGGCCGGGATCCTCGAGAGTGAGCTCGAGCTCTACGGTCGCTACAAGGCCAAGATCGACTACATGGCGGTGCTCGAGCGCTTCAAGGACAAGCCCGACGGCAAGATCATCAACGTGACGGCGATCACCCCCACGCCGCTGGGCGAGGGCAAGACCGTTACGGCCGTAGGCCTCACCGAGTCGATGAACGCCATCGGCATCGACACCATGTTGGCCGTGCGTGAGCCCTCTCTAGGCCCGGTGTTCGGTATCAAGGGTGGTGCCGCCGGCGGCGGCTACTCGCAGGTCGTTCCGATGGAAGACATCAATCTCCACTTCACCGGCGACATCCACGCGGTCGGTGTCGCCAACAACCTTCTCGCCGCCATGGTCGACAGCCACATCATGCACGGCAACGATCTCCAGATCGACCCCCTCACCATCTCCTGGCGGCGCTGCGTCGACCTCAACGACCGTGCCATGCGCGAGATCGTCAACGGCCTCGGCGGGCGGCTCAACGGCCTGCCGCGCCAGACCGGCTACGACATCACGGTGGCCAGCGAGGTCATGGCCATCCTGGGCCTCGCCACCAGCCTCAAGGACCTGCGTGAGCGCCTTGGCCGCATCACGTTTGCCTACAGCAAGACGGGCAAGCCGCTGACCGCCGACGACATCGGCGCCGGCGGGGCCATGACAGTGCTCCTCAAGGATGCCCTCAAGCCCAATATCGTGCAGACGCTCGAGGGCAACGCGGCGCTCATCCACGCGGGCCCGTTCGCCAACATCGCCCAGGGCAACAACTCCATCATCGCCGACAAGGTCGCCATGAAGCTCAGCGATTACGTCGTCACCGAGAGCGGCTTCGCCGCCGACCTCGGCTCCGAGAAGTTCATGGACATCATCTGCCGCTACGGGGGCTTCGTGCCGAGCTGCGTGGTCATCACCTGCACCATGCGGGCGCTCAAGATGCACGGCGGGCTGCCGCTCGACCCCGAGCTGCTCAAGGCCGAGAACAACGAGGCGCTCACCAAGGGCTGCGAGAACCTCGCCAAGCAGATCGAGAACATGAAGCTCTTCGGCCTGCCCGTGGTGGTGACCATCAACCGCTTCGCCTTCGACCGTGACAACGAGGTCGAGATCGTGCGCCAGGAAGCCATCGCAGCCGGCGCCGAAGACGCCGTGCCGATCAACGTGCACGCGCTCGGCGGCGACGGCGGCCAGGAGGCCGCCGAGGTAGTCAAGGCGGCCGCCGACAAGGGCGGCGACTTCCACTTTCTCTACTCCCTGGAGGCGTCCATCAAGGAGAAGATCGAGACCATCGCCACCAAGGTGTACGGCGCCGACGGCGTCGATTACATGCCCGAGGCGGAGGCCAAGATCAAACTGTTCACCGAGCAGGGCCTCGACAAGCTGCCGCTGTGCATGGCGAAGACGCACCTCTCGCTGAGCCATGATCCCGCCCTCAAGGGCCGTCCGCGCGGCTTCCGTGTGCCGATTCGCGATGTCCGTCCCGCCACCGGCGCCGGGTACCTGTACCCGCTGCTCGGTGAGATGCGCACCATGCCGGGTCTGGCCAAGCGGCCGGCGGCCGTAGATGTAGACATCGACGTCGAGACGGGGCGCATCATCGGCCTGTTCTGAGCACCCTAGCGCGTGCCCCGGGGCGCCGGCCGCCTAACGGCGCCGGCGCCCCGCGGAGCCGCTCTCGGCGGCTCCGCGGGGTCCGGGCATCAGGCGTGATCGCGCGGCTCGGGCGTGATCACGTGGCGCGTCTCACAGCGGAGGTAAACCGTGAGCGATGGTCCCCCCATCTACGTAGAAGAACCCCTGCAGGTCTACCTCGACGACGCTGCGTCCAAGAAGCCTGCACCCGGGGGCGGCAGCGTGTCGGCCTGTGTCGGCGCGCTCGGCGCCGCCCTCGTCGAGATGGTGTGTAATCTCACTCGTGGGCGCGAGAAGTTCGCCGCCGCGGAAGACGAGATCGTGGCCCTCGTCGCCGACGCGGAGGCGGCGCGTCTGCGCCTCCAGCAGTTGCTCCAGGACGACACCACGGCGTACAACGGCGTGATCGAGGCCTTCAAGCTGCCCAAAGACACCGACCGGGAGAAAGAGGCACGCCGCGCCGCCGTTCAGTCTGGCCTCGTGGCGGCCGCCAACGTGCCCCTCGAGATCTGCAAGGTCGCCGTGGAGGTCTGCCGCCTGTCGAAGACAGCGGCCGCCCTGGGCAACCCGCAGGCGGTCACCGACGCCGGCATCGGCGCCATCCTCGGCGAGGCGGCCGTGGTGGGCGCCGCCCTCAACGTGAAGATCAACCTCGGCTCCATAGAGGATTGCGATTACACCGCGGCGGCCGCCGCGCAGATCGACGAGATGCAAACCCAGGCTGCCCTCCTGCGCGCCGAGGTGCTCGCTCTCACGCTCTCCAAGCTCTGACCATCTTCGAAAGAGAAACGCGAAAGGTACGCCATGGCAGCTCAGATCATCGACGGCAAGGCTATCGCCGAGCAGATCCGTGAAGAGATCAAGGCCGAGGTCGCGAAGCTCGCGACGTGCGGTGTAAAGCCGGGAGTAGCCACCATCCTGGTGGGTGAGGACGGCGGCGCGCAGTTCTACCGCGGCCAGATCGAGAAGAACACCGCCACCGTGGGCTTCAATTACTACAACAACATCCTGCCGGCCGGAGCCAGCGAGGCGGAGGTGTTGGCCCTCATCGACAAGCTCAACGCCGACCTCCACGTGCACGGCATCCTGGCGCTCATGCCCATGGCCGGCGAGATCGACCAGAACAAGGTCTTCAACGCCATCGCGCCGGTGAAAGACCTCGACTGCGTGAACCCGGCCAACATCGGCCACGTGCTGCTCGGCGACCAGCTCTTCGCGCCGGCGACGCCGTCGGCCTGCATGGAGATCTTCGACCGCGAGGGCATCGAGCTGCAGGGCCTGGATGTGACGATCGTCAACCACTTCGAACATCGTCGGCAAGCCGGTGGCGCTGCTCTGCCTCAACCGTAATGCCTCGGTGCACGTGGTCCACGTGTTCAGCCAAGACGTGCCCGCCGCCTGCCGCGAGGCCGACGTCGTCATCAGCGCGGCGCCGGTGCGTAACCTCATCAAGAAGAACATGGTCAAGCCTGGCGCCGTGGTGGTAGACGTCACCACGATGCGCGGCGACGACGGCAAGCAGGTGGGCAGCCTGGAGTGGGAGGGCGTACTCGAAGGTGGCCGGCAGCGCCACGCCGGTGCCCGGAGGCGTGGGGCCCGTGACCAACGTCATCCTGCTCAAGAACGCTCTGGTGGCCTGCAAGACGCAGAGTGGCGTGAGCTGACAGCCACGTTCAGCTCGGGGCGCGGCCGGCGGCGTGAGCACCGGCGGCTGGGACGTGGTTCAATATAGAGAGACTCTGGTGGGAAGGAGGATGGCCGCACCGGGGCGGCGCGGCCATCCAACGAACGCGGAACATGACGTGGAGCTGATGTGATGCCCAGGCGAGTAACTCGTAGCGCGCCGGTCCTGACCGGCGGCGGACAACCCGACCTCGATCTCGCGCAGGTCGGGACCATCGTTGCCGAGGGCGATCCTCACGGCAACCTCATCGCGCTCCTGCAGCGCACCCAGCAGGTGTACGGCTATCTGCCGGAGCCGGTGGTCAACGAGATCTCCCGGCTGAGCGGCGTGCCCGCCTCGCGCATCCACGGCATCATCACGTTCTACGCTCAGTTCTCGACGCTGCCGAGCGGTCGTCACAAGATCTGCGTCTGCCACGGCACCGCCTGCCACGTGGCCGGCGCCTCGCGCATCACCGAGGCCTTCGAGCAAGAGCTTGGGGTCGCCGACGGCGACACCACGCCCGACATGGAGTTCACGCTCGACAGGGTCGCCTGCATGGGGGCTTGTTCCAGGCGCCCGTGATGCGCATCGACGACGGCACGTTCGGCAACCTTAACGCCGATCAGACGCGCAAGATCATCCATGACCTCGTCAAGGATCTCGGCCTCGAAGAGGCTTACTCCGGCGGTGGGTCCGCCGTCGCGGCGGCGGGGGGTGACGGCAATGGCTGAGTCCGTGAGCACGGCGCCGCAGACCGTGCCGGCCGAGGGCGTCAAGGTCGGCGTGTCAGCCGCCGGCAACGGCAAGCGCCGGGTGTCGGTGTGCGCCGGCACTGCCTGCGTGTTCGCCGGCTCCATGAAGGTGCGCGACGCATTCATCGCGGAGGTGGCGGCCGCCGGCCTGCAGGACGAGGTCGAGGTGACCATCATCGGCTGTCACGGCCTGTGCTCGCAGGGGCCGTTGGCGGTGCTCTCGGATGGCGATACCTACTACCCGCGCCTCAAGGTCAAAGATGTGGCCACGGTGGTCCAGGAGCATCTCGTGGGCAGCACCGTGGTGGAGAAGCTACTCTACGTCGATCCCGTGAGCGGCGAGCGCATCGCCTGTGCTCACGAGATCCCGTTCTACAAGGCGCAGACGCGCATCGCTCTGCGCGACGTGGGCGTCATCAATCCCGAGAGCCTCGACGAGTACCTCGCGCGCGGCGGTTATGAGGCGTCGCGCAAGGCGCTCACCACCATGCAGCCGCAGGAGATCGTCGCCGAGATGCTAGCCTCCGGCTTGCGCGGTCGCGGCGGCGCCGGTTTTCCCACCGGCATGAAGTGGAAGTTCGCCGCCGCCTCCCCCGGCGACGTTAAGTACGTCATCTGTAACGGCGACGAGGGCGACCCCGGGGCTTTCATGGACGCGTCCATCATGGACGGCGACCCGCATGCCGTGCTCGAGGGTATGACCATCGCCTCGTACGCCATCGGCGCCCACGAGGGCTACATCTACGTGCGTGCCGAGTATCCGCTCGCGGTCAAGCGTCTGCGCCTGGCCATTGCCGCCGCCGAGGAGCGCGGGTTCCTCGGCCACGACATCTTCGGTAGCGGCTGGGATTTCAAGCTCAAGATCAAGGAGGGCGCCGGAGCCTTCGTGTGCGGCGAAGAGACCGCCCTGATCGCCTCCGTCCAAGGTGAGCGGGGCATGCCGCGCAAGCGGCCGCCGTTCCCGGCCGTCTCCGGCCTGTGGGGCAAGCCCACCAACATCAACAACGTCGAGACGTACGCCAACGTGCCCTGGATCATCGCCCACGGCGCCGCCGCCTACGCCGCCTTCGGCAACGAGACCTGCAAGGGCACCAAGGCCTTCAGCCTGGCCGGCAAGATCGTCAACGGCGGCCTCGCCGAGGTGCCCATGGGCTCCACCCTGCGCCACGTCATCTTCGACGTGGGCGGCGGCATCAAGAACGGCCGCCAGTTCAAGGCCGTGCAGCTCGGCGGCCCCTCGGGCGGCTGCATCCCGGCGAGCCTGCTCGACACCCCGGTCGACTACGAGAGCCTGGCCGCCACCGGCGCCATCGTGGGTTCTGGCGGCATGGTGGTGGCCGACGACAGCACCTGCATGGTCGACCTCGCCAAGTACTTCCTGCAGTTCACCCAGAACGAGAGCTGCGGCAAGTGCGTGCCCTGTCGCCTGGGCACCAAGCGCATGCTCGAGATCCTCGAGCGCATCACGGCCGGCGAGGGGCGTGAGGGCGATATCGAGAAGCTCGAGACGCTCGCCACGTCTATCAAGAAGACCAGCCTCTGCGGCTTGGGGCAGACGGCGCCCAACCCGGTGCTTACCACGGTGCGCTACTTCCGCGACGAGTACGAGGCGCACATCAGCGAGCATCGCTGTCCGGCGCTGGCCTGCGACGCGCTTATCGCCTACACCATCGATCCCGACGCCTGCACGGGCTGCCTGTTGTGCGCCAAGCGCTGCCCGGTCGGCGCCGCTCACGGCGAGAAGAAGCAGCCGCACGTGATCGACCAGGACCTGTGCGTCAAATGCGATGCCTGCCGCGCGGCCTGCAAGTTCGAAGCGGTGAAGGTCGTAAGCGGGCCAGACACCATCGCTGCCGCCGTAGCCGCGCAGCGCGGCGGCTGACACGACCAACGAGTGGCGAGGGGCCGCGGCGGTGTCGACAGACACCGCCGCGGCCCCTCGCCGCGCACTGCCTCTGGGGCCGCTGCGGCCGGATTTGCGCATCGTGTGCGAAATGGCGGTGGATCAGGGCGCTATGTAGGAATCGGCAATATGCGTTTTTCGCACGTTGCCGATTCCTACAAAGGGTGCCTTCCCCTTGACATTTTCCGACGCTGGGTATCGAAATAGGCGGGCGGAATTGGCGCGTGACCAGGGGGGTCGAATGCCATTCAGTCTCGACGCGATCGATCGGAAGATCGTGCTCTCCTACTCGAAGACGGTCGCGTGTCGTCGGCCGAGATAACACGGCGCATCGGCCACGTGTCGGAACGGGCCGTGCGCTACCGGATCGAGCGTCTCATCCGCTCTGGCGTGATCCGCGTCAGCGCCATAGTCAATCCGCAAGCGGTGGGCTTCTCGGTAATCGGCGACGTGCTCATCGACGTCGCTCCCGGCAAGCTGCAAGACGTCGCCGCCCAACTCGTTGAGATCCCGACCGTCAGCTACCTGGCGGGCTCCGTCGGCGAGGGCGACCTCAGCGTGCAGGTGTACGCCCGCGACACGGAGGAGCTCCTGCGCTTCGTCAACGAAGTGATCGGCAAGGTTCCGGGAGTCACGCGCACAAAGCTTGCCATGGTGCCGTGGAAGCTCAAGGACGTGTATCAGTGGCAGGTTCCCGTTGGAGGCCGCTGTGGAAGGGAGGGCCATCGGCTGAGGCGTTTCCGCGTACGTGTGTCTCTCACCAACGACCACGGTATCGCCGGCAGGGGCCTAGTCGGTGAGCCAAGGGGACGAAGCAAGGGGGGAAATGTGGCTGAAGAACTAGCCTTTGCCCGCAAAGCGAGCGGCCTTGTTCGTGGCCTCTCCATGATGGACGCTTTCGCCGTCGGTTTCATGAACCAGGGGCTCACCCCGAGCATCTGGTTCACGATCAGCCTCGGCCTGGGTGTCTTCATGGGCGGCAACCTGATTATCGCCTGTATCATCTCGGCGGTGCTCGCCGGTATCGGCTTCCCCATCGTCTGGGGTGTCCTCGGCGGGTCGATGCCGAGGTCGGGCGGCGAGTACGTCTACAACTCACGCATCATCCATCCGATCTACGGTATCGCTCAGAGCTTCGGAGATGCCGCCATCTGGCTGATGTGGATCTTCGTGCTGGCACCGCTCGCCGTGGACCCCGGTCTCACCACCACGTTCAACTACATGGGGCTCAACGGCGCTGCCAACTGGATCACCAGCTCCACGGCCGTCACCCTGCTGATGGTCACCGTCTTCAACATCCTCGGTTTCATCTTCGTGGTCTTCGGCATCAGGATCTTCGCCCTGACGCAGAAGATCGTGATGTTCTTCGGCATCGGTGGCTGCATCGTCATCGGCCTCGTGCTGACCTTCTCATCACATGCCAACTTCGTCTCCAAGTGGAACACTGCCGCGGCAGCTACACACTCGGCCAACTACAACCAGTTCATCGTCAAGGTCGGCCAGGCGGCCGGCCAGCTGGTGCCGCACTCCTGGAGCTGGGGTCCCACATTCGGCTGCATGGTGGCCATGTCGTGGCTGTTCGCCTACGCCTACTCGATCTCGTTCATCGGCGGCGAGGTCAAGCGGCCCAGACAAGACCATCATCTTGTCCAACCTCTTCGCCATCGCCGTGCCGTTCGTCTTCATGCTGTGGATCGCCATCGTGCTCGAACAGGACGGTCGGCTACCAGTTCCTGAATGCCTCAGCCTGGAACGACAACAACGGTGGCATCGCGGCGGTCGCCAACATGCCGCACACCACCAACTTCATGGATCTGGCGGTCTACAACATCGGCACGAAAGCCTGGTACACGAAGCTCGCCGCCGGCTACATGGGCTTCTCGTATGTGGCGTTCACGCTGTGGTGGATCGCGCTTTCCTACCTGGCCTTCCCGCGCATCCTCTTTGCCTGGGGCATGGACCGCATGGGCCCCAAGTGGTTCACCGACATCAACCCTCGCTGGGCCAGCCCGGTGAAGAACTACATCGTCTGCTTCGTGATCGGCGAGGGGTTGCTGGTCCTTCAGACCTTGTGGCTCTCCAGTGTCATGCAGAACCTAATCGTCACCGGCATGCAGGTGACGTCGGTATTCATCCCGACAGCGATCGCGGCTCTGCTCTTCCCGTACGTCAAGCGCGCCAAGGGGGTGTGGGACTCGTCGCCGTACAAGACGTGGATGTTCCTCGGCATCCCGGTGGTGGTCTGGGGTGCCGTGCTCGACCTCATCTACCTCGGCATTCTGCTCTACGTCTTCGTGTTCAACAGCGCGGCCGGCCAGTTCACCCTGGCGGGCGACATCATCATGGTGACTGCCTGGGTCGCGGGCATCGCCTGGTACTTCTTCTGGAAGCAGCGCAGCAGAGCGGTCGGCGTGGACGTCTCGCTCACCTACGGCGAGTTGCCACCCGAGTGATCTAGCAGTACCGTGAGGGACGGGAGCATCTCGCTCCCGCCCCTCACTCGTCCCTGGAGTGTGTAGATGATCAAGCTCTTCTTCGTCACCGACGTGCACGGCTCGAACGTCTGCTACCGCAAGTTCCTGAACGCCCTGCCGATCTACGGCGTCGATGTCGCCGTGATGCTCGGCGACCTCACCGGCAAGGTGCTCGTGCCCTTAGTCGAGAAGGGCAACGACGCCTGGGAGTGCACCCTCATGGGTCAGCACCGCGACATCGCCAGCAAAGAGGAGCTCGCCGAGTACAAGAAGGTCATCGAGAACGCCGGCTACTACTGGGTCCACCAGAGCCGCGAGGAGTTCGAGGAGACGCGCGCCGACCCGGCCAAGATCGACACGCTCTTCAAGAGCCTCGTCTTTACGCGCGTGCAGGAGTGGCTCGACTTAGCCGACGAGCGCCTCGAGGGCAAGCCCTACGAGATGTACATGTGCCCCGGCAACGACGACTGGTTCGTGATCGACGACATGATCGACGCCGCCAAGCTGATCCACCCCTGCGACAAGCGCGTGGTCGACGTCGGCGGCCACGAGATGGTGACCAGCTCGGCCTCCAACCCGACGCCCTGGGATACCCCCCGCGAGATGAGCGAGGTCGACCTCGAGGCGCACCTGCGCGCCCTCACCGAGCAGATCAAAAACCAGGAGACGGCGATCTACAACTTCCACGTGCCGCCCTACGGCTACTCGCTCGACCTCTGCCCCAAGCTCGACGAGAACCTCACCATGGCGGCCGAGGAGAAGATCCACGCCGGCAGCCTGGGCGCCAAGAAGCTGATCGAGGAGAACCAGCCGCTGCTCGGCCTCTTCGGCCACATCCACGAGAGCCGTGGTGCCCAGAAGGCCGGCCGCACGCTGCTCATCAACCCCGGCAGCGAGTACTCCGAGGGCATCTTGAAAGGTGTTATCGTCATGCTCGACAAGAAGAAGGTGAAAGACTACGTCTTCACGTCGGGCTGATCGTCACGAGACGGAGAAGCAGCGCGAAGACCCAGATCCCGAAAGGGGGGCGATAGCAAGATATGGGACAGTTCATACTCCCGAAGGACATACCGCTCGACCGGTATCCCAAACCCGAGGTGTTTCTCGATGAGGGCAAGCGGATCGCGGAGGCGGCCCAGAAGCAGGGCATCGTCATGCGCGTCATGGGTCCGTTGGCGCTGCACTACTACTTCCCCGACCAGATAGATCTGTACGCGAGTCTCGAGCGCCTCGGTGAGCGTTACTTCACCGATATCGACTACGCCACCTACGGCAAGACGCGCAAGCACCTGGTGAAGTTCATGGAGTCGGTGGGCTACGAGTGCGACCTGCAGACGATGGCCATGACCGGCACCACGCGCCACATCTACTTCGGCGGCAAGGTGCCCATGATCGACGTCTTCATCGACAAGCTCGACTACTGCCACGAGGTCAACTACGACGGTCGCCTGGAGCTCGATCCCTGGAGCGTGTCGCTGGCCGACATCCTCCTGCAGAAGCTGCAGATCTGGGAGATCAACGACAAGGACCTCAAAGACATCGAGTACCTTTTCACGGTCGCCGACTTCGGCGAAGACGATACTAAGAAGGTCAACGTCGGCTACATCGCACGGCGGTTCGCCGACGACTGGGGCTTCTGGTACACCGGCACCACGAACCTCCAGCGTGTCAAGGATCATGTGGACAACGTCGCCGCCCTGAGCGACGAGCAGAAGGCCAAGATCAAGCAGGTCTCCGACAACGTGAAGGGCCGCATCGACCAGGAGCCGAAGACCAAGAAGTGGGACAAGCGCTCCAAGAAGGGCACCAAGAAGCTCTGGTACAACACAGGCTTCTCCGACTGGTGATAGGCCGTGGCCGGCGTGCCCTCCGGGCACGGCGGCGCACACCGACTCTACTCGAGAGGGCCGGGGCGCCTACAGCGCCCCGGCCCTTCTGTTCTCGTGTAAAGCGTGTCGCGCCGGCCGCGCGTCAGTGCGCGACGAGCGTGCCCTGACGGTCGAGCTCACGCACCCCGGTCAGCGCCCCGCCGAGGCGCTCCACCACCTGGTCCATCTGCGCATAAGTGATGATCGCCGGCGGCTCCAGCCTGAACGTGTGGGCGTTGAAGAGCGTGCCGCCCACCAGGACCCCCCTGGCGAACAGGTCCTGGCTCACGGCGTAGCCGATCTCGGTGCTCTTGAACTGCAGCCCGATGAGCATGCCGAGGCCGCGGATCTCCGTGAACAGGTCGTCGTAGTCGGCGGCCAGCGCCTCGACCTTGCCCTTCAGATAGGCGCCCTTCTCGCGAGCCTGCCCGGGGATGTCTTCTTCGAGGGTGGCATGCAGCGCGGCAATAGCCGCCGAGGTGGCCATGGGGTTGCCACCGAAGGTGGTGGAGTGCATGTAGGGGTTCTCGAACATGCATTCATACACGTCGGCGGTGGAGATGATGTTGCCGCACGGGATCACGGCGCCGCCGAGTGCCTTGCCCATCGTCATGATGTCGGGGGCCACGTCCCAGTGGTCGATGCCCCAGAGCGTGCCCGTGCGGCCCATGCCGGTCTGGACTTCGTCGGCGATGAACAGAATGCCCCATTTGTCGCAGATCTCGCGCACCTTGGGGAAGTAGTCGTCGGGCGGGACGATGGCGCCAGCCTCGCCCTGCACGGGCTCGGCGATGAACGCCGCGATGTCGAAGCCGATGGCGTCGCAGACGGAGAGCTCCTTGTCGAGCGCGTCGGCGTCGCCGTAGGGCACGAAGCGCACGCCGGGCATGAGCGGGTAGAAGGGCTCGCGAAACTCGGCCTTGCCGCTGACGCTCAGGCTGCCGAACGACTTTCCGTGGAATCCCTTGGTTGTGGCGATCATGCCCTTGGTGTGGCCGGGCTTCTTGCGCCAGGCGTGCAACTTGGCGAACTTCATGGCGCCCTCGTTGGCCTCGGTTCCCGAGTTGCAGAGGAACGAGTACTGCAGGTCGCCCGGCGTGACCGTGGCCAGGATGTGGCTCAGGTAGCCCCTCATGGGGTCCAATAGTTCCTGCGAATGCAGCGCCTGGTGCTCGAGCTGGTCCCTGACCGCTTTCACCACAGTTGGATGACGATGGCCGAGCATGTAGATGCCGAAGCCACCAAGGCAGTCGATGAACTCCTTGCCGTGGATGTCTCGGAAGAGTGAGCCCTCGTCGCTCCACTCCACTGACGTGTAGTCGCTGGACACCGACTTGCGGTACTCGAGAATCCCGGGGTTGACGTATTTGTCGAAGTTGGCTACGCAGTCCGCCACAACGGCATCCTGCTCACCGCGGCTTAGTGCTGATTTGGACATCAGATCAAGCGCTTTGCGCGACTCTCGTAGGGCCGCCTGCTTCTCTGCATCCTTCATTCGTTTCCCCCATCGCGTTGCGGTGTTGACCGAAAAACTCCCCATTTGCGGTATAGTTCGTACATCCGACCGAGCGTCATCCGACTGTAACGCGAAAACGGCTCGGCCGCAATGCTGTACTTGGGGGCGGGGTGGGGTGGGCCCTGATGGTAAGGTTCTGCGTGCAGAGGTGTACATGACTACGGAACGAGACAAGCCCCCGCTCGACCCCATGGCCGAGCTTTCGCCTACGGCACGCCGCCTGGTGACGGCGGCGCGTCGGCTGCTCGCTCGTGACGGCTTCGCGGCGCTCACCGTGGAAGGCGTGGCCGCCGAAGCGGGCGCCTATCGCGATTCGGTACGCTACTACTTCGGCAGCAAGGCAGCCTTCATCGCCGCGGTGGTTGACTCCCTGGCTCACGACCAGAGCGTCGCGGCCTTTGCCGAGACGCAGGGGCTGCCGGCGGGCGCGCCCCGCGTACACACGTTGGTGGCGAGCGATCGTCAGCTTGTCGACGATCGCGCCGGGTTCCGCGACTTCTTCGCGATCTTCCCTCACGTCATCGCGGACGAGGAGCTCCGCACCAGGGTCGCGGGCCTCTACGACTGGTATCGCGACCTGTACGTGGCGGGCATGGGGGAGAACGCCTCGGACGAGCGCAGAGAGCTTCTGCGCAGCGTCGCCTCGCTGATGGTGGCGGTGACCGACGGACTAGCCGTGCAGAAGCTCCTCGATCCTTCCAAGGTCGACCTCGAACCGCTCTTCGAGCTGTGGGAGCGCATCCTGCGGCGCGAGCTCCTCGACGACGCGGGCAATGCCCGTGAGGGCGAAGACCGTGGAGAAGACGCCGCCCACCAGGGGAGCTAGCGCGCCGCCACGGCTCCTGGCGTGCCGCCACGGCGCCTAGCCAGCGCCGAGGATTCCCTGCGGTGATCTCCGCTGGGTACGTGTCGTACGGCACATTTACAGGACCGGCACCGTGGTGTACGCTCGCGCCGTGTGCGCGGGGCCACATGGGGGGCTCCGCCGGCCGCAAGGCCAGCACCGGGCACTAAAGCAGGAGGGTCAGTAGTGGCGCAGGGGACGGTGAAGTGGTTCAGCAACGAGAAGGGGTATGGCTTCATCGAACGGGAAGACGGTGATGACCTGTTCGTGCACTACTCCGAGATCACGATGGACGGGTACAAGACACTCGCCCAAGGGCAGCGTGTGGAGTTCGAGGTCACCGAGGGCGACAAGGGGTTGCAAGCCTCTACGGTGAGGCCCGTTGCCTGACACACGCGGCACGTGCGCAGGGGCCCGCCCGCTGTCATAAGCCGGCGGGCCCCTTTCTTGTCCCTCCTGTGTGGCTGGAGTAGTATAGCCGTCCCGCTTTTGCGGCCCGTCGCAGGAGGAATGCGCCATGATCGGGGAAGACGACGTCCGCTATGTAGCCAAGCTCGCGCGACTCCGGCTCGAGCAGGACGAGGTCGTCCAGATGACGGACGAGCTCGCCACCATCTTGGCCCACATCGACAAGATGGCCGAGCTCGATACCACCGCGGTGCCGCCCACCGCGCACGTGCTCGATGTCGTCAACGTCCTGCGTACGGATCGCGCCCGGGAGGGTCTGTCGCGGGCCGACGCGTTGCGCAACGCTCCGGCCGTGAGCGACGACTGCTTCCGCGTGCCGAGGATGGGTTGACGGTGAGTGCTCTCGACCCTCTGCGGCTCACCGCTCGCGAGGCCAAGCGCTTGCTCGTCGACGGCGAGGTCTCGGCGGCCGAGCTCACCAAGGTGTACCTCGACCAGATCGCTGCGGCAGAACCTCGCGTGCGCGCCTACATCCGGGTAACGCACGACAACGCCGCCAAGTACTCCACCAAGGTCGATCGCGAGATGCAGGCCATGCGCGGTCCCCTCGCGGGGCTGCCCATCGCCATCAAAGACAACATGGTCACCGAAGGCGTGACCACCACCTGCGCCTCGCGGATCCTGCACAACTACATGCCGGTGTACACGGCCACCGCCGTGCGTCAGGTATGGGACGACCACGTCGTCATGCTCGGCAAGACCAACCTCGACGAGTTCGCCATGGGCTCGTCGACCGAGAACTCCTCATATCACGAGACGCGCAACCCGTGGGACCTCGCCACCGTGCCCGGCGGCTCCAGCGGCGGCTCCGCCGCCGCCGTGGCCGCCGGTGAGGCGTTGTGGGCGCTGGGCAGCGACACGGGTGGCTCTATCAGGCAACCTGCGGCGCTCTGTGGCATCGTCGGCATGAAGCCCACGTACGGCGCCGTGAGCCGCTACGGCCTGGTGGCCTTCGCCAGTTCGCTCGATCAGATAGGGCCGCTCGCCCGCTCGGTGTACGACTGCGCCTTGCTGTTGCAGCACATCGTGGGCCGCGATCCTCGCGACGCGACCAGCATCGACCTGCCCGAGCCGGTGCGCCTGCCCGACGCAGCGCGCCTCGACGGTCTGCGCGTAGGCATCCCGGTCGAGTACCTCGCGACCGGCATCGATCCCGGTGTGCGGGCGCGGTTCGACGAGACCATCGCGCGCGTGGAGGAGCTGGGCGGCACGTGCCGCGAGGTGAGCCTGCCGCACACCGAGTACGCGTTGCCGGCCTACTACTCATCGCGCCGGCCGAGGCCAGCGCCAATCTCGCGCGGTTCGATGGTGTGCGCTATGGCTATCGCTGCGACGCGCCGGTGGATTTGCTGGACATGTATGAGCGCACCCGTGGCGAGGGCTTCGGCCGCGAGGTGAAGCGGCGCATCATGATTGGCACCTACGCGCTCTCGGCTGGGTACTATGACGCCTACTACGGACGCGCCCAGAAGGTGCGCACGCTGGTGAGTGGCGATTTCACCCGCGCCTTCACCGAGGTCGACCTCATCGCCTCGCCCACCTCGCCCACGGTGGCGTTCAAGGCTGGGTCGCGCACCAGCGATCCGCTCTCCATGTACCTATGCGACGTGTGCACCATCCCGGTCAATCTTGCGGGTCTGCCCGCCATCAGCATCCCCTGTGGCCTCAGCGACGGGCTGCCGGTGGGCTTTCAGCTCATCGGGCCCGCCTTCAGCGAGAACCGCATCCTGCAAGCGGCGCACGCCCTGGAAGGGGCCATCGGCTTCGCCGCGGTGCCCACGTTCGGCGATTCCTCGGCGGGCGCCGACGCCGGGTCGGCTACGCCCGGCGCGCCTCACGGTCCCGATCACGAGGGGGCGCCGTCGTGACCGCCTGGGAGCCCGTTGTCGGCCTCCAGAGATGCACGTCGAGCTTGACACCCAGACCAAGATGTTCTGCGGCTGCCGGGTCACCAATGGCGACGACCCCAACACGCATACCTGCCCCGTCTGCCTGGCGCACCCCGGGGCGCTGCCCCGTGCCCAATCAGCGCGCGGTGGAGTCTGCGGCGCGCATCGCTCTGGCGCTCAACTGCACCGTGACTCGGCGCACCATCTTTCACCGCAAGAACTACTTTTATCCCGACTCGCCGAAGGCGTACCAGATCAGCCAGTACGACGAACCCCTCGCAGTGAACGGCTGGTTTGAGTACTGGGTGGGCGAGGAGAAGCTGCGCTGTCGTATCAACCGCGTCCACATGGAAGAAGACGCCGCCAAGCTCGTGCACGCCGGCGGCGACGCCGGCCGCATCGCCGGCTCAGACTTCGTCGATGGTCGACTTCAACCGCGGCGGTACGCCGCTCATCGAGATCGTGAGCGAGCCGACATCCCGTCGCCAGAGGCGGCCCGCGAGTTCTTGCAGCAGCTCCGCAACCTCGTCATCGAGCTCGGCGTGAGCGAGTGCGACATGGAGGAGGGTCAGATCCGCTGGGACGCCAACGTGAGCGTGCGGGCGGCGGGCAGCGAGGTCCTCGGCACGCGCACCGAACTCAAGAACATGAACAGCTTCCGCTATCTGCAGCAGGCCCTCGAGGCCGAGATACCGCGGCAGATCGCGATCCTCGAGGCGGGGGGCAACGTCGATCTGGAGACGCTGCACTTCGACCCCGACACGGGCACCACGACCCCGCTGCGCTCCAAGGAAGAGGCGCACGACTATCGCTACTTCCCGGAGCCGGACCTCGTGCCGCTGGTCATCGACGTGGCCTGGGTGGAGGAGCTGCGGGCGACGCAGCCGGAGCTGCCGGCGGCGCGAGTGGCGCGTTTCACGGCGCAATACGGCCTCTCGCGTGGCGACGCCCTGGTGCTGGGCAGCGCGCACGGTCTTGCCGATTTCTACGAGGAAGTCGTTGGCCTTGGCGTGGGTGCCAAGCCGGCGGCCAATTGGACGATGGGCGAGTACCTCGCCCATCTCGATGCCGCCGGCCTCGAGGCCGGCCACGGTCATGCGACCGCCGAGCGGCTGGCCAAGCTGGTAACGCTGGTGGAGAACGGCACTCTCTCGTCGAGTGCCGCCAAAGATGTGTTCGCGAAGATGATCGAGGAGCGTGCCGAGCCCGAGGCGGTGGCGGAGAAGTACGGCCTCGGCCAGATCAGCGATACGGCGCAGCTCGCCGCGGCGGTGGCCGCCGTGGTGGCCGCCAACCCTGGTCAGGTTGAGCAGTATCGCGCCGGCAAGCAGCAGGTGCTGGGGTTCTTCGTCGGCCAAGTGATGAAGGCCACCGGCGGCCGTGCCAACCCGCAGGTCGTGAACGATCTGCTGCGTAAGCACCTGGAGGGCTGAAGCCCAAGTCGTCCGACCCGTGGCGGCTCCGCATGGTGAGGCGACGAAGTGCGCCTCGCCGGTTCATTCGCCGGCATCAGCTGCGAAAGGCGGGGCATTCGCTGGCTGCATCCGACGCCACACACATCCAGTCAGCAACTTGTCCATGTACACCCCCGATGCCTTCTGGCACCGGGGCACGACTTGCCTGCCCGAGGCCGCCTGTGGAACAATGCAGTGACGAGCAGTTCTCTAGCGTACTGCCGAGTATCACGAGTCGGTCTCCTCTCACACCGCGTGCATCACGAGGTGAAGTCGTCCCCCGAGGCGTCCCTCACGGCGGCGCCCGCTCACCGAGGTAGGTGGTAATGACCAGCGACCTTTCCAGCTTTGTGATCGCCAGTGCCCGACCTGCCGCAGTGCCCGCGGTGCGCGTCGACGACACCACCCTGCGCGACGGCGAACAAACCGCCGGCGTGGTCTTCTCCAACCACGAAAAGGTGCGCATCGCCAGGCTGCTGGACGAGGTGGGCGTACACCAGATCGAGGTTGGCATCCCGGCCATGGGCGGCGACGAGAAAGAAACGATCAAGCAGATCGTCAAGCTGGGGCTGGATACCTCCATCCTCGCCTGGAACCGCGCCGTGATCGAAGACATCAAGCACTCCATCAACTGCGGTGTCGATGCGGTGGCCATCTCGATGTCGGCCAGCGACATCCACATCGAGCACAAGCTTCAGAAGTCACGCCAATGGGTGCTCGACCAGATCCGCGAGTGTGTGGCGTTCGCCAAGAGCCACAACCTGTACGTCTCGGTGAACGCCGAAGACGCCTCGCGCGCCGACCTCGAAGTTTCTGCTGCGCTTCGGCCAGGCCGGCAAGGAGGAGGGCGCCGACCGCCTGCGCTTCTGCGACACGTTGGGCATCCTCGACCCGTTCGACACCTATAACGTCATCGCGTTCCTCAAGAGAGAGGGCGGGTTCGACATAGAGATGCACACGCACGACGACTTCGGCATGGCTACCGCCAACGCGTTGGCCGGCATCAAGGCTGGAGCGACCTACGTGAATACCACTGTGAACGGCCTCGGCGAGCGTGCCGGCAACGCGGCGCTCGAAGAGGTGGTCATGGCGCTCAAGTACATCGGCAAGGTCGACATGGGCCTGCACACCAGTCGCTTCCGCGAGCTCAGCGAGTACGTGGCGGCGGCCTCGGCGCGCACCGTCCCGTCCTGGAAGAGCATCGTGGGCACCAATGTGTTCGCGCACGAGAGCGGCATTCACGCCGACGGCGTCATCAAGAACCCGCTGAACTACGAGGCCTTCGCCCCCGAAGACGTGGGGTTGGAGCGCCAGATCGTGGTGGGCAAGCACTCCGGCTCGCGCACCATCTACCGCAAGTTCCAGGAGTTCGGCCTGGAGCTCTCGCAGGCCGATTGCGAGGGCATCCTGGCCCTGGTGCGGCAGACCGCGGTTGAGCTCAAGAGGGCCCTATTCGACAAGGAGCTCATGTACGTCTACCAGGACTACCTCGGGAGGCTCGGCGACTCGGTGCCCATGGGCAACGGCGTCTCGGCCGACGACTCTCAGATCGCCGCGGCCGCCCAGGAGGCCGCCGGCGCGGCCGAGGTGCCTTCGTGACGGAACTCACGCTGGCCGAGAAGATACTCGCCGCGCACGCCGGGCTCACCGAGGTGGTGCCCGGTCAGATCGTCGTCGCCGAGGTAGATGTAGCTATCGCTCAAGACGGCACCGGGCCGCTCGCCATCCAGCAGATCGAAGCGCTCAACGGCGGCGCTGTGAAGGCGCCCACCTGCGTGTTCTTCATCGACCACGCCGCACCGGCGCCGCGCAGCGAGCTGGCCACCGCGCAGAAGACGATCAGGGCGTTCTGCGCTTCGTCCGGTGCCACGCTCAGCGACATCGAGATGGGCGTCTGCCATCAGCGCGTGGCGGAGAGCTTCGCGCGGCCTGGCGATCTGGTGATCGGCGCCGACTCGCACACGTGTATGGCCGGCGCCTTGGGGGCGTTCGCCACGGGCATGGGCAGCACCGATGTGGCCGTGGGCATGGCCAGCGGCAAGACGTGGCTGCGCGTGCCGGAGACGTTGCGCGTCGAAGTCCTCGGCGCGTTGCCGGACGGCGTTGAGGCCAAAGACCTCATCCTCACGCTGATCGGCACGCTGGGCGCGGACGGCGCCACCTACAAAGCGCTCGAATTTGGAGGGCCGGGCATCGCCGCGTTGCCGATGCCCGGGCGCTTCACGCTCAGCAACATGGCGGTCGAGGCCGGCGCCAAAGTGGGGCTCATGCCCAGCGACAACTCGACCCGCGCCTTCCTCGCCGAGCTCGGCCGTGAGGCCGACTGGCGGCCTCTGGCGGCCGATCACGGCGCTGCCTACGAGCGCGTGGTCAGCCTCGACGCCGGCGGCATGGTACCCATGGTGGCGAGGCCGCACACCGTCGACAACACCGCGCCGGCGGCCGATCTCAAGGGCACCAAGATCGACCAAGTGCTGATCGGCACGTGCACCAACGGTCGTCTCGCCGACCTGCGCGCGGCGGCGCGCCTGCTGCGCGGTCGGCGGCGCGCCGCGTACACCCGCCTGATCGTCACCCCGGCCTCTCAGGCGGTGGCCAGGGCGGCTCTCGCCGAGGGCCTCTTCGAGCTCTTCTGGGACGCCGGCGCCGTCATCACCAACCAGGCTGCGGTGCCTGCGTGGGCGTCCACGAGGGCATCCTGGCCGACGGCGAGGCCTGCCTGAGCACCGCCAATCGCAACTTCCGCGGACGAATGGGTAATCCCGAGGCGTCTATCTACCTGGGCTCGCCGGCCACAGCGGCCGCCACGGCCGTGGCCGGCGAGATCAGCGATCCTCGCGAGCTTCTCTAGAAAGGAGGAGGCCGTGGCCAAGCAGTACAGCGCACCGCCGCCCATGGTCATCGACTCCAGCAAGCGGTACACCGCCACCATCAGCACCGATCTGGGCGATATCGTCCTCGAGCTGTTCGCCGACAAGGCGCCCAAGACGGTCAACAACTTCGTCTTCCTGGCTCGCGACGGCTACTTCGACGGCGTCACGTTCCACAGAGTCATCAAGGGCTTCATGGCCCAGGGCGGCGACCCCACGGGCAGCGGCAGCGGCGGCCCCGGCTACAAGTTCACCGACGAGTTTCACCCTGCCCTGAAGCACGATCAGGCCGGCATCCTCTCGATGGCCAACGCGGGGCCGGGCACGAACGGCTCGCAGTTCTTCATCACCTACCGCGATACGCCCCACTTGAACGGCAAGCACACGGTCTTCGGGCGCGTCATCCAAGGCATGGAGGTCGCCGAGGCCATCCCCGAACGCGACCCCATGCGCGCCCGAGAGCCCGGCCTGGCCATGAACAAGGTCACCGTGAGAGAAGAAGAGTGGATCATTGACTGATCACGCACCCCTGCGCGGCAAGGCCTGGCTCTTCGGGGACGATATCTCCACGGACCACATTGCTCCGGGGCGGTTCTTTCATCTGCGCACCAACCTTCCCGAGCTGGCCAAGCATGTGCTTGAAGACGCGCGTGCGGAGTTTGCCGCCGGCATGAGCCGCGGCGATTTCGTGGTGGGAGGGCGCAACTTCGGCCTCGGCTCGAGCCGCGAGCACGCGCCGCGCATCATCAAGCTGGCCGGGGTGAGTGCCGTGCTGGCGCAGAGCTTCGCGCGTATCTTCTTCCGCAACGCTGTCAACGTGGGTCTGCCGGTGCTGCAGTGCGACACCAGCGGCATCGGCGAGCGTGATGAGCTCGAGGTCGACCTGGCCGCGGGGCGGGTGCGCGACCTCACCGCCGGCACGGTCATCCCGTTCGTGCCGCTGCCGCCCGTGATGGTGACGATCTTGAACGACGGCGGGCTGGTGGCACACATCAAGAAGCACGGCGGCTTCGCCCTGCCGCCGGGTTGAAGCTGGGCTGGGGCGCGGCACAGCGCCACCTACATCCATGCGCAGGAGCCAGATGAGCTACACAGTCACTCTCATCCCGGGCGATGGCACCGGCCCGGAGCTCGCGGCCGCCCTCGAGACCGTGATCGCCGCCACCGGCGTGCCCATCGTGTGGGAGGTCCACGATGCCGGCATCGCGGTGATGGAGGAGTACGGTCGCCGCTGCCCGAGCACGTCCTCGAGTCCATCCGCCGCACCAAGGTCGCCATCAAGGGCCCCATCACCACACCCGTAGGCCATGGCTTTCGCAGCGTCAATGTGGCGCTGCGCCACGAGCTCGATCTGTACGCGTGCCTGCGCCCCGCCAAGAGCATGAAGGGAGTGCGCACACGGTTCGAGAACATCGACCTGGTGGTGGTTCGCGAGAACACCGAAGACCTGTACGCCGGCCTCGAGCACATGGTCGGTGACGACGCCGCCGAGAGCATCAAGATCATCACCCGCAGGGGCAGCGAGCGTATCGCGCGCTTCGCCTTCGACTACGCGCGCCGGCACGGCCGTCGCAAGGTCACCGCGGTGCACAAGGCCAACATCATGAAGTGCACCGACGGCTTGTTCCTGCGCAGCGCCCGAGACGTGGCCGGCGCCTACCCAGACATCGCGTTCGACGACGTCATCGTCGACAACTGCTGCCAGCAGCTCGTGCTGCGGCCCGAGCAGTTCGACGTGCTCGTCCTGCCCAATCTGTACGGCGACATCGTGAGCGACCTGGTGGCGGGCATGATCGGCGGGCCGGGCGTGGCGCCGGGCGGCAACCTGGGGGATTCGGCTGCCGTGTTCGAGCCCGTTCACGGCAGCGGCCCAGACATCGCCGGCCGTAACGAGGTGAACCCCACGGCGCTGCTGCGTTCGGCCGTGTTGCTGCTTGAGCACCTCGGCGAAGGGCTGGCGGCGCGATGCATGGAAGACGCCATCGCCGCCGTAGTGGCGGAGGGCAACGAAGTGACCCGCGATCTGGGGGGCACGGCCGGCACGAGCGACATGGCGGCCGCCATCGCGCGCCACATTCAGGCGTAAGCGCGGCGCGCCACCAATCGCGCCGGCGCCACGCCCGGATATGCGTGTGCGCGCCGGGCGCCATAGGCGCACGGCGCACGCGCCGCCGCAGTGGGCTACAGTGAGGGACGCTGAAGGGCCACTCCGCACACCGACACCCGTCGCACGCTGCGCCTGGCGCCACAAGGAGGCTTCAATGGAGGAGCAAGAGAAGCACATCAACCTGCACGCCACGCCGGAGATGATGGCCGGCGTATACGCCAACTTCGCCAACGTCAGCCACTCCGACTACGAGTTCTCCCTCACCTTCGTGCGCCTCGACCACGAGAGCGAAGACCCCGGCGAGGTGAACGGCGTGGTGGTGAGCCGCGTGAACCTCTCGGCGCGGTTCATGAAGGAGCTCATGGATGCCATGGCCGACAACTACAGCAAGTGGCTGCAGGCGGAGAACATCAAGAACCTGCCCGAAGCCCCCGGCAGGGATTGACCGGCTCGCCCCCCTCGCCGATTCCTACATCCTGCTCCAGAATGTCCAAGAGCCTTCGATATTCGGCTCCCTTCTGCCCT
>CAWKEZ010000111.1:0-11077 GCA_963848545.1 uncultured Thermoleophilia bacterium
CTTGCGTCGGACGACGCGCCCATGGCCGCGCTCCCGCTGCTGGAACCGTTAGCACCTAGGAGCGCACACTGAGGGCGATCGGCGCCACGCGCCGATCGCCCTGCGGGTGTGCGGCATGAAAGGCGATCGGCTGCGGAACGCCGATCGGCACACGGGGAGCGCCTGCGGCCACCCCGCCCGTTGAGACCCTGTCGGAGAGGGAGCCGGCTGGCTCAGCTGGTGGCGCGCGCGAAGCGCAGCGCCCGCAGGCGCACTCCGGTGTGGTATGCGTAGAGATCGTGCAGGTGACGCAGGGCCTCTTCGGCGGCCGCGGTGGGCTCTGCGCAGCGGAGGTCAGGCAGCGACCGTTCGGCCGCCTCGCGCACCGCGGCGATGGCCTGCGGCGTAATGGGCGTGGCACCCTCGAGGCACTGCTCGCAGACGAGGCCGCCGCGTGCCGACGAGAACCCAAGAGCCATCTCGCCTCCACCGCAGGAGGCGCACTGGTCGAACACCGGCATGTAGCCCGCCTCGTACAGCACCTTGAGAAAGGCGCCGAGGAGCAACGGCGTCTGCAGGGCGGGCCCGCGCAGACCCTGGTCGAGCTCCCTGAGCGTGTTGCGCAGCAGGGCGAACACACGCTCCTCGGGCTCGTGCATGGGCGTGAGACCGGCGACCGCCTCGCAGACGACGGCCGCCACAGTGAGCGCCTCGCGGTCGTCACGCAGGCGCAGGAAGACGTCGACCAGGTGCGCCTGGGTGACGGTGTACATGGAGCGGCCGGGGTACAGCACCAGGTCGCAGACATTGAACGGTTCCAGACGGCCGCCCCACTTGGACGTAGTCTTGCGCACGCCCTTGACGACCGCGTCCACACGGCCCATCTCGCGCGTGAAGAGGCGCAGGATGCGATCAGCCTCACCGAGTGGCCGTGAGGCCAGAACGATGGCACGGGCCTTTTCGGAGCGCATCGTCAGCCCTCCAGACGCGCGAAGACCACACGCGGGACGCCGCCGAGATCGAGCCTCTGCGCGGCGGGGGCGAAGGGCCCCGCCGCCGCGAACAGCCCTTGCACCGCCGCGGACTGCCCCAGCCCGACCTCCACGGCCAGCGTGCCGCCGGGCCGCAGGCGCGCGGCGGCCTGCGGGATGAGGCGTCGCAACACGTCGAGCCCGTCCTCCCCGCCGTACAGCGCCACACGAGGCTCGTACTCGCGCACGTTGGGCTCCAGTGTCTCGTACTCGGCGGCCGAGACATAGGGTGGATTGCTGACGATCACGGCGAAACGCCGGTCTGGTGGCAGCGCGTCGCACAGGTCGCTGCGCCGCACCTCGACCCGGCCGCCAAGGCCGAGGCGCGTCGCATTGCCACGCGCCACCTCCACGGCGGACTCATCCACGTCCACCGCCACAACGTGCACGAACGGATTCTCGGCCGCCAGCGCCAGCGCGATGCAGCCCGATCCCGTGCCCACATCCAGCACCGGCGACGGGGGCTGGGCGGGGCCGGCAGCGGCGCCCGCAGCCAGCGCCTCGAGCGCCACGTCTACCAGAGTCTCGGTCTCGGGCCGTGGAATGAGCACGGCCGGAGTAACCTCCACCTCGATGGTGCGAAAGGCCCGCCGGCCGCGGATGTAGGCCACCGGCTCGCGCGCCTCGCGGCGCCGTACGAAGCGCTCGAAACGCTCGGCCTCCGAGGGCGCCAGGGTCCTCTCCGGCGCGCGGAAGAGCTCGCCGCGCTCGGCGCCCAGAGTGGCGGCGAGCAGCAGCTCCGCGTCGAGCCTGGGGGAGCGCGAGCCGCTGGCGCGCAACCGCGCCGCGGCGGCGCGCAGGGCCTCGCCGACGCTCACGGGTTGCGTGCGCACGTCACTCTCCGGCGGCCGCCGCCAGCTGCTTGCGTCTGTCTTCGGCGGCGAGGGCCTCGGTGAACTCGTCCAGCTCGCCTTCCATGATCTCCGCGATGCGATGGCTGGTAAGACCTATGCGATGGTCGCTCACCCGGTTCTGGGGGAAGTTGTAGGTGCGGATCTTCTGGGCGCGATCGCCGCTGCCCACCATGCTGCGCCGCGCCTCGCCGCGCTCCTCATTCTGTTTGGCCTGCTCCAGGTCGAAGAGGCGGGCGCGCAGGATACGCAAGGCACGCTCCTTGTTCTGCAGCTGGCTCTTCTCGTCTTGGCAGCTCACCGAGACGCCCGTGGGCACATGCGTGATGCGCACCGCCGAGTCGGTAGTATTCACGCTCTGCCCGCCGGGCCCGCGGGCACGGAAGATGTCGACGCGCAGGTCGTTCGGATGGATGTCGACCTCAATGTCTTCGGCCTCGGGCAGCACGGCGACGGTGGCCGTGGACGTGTGGATGCGCCCCGCCGCCTCGGTGACCGGTACACGCTGTACACGGTGCACGCCGCCCTCGTATTTGAGCGCCGAGTAGGCACCCTGACCCTTTACTTCGAGCGTGATCTCCTTGTAGCCGCCGTCGTCGTTCTCGTTGGCGGAGAGGATCTCCACCGTGAAGTTCTTGGCCTGCGCGTACCGCGTGTACATGCGCGCCAGATCGCCGGCGAATATGCAGGCCTCGTTGCCGCCCGTGCCGGCGCGGATCTCGATGATCACGTCCTTGCCGTCGTTGGGGTCGCGCGTGAGCATGCGCACGCGGATCTCCTCGCTGAGCTCGTCCAGCAGCCGGCGGCCGTCGATTAGCTCCTGCTGAGCGAACTCGCGCATCTCCGCGTCGGATGAATCGTCGTTGAGGAGGCTCTCGGCGTCGGCCACGTTGCGCTCCGCCTCACGAGAGCGCCGTGCGAGCTCGTAGACCTGCTGCAGCTCGGCGTGCTGGCGGGCGACGACGGCGTAACGCGCGTGATCGCCGAGCACCTCGGGGTCGGCGAGCTGCCCGTTGAGCTCCCTGTAGGAGCGCTCGATCTCTTCAATGAGATTGTCGATCGCGGCCATGCGCAAGGCCTCGGCGTCGGGGGTGAGGGAGCACTTTGGATTATAGCCGAGCCGGCCTGAAACACGGGGGCTGCGGCGGGATAGGCTCTTAGGCCATGACCTCGACGCCCTTGGCCGGCGGGCGGTCTTGCGGCTCGAGTGCAATGATGCGCTCGAGCGCGGCGATAGCCACCTCGATCTGGGCCTCGTCGGGCGGCTTCGTGGTCATCCATTGCAGGGCCAGACCGGGGGCCATGACGGCGCGCACCACCGGGTTGCCTTCATGCCGTCCGGCGAGCTTGATGATCTCGTAGCTAAGGCCGGCGATGACGGGTACGAGGATCACGCGGCTCAGCACAAGCAGGTACCAAGCCGGCCAGCGCACGACGGCGAACACGAAGATAGAGACGACCATGACGATGAGCAGAAACGACGTGCCGCAGCGCAGGTGAAGGGTGTTGTACTTCTGCACGTTGGCCGGCGTGAGCTCCTCCCCGTGCTCCAGCGCATGGATGCTCATGTGCTCCGCGCCGTGGTACTCGAAGACACGGCGCAGGTCTTTGACTTGAGTCACGAGCGCCAGGTAGACAAGGAAGATGGTCACCCGCACAAGTCCCTCGACCAGCCAGAACAGGAAGCTCGTGCCGAGCCAGTGGCGGAACATCCCGGCGAGGAAGAGCGGCGCCAGGAAGAAGAGCCCGATGGCGAAGGCGAAGGCGATAAACAACGTAACGCCGATCTCCTTCTTGCCGAGCTGCTGCTCCTCTTCGCCAAGCGACTCGTTGGCCGACGTGGTGAGGGCTCGCACACCGATCACCAGCGACTCCACCAGGGCCACGACCCCGCGCACGACGGGCGTCTTGAGTACTGGGTAGCGCACCATCCAGCTCACCAGGGGGTACTCGTGAACGCCGATGCTGTGATCGGGGCGCCGCACCGCGAGGCTCCAGTGGTCGACGCCGCGCATCATCACGCCCTCGATGACGGCCTGACCGCCCACCTGGGCGCGGCGCACGCCGGCGGCGAGAAGAAGCGTGGTGCTGCGCAAGAGACCTGGGCTCATATCTGGAGAGGCTATCGGCCGCCGGGCGGCGCGCACTTAGCTCGAACCGCTGGCAGGCTCGGCGGCGGGCACGGCGGCGACCTTGTATGGGTTGCCGCAGGTCATCTTGCCCTCGGGGCACGTGCCGTGGAGGCAGCCCGGGCCGCTGCCGGCGAAGAGGTTGGGTGCCAGCGCTTGCGCCATAGCAAGCATCTCCCAGGCGAGCCCCCTGATCTCCCACTGGGCGCGGTTGCAGCAGCGCACCTGGAAGAAATGGCGCAACTCGCGCGCGTTCATGGTGACCACGATCTTGGTCTCGGCGGCGTTGGGCAGCACGAAGCGCGCATCTTCCTGCACGCTCTCTCGCGAGCGGCCCTCACCTAGTCCGAGCTCGACCAGTTTGTCGTAGGCCACACGCGCCTGCTCCATGGCCGTCAGAAACACGGCCTGGGCCTCGGCGTTAGCGGCGATTGTCGGGGGCACAACGTAGCTGTCGCCCGCTCCGAAATTCACGTAGCGCTGACTTTGCTGGTTGTAGCTGGCCATGCGGTGACGCACCAGCTGATGCGTGAGCGCTCGCGACACGCCGTCGATGGCAAAACTGAACGAAGCGTGCTCCAGGGCCGAGTGGTGCCCCGAGCGCACCAGGATGCGCACCAACTTGACGACGTCGTCATCGCTCATGCCCTGCTGGAGTTCGGCGGCCGAGACCGGCGCATAGCAAAGCCGACCCGCGATCGCCACCGCGCGATCAGGGTCTGGCGTGTGCTGGAGGAGTGTGACGCAGCGCTCGGCGCTCAACGCCCCGCCCCCGTCAGGCCTTGCTCGGTTCCTGCTTCTTGTCGTAGCGGCGCTTGAAACGCTCCACGCGCCCGCCCGAGTCGACCAGCTTCTGCTTGCCCGTATAGAACGGGTGGCACTGCGAGCACAGCTCTACGTGCAGCTCCGCTTTGGTGCTGCGCGTCGTGAACGTGTTGCCGCACGAGCAGTGCACGGTCGCGTCTTCGTACTTGGGATGGATGTCTTTCTTCATCTGGACGGATCCCTTCTGGGAGCAAACCCGGTTCTCGCGCTCAAGGCCCGCGGGGGCCGAAGCGGCATGATAGCACGAACTACCGCGCCGTTTGAAATCGTTCCCTGGGCCAAACGTGCCACGAACACGTCTGGCCCTTCACGGCCTAAACGCGCGGTGGCCAGCTGAACCCCGCACGAGAGCCCCCTGCTGAGGCTATCGTGAGTTCTTCTGCAGCGCGCTGAGGAACTCGGCGTTGTTCTTGGTCTCTCGTGTCTTCTTGATGAGCAACTCGATGGCGGCCGAGGGGTCGAGGCTGTGCAGCACGCCGCGGAGCTTCCACACGGCGGCGGCCTCCGCCGGCTCCATGAGCAGCTCCTCCTTGCGGGTGCCCGTCGTCTCGATGTCGATGGCCGGGAAGATGCGCTTGTCGGCGAGCCGCCGGTCTAGGCGGATCTCCATATTGCCGGTGCCCTTGAACTCCTCGAAGATCACCTCGTCCATGCGCGAACCGGTGTCGATGAGCGCCGTGGCGAGGATGGTGAGCGATCCACCCTCCTCGATATTGCGGGCCGCGCCGAAGAAGCTTCTTCGGCGGGTACAGCGCCGTGCTGTCGACGCCGCCGCTGAGAATACGGCCGCTGGCCGGCGTGTTCAGGTTGAAGGCACGCGCCATGCGGGTGATGGAGTCGAGCAGCACCACCACGTCTTTGCCCATCTCGACCAGGCGCTTCACACGGTCCAGCACTAGCTCGGTGACCTGCACATGGTTCTCGCTAGGCTGGTCGAAGGTGCTTGACACGACCGTGCCGAGCACCGAGCGCTGCATGTCGGTGACTTCCTCCGGGCGCTCGTCGACGAGCAGCACGAAGAGGCTCACATCCGGGTTGTTGGTGGCGATGGAGTTGGCGAGCTTCTTGAGGATGGTGGTCTTACCCGCCTTGGGCGGCGATACGATGAGGCCTCGCTGACCCTTGCCGATGGGACACAGCAGGTCCATGATGCGCGCCGCGGTGTCGTGGTCTTCGGTCTCGAGACGCAGGCGCTCGTCGGGAAACAGTGGTGTGAGCTGCTCGAACATGGGGCGTTTGCGCGCAGTCTCGGGGTCGATGCCGTTGACCGCGTCGATCTTGAGGAGGGCGTTGTACTTCTCGTTGTCTTTGGGCTCGCGCACCTGGCCCTGAATCTCGTCGCCGCGGCGCAGACCGAAGCGGCGGATCTGGCTGAGCGAGACGTACACGTCGTGATCGCCCTGTGTGAAGCCACTGGTGCGCAAGAAGCCGAAGCCATCGGGCAGCACATCGAGGATGCCTGTGCAGGGGATAGATGGACGGTCGTCGCGCTGCTCCCGCGGCTCGCGCGGCTCGCGCTGCTCGCCGCCGCCGCGCTGCTTGTCGCGATCGCGACCGCGGCGGCCCTTGCCCTTGCCGCCCTGCTGCCTTTGCAGCTGGTCGGGGCGTCGCTCGCCCTGCTGAGACGGGCGCTCGCCGTCGCCGCCGGGCCGGCCGCCAGGCGTTGTCTCAGGAGCCGGGGCGGTGGGACCAGCAGGCACCACCGCTGCGGCCACAATAGTGGTGGGCTCGCCGGCGCCATCGGCCGTAACCTCATCCGTTGCGACACTGCCGACGGGGACGGCGGCCTGCCCGGCCACCTGGGTCGAACCCGCTGGTCCCGCACCGTTGGTCGGCGGAGCCGCTTCGGCTGGGGCAGCCGCGGTGGCCGGCGCAGGCACATCGGCCGACGCGGGCACATTGGCCGCGGCCTTGCCAGCCGCCGACTTGCCGCCCGTGGCCTTGCCGTCCGCCGGCGTGACGTCCGCGGGATCAGCTACCGGCGGCGCTTGCCGCGCGGCCGCCACGTCCGACGTGGGCGCCGTCTGCGGCGCAGGTGCCACTTCCGGCGTGGGCTGCGTCTCGGGCGCGCCGGCCTGCGGCGGCGTCTCCGCCGCGGCGGTGGTTGGCTCGATGGATACGGTCATCTGATTTGTGTGTTCGTCAGCGTTCATTGGCTCCCGGGACCTCTGACATCGCCCTGCGCGGCCTGGTGCCACGGCGTTCCGGAGATGTCGAACGAGTACAGGTGGATAGTGCGATGGAAGACGGCGTCCGTGCGGACACCGCCATAGAGTATGTCATACCGCGCAAGGGATTCCCAGTAACCTTTCCGCCGTGCGGTCGCACGGCCATGTGCCGACCCCGACTGCGCGACCTCGAGATGAAGGGGTCGTGGGCTGATGCGGAGCCCCTCCGCCGGTCAGCGACGGTCACCCAGCGAAAACTGGCCGGGTCGGGGGATACCTAGTATATCGGACCGACGGCGGCAAACTAAAGCTGCTCGGCGGTCGGCTCGCGAGAACCGCCGCCACCCTCGTGGGCATCGCCCCCCGCGGGCTTGCCGCCGGGGCCGGTCTGCTGCCCTGCGACGCGCCGCGGTGGAGGGAGCCCGCCCTCGGCCGTGGCGCCGTACTCCTCCACCCGATGGAGGATCGTCCCCAGAACCTCGTGCAAGTTCTCGTCGAGGCTCCCGTTGTCGATCACCGGCACGCCCAGCTCCTGGGCGCGGCCGACGATGAACTTCTGGATGCGGCGGATCTGGGCGAAGTGCTCGACGTAGCGCCGCAACGGGCGGATGCCGCCCGTCTCCCACTCACGCACGGTGAAGTTGCTGCGATGCCTGCTCTTGTCGCTCACCGCGAGAACGAACTCCAGCACCAGGGCCTCACGCCACCGCGAGCTGTCGAGGAAACCGGGGACGATGTGCACTCCCTCCACCACCATCTGCTGGGCTTCGTCGATGCCCCGCGAGATGAGCGCCTCGAGACCCACGCAGACGGCCTTGGTCTGCTCCATGAAGCCCACCCTGGCGAGGTCGGTGTCGCGAGGCACCGGCACGCGCACGGCGGCGGCCGCGTCGAACGATGACGTGTGGATCGCCGGCATGAGCTCGGGGGCGAAGAAGGCCCGCATGGTCTGGCGCACCATATCGGTGCTGATCACGCGGGTGATGCCCAGGCGATGTGCCAGCTCGGTGGCCAGCGTGCTCTTGCCAACGCCGGTCGCCCCCCCGATGAGCACGATCAACGGCGTCTCCATGCGGCGCAGCTTCTGCCACTGCCGGAAGCGCTGGATGAGGATGTCGCCCTGAAGCTCGCCGAGCTGCTGACGGGCGATCTCCTGCAAGTCGACGATCGAGAGGGCCGCCGGGCTGCGACGCCGCAGGCGCCGCTCCATGGCGGCCGCCACCGCGTACGCCTTCTCCGGTGCCAGGCCGGTGGCCGTGAGCGTCTGCGCCATCAGGCCCTTGCTGAAAGGCGCCTGACCGCCTTGGTCGACGATCGGCTCGTGGTGCTCGCCGGCCACGGTCAGCCCCCCAGAGTGGAGGGCATGTCGCGCTTTGCGGAGGGGTCGTCGCGCCCCAAGGAGGGCTCGGCGCGGCGCCCCGCGTGACGTTCGACAGCCAGCGCCGCGAGCGCGTCGACGGTGGCGCCCAAGTCTCCCTGCAGGGCCAGGGGTTCGTTGTCGCAAAACACCAGCTCACGCCCGGCCGCCGCGGCCGCCTCGGCCACCACGTCTACGGCCGCCGCTTTGATCTCGGTGAGCAGCACGTCGGCGTCTCTGACGGCGCGCGCCACGGCCGGCGCCAGCTTGCCGCGATCGGCGAGATCCGGGCTCACCAGCACTACGTCGGCGCCGTAGTCGTCGGCGAGCGCCCGCTCGAGGCGCGGCACGGCGTCCTCCGAGGCGGTGGTGAAGAAAGCCACCTTGCGGCCGCGGATCGGCTGCGCCGGCCGCGGCCGAAATACCGTGGCGACCACTTCAAGATCGGGGTTCACGGAGCGCGCTGCGGCGGCCAGCGCCGCTACGCCGCCGGGCTCGGCGAAAGGCGGCTCGCACTGCGTGAGCACCAGGGCATCGCTGAGGAGCAGGCGGTAGGTACCCAGATAGCCCGTCACGTACTCGGGCGGCTGGCCGGCTCCGGCCACGCAGACCGTGGCCTCGCAGTGCACGGGCGGGACAACCGCGCCGCTGCCCTCGAAGACGGCCAGGGCCGCGCCGCTCGCCTCCACGAGCGGCAGCGCCGCCCGCACGTTGTCGTCGAAGGCGGCGCCGGCCAGGCCGCCGCCGCAGCGCCGGCAGCCGATGGTGCTCACCGCCGAGAGCACGGCGTCTTCGTAGGCATCGCTGGCGGCGTGCCGTCCACGCCGCGAGGCGTCGAGCAGATCGGCCACGCCAAGCGACTCCCCGCGGGGCAGAAGCTCGGGCTCGGGAGGCCCGCCGCGACCCATGGCCACCACCAACACGCCACCGGCGGCGTGCAGGCGGGCATCCAGGCGGCGCGCCAGCCAGGCGCTGACCGCGGTCTTCCCGACGCGCTTGCCCGTGCCTATCACAGCCAGCGCCGGCATGCTCTCGAGTCGCGCGAAGCGTTGCGGCCGCACCTCGGTGTCGGCCGCCACGTAGCGGGCACCCTCGGCCAGCGCTGCGCTCATGAGCAGGAAACGCTCGCGATACCCGATCACCGGCTCGTCGGAGAGGTCGAGCAGTACCTCGGCGCGCGCGGCGCGCAGCGCCGCGCGCGCCGCGCTCAGCAGCGTTTGCGGGCCGGCCGCCGGGTCGAGGCCATCCAGGCGCGGCAACCCGAACTCGACCGCCAGGCCGGGCACAGCCGTTTCGCCGCGCAACTTCTCGCGGCCGCCGGCAAACAACCCGGCGACGATCTCGTAGTGCGCTCGCAGCCCCTGCAGCGCGGCGCTCACCACGGGTGGGTAGTGCTCACCGTCAACGACGACCACGGCGCGCGGCAGCGAATGACTTATCGCCCTTCCTCCTGCGCAACGGAACAGATGTACTTCTCGAACGACGCCGTAGAGGGCACGAAATCGATGAGCGTCTCGGTGCCGTGGAACGGGTACTTGCGCACCACCTCCACGGTGTCGCCGTCGAGGCGCACGATGTTGTAGCAGGCCTTGGTGCGGCCCCGCAGCCGCTGCGAGCTGCAGGTGCCGGCGTTGACCACGAAGAGGCGCTCCAGCCGCCAGGCGTACGGCACATGCTTGTGTCCCGAGAGCACGAGGTTCACGTTGCACTCTTGCAGAACCTCGAGGAGGTCGCCGGCGTCGTAGACGATGTTGCGCTCCCGGCCCGTGCCGGGCACCGGCAGCAGGTGGTGGTGCAGCATGAACACGCGAAACGTGGCGGGCCGCGAGAACTGGTACTTGAGCCACTCGTAGCGCACGCGGCCGATCTGACCGTGGTCCAGGTCTGGCTCGGTGGAGTCTTCGGCGACGATCGTCACAGGGCCCACCTGCAACGTCTGCCAGCGCGGTCCGATGAGCTCCTCGAAGTGCACGTATCCCACGTTGCGGGCGTCGTGATTGCCCGGGATCACCACCACGTGAGGGCACTCCAGACGCTGCAGGTACTCGTGGGCCACCACGTAGTCCTGGCGAAAGCCCATCTCGGTGAGATCGCCCGTGCAGACCACCACGTCGGGCTGCAGCTCGTTGAGCTCCACGACCACGCGGTCCATCAGGCTGGGCACGAAGTAGGGCGAACCCGCGTGGATGTCGGAGATGTGGGCGATGGTGAGCTTGGTCATGTCTCTACTCCACCACCACGATGCGACCGGGGCCCTGTTTGTCGAGCACCGCGAAGGTGGTTTGGCTGCCCTCGCGACGAAAGCGCAGGCGCATGGTCGTGACGACCCACCTTCAAGTTGGCGAACGTGATTTCGCCGAGCCACCGCGGCAGCACGGGGTTGTGCACGTACACGGTGTTCTCCTCGGCCTGGGCGTAGATGCCGACCATCGACTGCAGGGTAAGAAAGAGGGCGCCGGCGGAGCCAGAGTCGGGTGAGCAGGCCATGGGATACGACACAGGCCGGTTGATGGACTGCCGCGTGAAGCCGCAGAACAGCTCCGGCAGGCGCGCGTACTCGTGCGCCACGGCGGCCTCGACAAGGCCCCGCACAAGACGGTTGGATTCCTGCACGAAGCCGTGCTTCTTCATGCCGTTGGCGATGATCGCCGTGTTGTAGGGCCACACGCTGCCGTTGTAGAAGCTCACCGGGTTGTAGCCGGTCACGTTGAGCAATACGTACGAGTCGCGGCCACAA
>CAWKEZ010000112.1:0-16246 GCA_963848545.1 uncultured Thermoleophilia bacterium
GGGCGCGCAACACCACCTCGACGAGCTTCGGCGACAGGGTGCACATGGAACAGTCGTTGGTGGGGAAGGTCTTGTCGAGCTGCGCCATGTGGCCGCCCAGAGCCGGGGACTTCTCGACGAGGTAGACCTTGTACCCACCTTCGGCGAGATCGAGGGAACACTGGATACCAGCGACGCCTCCGCCCAGCACCAAAGCAGCGCCGGTGGACTTGGGGGGGGGAACCCGACATACGCACTCCTTCGACAGAATCGCGGCAGACCCAGATGCAGTGGGTGATCACAGACCCAGCGTCCCACTCGGGTACCGCGATTATAGACGTTCGATTATGTGCACGTCTACACGAGCACAGCGCGCGCGCGTTCTCGTCAAGGGCGGCTGCGCCACCTGCGCCGCCTGCCTGACGGTGATTTGGCCGCCTTGTCCGGCGCCGGCCGCCGCGCTGTCCAGCGCGGCGGCCGGCGCCTATTTCTGCGATTCGCTACCCATCTGGTAGCCTGTGCGGCGCACCCCCGATTCCATTGTCAACAGCAGAGTCTGCGCCGAAGGGTGGTCGATACCATGGGTGTGAAGGAACAGTACCGCGACTACGTGATGACCGGCTTCGTCAAACGCATCGAGCCCGTCGTGGCCGATCACGGCGAGGGGGCCCTGCTCTACGACGCCGACGGCACCAAGTACGTCGATTGCTTCGCCGGCATCAGCGTCACCAACGCCGGCCACGGCAACCGCCAGATCATCGCCGCGGCGCAGGCGCAGGCCGACAAGCTGGTGCACGCCTGCTCCTATGTCTACTATGTGGAGAAGGTCGGGGAGCTCGCCGAGAAGCTGGCCGGAATCACTCCCGGCGCGCTCCGCAAGAGCTTCTTCTGCAACTCGGGCGCGGAGGCCAACGAGGGCGCCCTGCGCCTCGCCCGGCGCTACACCGGCGCCAGCGAGCTGGTGGCCCTCAAGAGCAGCTTCCACGGCCGCACCTACGCGACGCTCTCCATCACCGGCAACTCGGCCCGCAAGAAGGGCGGCGGCACCTACATGCCGGGTGTGGCCTTCGCCCCCGCGCCGTACTGCTACCGCTGCCCCCTGGGACTCTCAGAAGACAGCTGCGGTCTCGCCTGCGCCGCGCGCCTGCGCGAGGTCTTGCGCCTGCACCTATCGGGCAACGTCTGCGCCTTCGTCGCCGAGCCGGTGATGGGCGAGGGCGGCATCATCGTGCCGCCCGATGGCTACTTCAAGGTCGTCAAAGAGATCCTCGACGAGGAGGGCATGCTGTTCATCGCCGACGAGGTGCAGAGCGGCTTCGGGCGCACCGGCAGGTTCTTCGCCATCGAGCACTACGGCGTGGTGCCCGACATCATGACCATGGCCAAAGGCATCGCCGACGGCTGGCCGCTGGGCGCCTTTATCGCGCGAGCCGAGATCGCCGACGCCTTCCAGGTGGGCGATCATCTCTCCACCTTCGGCGGCAACCCGGTAAGCTGCGCCGCGGCGCTCGCCAACATCGCCTTCCATGAGGAGCAGGAGCTGGCCGCTAACGCGCTGCGCAAGGGCGCCGCCGTGCGGCTGCTTTCGAGGAGGTCGCCAAGGCGCAGCCGCTGATCGGCGAGGTGCGCGGCCGCGGCCTCATGATCGGCGTCGAGCTCGTCGCCGACCCGGCCACCAAGGCCTACGGTACGGCTGCCGCCGGCTTCGTGCGCCAGTACTGCCTGGAGCACAACGTGCTCATCGGCGTGGGCGGCAACTTCGGCAACGTGCTGCGCCTGCAGCCGCCGCTCGTGATCAGCGAGGCGCAGCTCGACATGGCGGTCAGCATCGTCGCCGACGCCTTGGAGGCGTTCGCCAAGCAGTGAGACGGGGCGGGCCCGGAGTGGGGTCCGCTGAGCAGCCGGCGAGGAGAGCGGCGGGCGGTAGGCCCGCCGCCCTCGGCCACGCGCATGCGCGACCTCAGGCAAGGGTATGAGCATATCCGTGGCGAAGCACGACCCATCTGCCGTCAGGGGGTTTGGAATGAGCACAGCGCAGCAGCCGCAGGTACAGGTTCGCAGAACGCCGCGCGCGCGGGGGCTACGGCCGGCTGATCGCTCTCGCCGTGGTGGTCGCCATCATTCTCGTCTTCGTCTTCCAGAACACCGAGAAGGTACGTTTCGCCTTTCTCACGTTCCATTTCATTTGGCCGGCGTGGCTCATGCTCATCGTCACTCTGGTGCTCGGGTTCTTGGTCGGACTGGTGACTAGCGCTCTACTGCGGCGTCGCAAGAGGCGCGAGCAGCGCCGCCGCGCGCAGGTCGCGTGAGGTCACTGTGAGTCCCGGAAACGGTGTCAGCGACCCGTCTTGGGTTTTTCTCGGCGAGGCGCCGCCGGCTGAGCCGGCGGCGTGCCGTACCCGCCGCCTCCCGGCGTCTCCACCACGAGCACATCTCCGCTGCTCATGGTCGTTTGGGCCACACCGGGCAGCTCCTCCAGCGCTCCTCCGGCGCGCTCGATGAGGTTGCGGCCGGCGGCGCCGGGGAGGCCGCCGGCGAGCCCGTAGGGGGGCACGCGCCGGCTGCTCGAGACGATCGTCGCGGTGAGAGGTTCCAGGAAGCGCAGGCGGCGCACGACACCGTCGCCGCCGCGGTGGGCGCCGACGCCACCGCTGCCCGGGCGCAGGCGAAACTCCTCAACCCGCACCGGGTACCGTGACTCCAGCACCTCGGGGTCGGTGAGCCGCGAGTTGGTCATGTGCGTGTGCACGGCGCTGCAGCCGTCGAATGAGGGGCCGGCCCCCGCGCCGCCACAGAGCGTCTCGTAGTACTGGTAGCGGTGGTCGCCGAAGCTGAGGTTGTTCATCGTCCCCTGCGAGGCGGCCACCACGCCGAGGGCGCCGAGCAGGGCGTTGGTGAGGGCCTGGGAGGTCTCCACGTTGCCCGCCGCCACCGCGGCGGGGTAGGCGGGGTCGAGCAGCGAGCCAGCCGGGACGACGATCTGCAGCGGCTTCAGACAACCGGCGTTGAGGGGGATGTCGGCGTCCACCAGTGTGCGGAACACATAGAGCACGGCGGCTGTGCACACTGCCGCCGGGGCGTTGAAGTTGTCGGCGCGCTGTGCCGAGGTGCCGCTGAAGTCCACGATCGCGGAGCACGCGGCGCGGTTGACCTCTATGCGCACGGCGATGACGCTGCCGTCGTCCATCTCTTGACGAAACGCGCCGTCGCCGAGGCGCGCGATGGCGCGGCGCACAGCTTCCTCGGCGTTGTCTTGCACGTGCTGCATGTAGGCCGCTACCACGGCGACGCCGTGGTGGCTGAGCATGCGCTGCAGCTCGGCCGCGCCGCGCGCGTTGGCCGCCACCTGGGCGCGCAGGTCGGCGAGGTTCTGGGCCACGTCGCGCGCCGGGTACGGTCCCGCCGTGAGCAGGGTCCTGAGCTCCACCTCGCGCAGCCGGCCCGCCGCCACGAGGTGGAAATCCTCGATGAGCACGCCCTCTTCGAATATGGTGCTACTGCCCGCGGGCATGGAGCCCGGGGTGATGCCGCCCACGTCGGCGTGATGGGCGCGCGAGGCGACGAAGAAGAGGGGAGCGGCCGGCGCCGCGAGCGCAACCGGCGCTGCCGACCCGAACTTCGTGGGCGGGTCGGCGAAGACCGGCGTGACGACGGTGAGGTCGGGCAGATGAGTGCCGCCCGCGTAGGGCGAGTTGAGCAAATACGCGTCGCCGGGGCGCAAACCCTTGCCGTGGCGCGCGATGACGGCCTGCACCGAGGCGCTCATGGAGCCCAGGTGTACCGGCAGATGAGGAGCGTTGGCGACAAGGTCGCCGCGCTCGTCAAAGAGTGCGCAGCTGAAGTCGAGGCGCTCCTTGATGTTCACTGACGAGGCCGTGTTGGCGAGCGTGGCTCCCATTTGCTCGGCGATCGACATGAAGAGGTTGTTGAAGACCTCGAGCAGCAGCGGGGAGCGCCGTGCCGGGTCGGCCGAGGCCGGGGCCGCCGGCGAGCTGCGCCGCAGGCGCAGCTCGCCGGCGGCCAACACCTCGGCCTCCCAGCCCGCTTCAAGCACGGTCGTGCTGGTGGCTTCGCGGACGATCGCCGGGCCGGCGACGAGTGCACCGCGGGGCAACGTAAGCCGCTCGTGCACGGGCACCTCGTGCCAGGCGCCGGCCGTGTACATGGGCACCACCGCCGCGGCGCCCGCGTTGCCCGCGCCGGTCGCGGCGCCCGTGCCGGCGGCGGCCGCTTCGCCCGCGCCGCCGGCGTCCTCTTCGTCGGTCTGCGCCTGCCCTGCGCCCACGGCCTCCACGGCCAGCGTGGCCAGCACCAGGGAGCGGCCGGGCAGGAGGAAGCCATGGCGTTGCTGGTGGAGTTCGCGAAAGCGCGCCGCCATGGTGGCCGGCGGCCCCCACGGCACCTCGAGCGCCACGTCGGTGCCTTCGTATTTCACGTGCCCGCTGTGGGTCACGGCCACCTCGTCGTCGGCGAAGCCCTGAGAGCGCAGCTCGGCCACGGCGGCGGCCGAGAGCTCGTCCAGGGCGGCGGAGGCGGCGGCGCCACGGGCCCCGCCAACGGTTGCTCCAGAGTGCGCTGGCGCAGCGCGCGCACGCTGGCCAGCCCCATGCCGTAGGCGCTGAGCACCCCCGCCAGCGGGTGCAGCAGCACGCTCTCAATACCGAGCGCGTCGGCCACCAGGCAAGCGTGCTGACCGGCGGCGCCGCCGAAACAGCAGAGCGTAGTGCCGCGCAGGTCGTGACCGCGCTGTGTGGAGATGTGCTTGATAGCCCTGGCCATGGTGTCGCAGGCCACGCGGATGAAGTCGTCGGCGAGCTGCTCGGGCGTCGGCGGGTCGACGCCGGCGGCGCGCATCGTGGCGGCGACCGCCGCCAGCGCGCTGCGCGCCGCGGCAACGTCGATGCTCGCCGTACCGTCGGCGCCGAACACCGGCGCGAAGAACCACGGCTGCAGCTTGCCGACGGCCAGGTTGCAGTCGGTGATGGTCAGCGGACCGCCCTTGCCGTAGCTGGCGGGCCCGGGATGAGCGCCGGCGCTGCGCGGGCCCACGCGGTAGCGCCCGTCCTCGAAGGCGCACACGGAGCCGCCGCCGGCGGCCACCGTGTGAATGCGCAGCATGGGCGCCCGCAGGCGTACGCCGGCGACCACGCTCTCCAAGCTGCGCTCGAACTCCCCGGCGTAGTGCGACACATCGGTGGACGTTCCGCCCATGTCGAAGGTGACGAGCTTCGTGAAGCCCGCCCGCCGGCAGGTCTCGACGGCGCCGACGATGCCGCCCGCCGGCCCCGAGAGGATGCTGTCTTTGCCGCGAAACAGGTGGGCGTCGGTGAGCCCGCCGTGCGACTGCATGAAGCGCAGGCGCACGCCGCCGAGCTGCTCGGCCACGTCGTCCACGTAGCGCCGCAGCACGGGGGAGAGGTAGGCGTCTACCACGGTCGTCTCGCCGCGGCTCACGAGCTTGGCCAGCGGGCTCACCTCGGACGACACCGAGATCTGGGTAAAGCCGGTGGCGCGCGCCAGCGCCGCTACACGGCGTTCGTGCGCGGGGTTGCGAAAGCCGTGAAGCAGGGCCACGGCCACGCTCCGGTAGCCGGCTTGGAAGGCTTCGTGCAGACCGCGCCGCGCTTGCTCCTCGTTCAGCTCGCGCACCACCGTGCCGTCGGCAGCGCGGCGCTCGTCGACCTCGAGGACGCGTTCGTACACCGGCGCCGGCAGGCGGATGTCGAGAGCGAAGATCTGGGGGCGGTCCTGGTAGCCGATGCGCAGCGCGTCGCCGAACCCCCGTGTGGTCACCAGGAGGGTGGGCTCACCGCGGCGTTCGAGCAAGGCGTTGGTGGCCACCGTCGTGCCCATGCGCACCTCGGCCACCTGCGTCGCCGGAACGGGCGCGCCGGGCGCGAGGCCCAGCAGGTCGCGCACGCCCTGCACGGCGGCGTCGGCGTAGCGACCGGGGTCGTCGGAGAGCAGCTTACGCGCGACCAGAGCGCCGTCGGGGCGGCGCGCCACCACGTCGGTGAAGGTGCCTCCGCGGTCGATCCAGAAGCGCCAGCCGGTCGCCTTCACGCCGCGTGCGAGACCCGGTCGCCCTCGTAGATCATGCCCTTACCGAGCTCGCGCAGCGAAAAGTTGAGGAAGATGCGATGGCCGTCGAAGTCGAGCACGCGCAGATCGTTGTGCGTTTGCAGGTCCTCCGCGATGTCACGGTAGGTGTAGCCGTACAGGTCGCGGCAGCGGTCGATCGGAATCTCATACGCGAGGAACTTGCTGAGACCCTTGGCCTCGAGCTTGGCGATCAGCGCCGGGTCGTCGATCGTCGGGTACGAGCTGAGCAATAGCAGCGGCCCCGCACCGCTGAACAGGAGGATGCCCTTCATGTACCTCACCCCTCGACTGATGCCGGCGCGCCGGCGGCGCCCGCCCCCGAACTTATGTACCCACGCTTGATAGTTCCCGGCGACCTCGCTACAGAACCGTGATGATAGGCTGAGACCGTGAGCCAAGCCACTGCCAGAGACCAGCTTCAGCGAGCTGTGCGCCTCCTCGACGACCTCTACGGCCGCGCCGTGCTGGCGCCCAGGTATCCGCCCGTCGATGAGCTCGTGTTCACCGTGCTCTCGCAGAACACCGCCGACCTGAACACTGAGCGCACCTTCGCGGCCCTGAAGGCGCGTTTCACTGACTGGGCGGCGGTGCGTAACGCCGCCGTGGAAGACGTAGAGCGGGCCATCGCTCTCGGTGGCCTGGCGCACACCAAGGCGCCGCGCATCAAGCACATCCTGGCGGCGATCAGCCCGGCCGCCGGCACCCCGAACCTGGCGATCCTGGACGGTCTGAGCGACGCCGAGGCTCAGGCCTACCTCACAGGCCTGCCCGGAGTGGGCCCCAAGACGGCCGCCTGCGTGCTGCTGTTCGCGCTGGGTCGGCCCGTGATGCCGGTCGACACCCACGTGCACCGCGTGGCGCGGCGCCTGGGCATCGTCGCGCCCGGGGTGACGGCGGAGCAGGCTCACCCGCTGCTCACCGAGCTGTCCGGCCCGCGCGCCGAAGACGTGTACGCCGCGCATGTGGCCTTCGTACGCCACGGTCGTCGCCTGTGCCACGCCCGCCGCCCGGCTTGCGGCGAGTGCCCGCTGGCGGGCATTTGCCCCTCGGCCTTCGCGGTCTGAAGGCTTCGTGCGGCCGCCGCGCCCAGGCGAGCATCTTGCAAGGCCGGCGCGGCGCGGGGGCAGCGCTCCCCAGGGGGGCGATCGCATGCGGCGGCGGCGCCAGGCGGCCGCAAGGCCGGCGCGGCACAGGGGCAGCGCGCCCCAGGGGGGCGCTCACTTCGTTCGCTCGGCTCGGCGAGCAGGCCACTACTCAGACAGGTTCTTGACGAATGCGGCTGTGCCGCAATCGTCAATCCCGGTCGTGAGCAGCGTCCGCCTCGCAAGCCCCCTGGGCGCGCGCTGCCCCTGCGCCGCGCCGGCCGCGGCCGCGCTGGCTCAGGCGAATGGCCCCCATCCCGCCTGAGCAGCAGCCGCCTCGCACATGAGCGGTGCCGCTGCGCTGCGCCGTTGCGGCCTGCGACGGCGGTGCAGTCCGTGGCCGAGGCGCGCAGCGGAGGCAGGGCGTCGCGGGAGTCTTGCGAGGCGGTCGCTGCCGAGGTCAGGGGTTGACGATGGCGGGGAGGCCGCCGCCGGCGGCCGGCTCCGCCTTCGTCAAAAACCTGCCGAACAGCGGCCACGGGTGCCGAGCCGAGCGAACGCAGTGAGCGCCCTCCCGCGACGCCCTGGCTCTGCTGCGCGCCGTTCGTCCCACGCGCCCTCCCGCGACGCCCCGGCTCTGCTGCGCGCCGTTCGCGGGACGACCCGCCTGGCCTAGACCCGCTTGGGCGTCAGTCCGCGGGCGGAGATGTTGCCGGGGTCTTCTACCGTGCCCAGCCAGCGATCGAGGAGGCGGCTGCGCCACACCAGGCGCACGAGCTGGCTCCAGAGCACAGACAATCCGAAGACGGCCAGGTACTGCCACGCAGGCAGCCGGCTCATGTCGAAGAAGGTGCGGCCCAGCGGCACGGCGAGCACCGCAACCATGAACCCCAGCAAGGCTACCACCACGGCGGCCACGCGCCAGTCGCCGCGCACCACGGCGCCTCCGTCCCACCAGCGTGAGTGGGGGGGCACAACGAGCAGCATCAGCAGTATGGCGGTGAAGCAGGCGAAAAGCGTGAGCGCGGTTTGCGCGTGCGGGTAGGAGTAGGGGATGACCAAGTCGGTGTCGGCGTGGGGGTGGGCGGCCAGGTAGGCGTTCCTTGCCGGCAGGGCGTAGGTGAGGTAGAGCCCCGTCGCCATGGCCGTCATGAGCACGGTGGGCGGCACGAAGAACCTGGCCAGCAGGCGGAAGAGGCCGAGCTTGGGAGTGGGGCCGGGAATGGCGAACACGGCGAAAGCCGCGGCCGGCACGCCGGCCCCCACGAACGAGAGCAGCGAGGCCTGGCGCGGCGAGAACGGAAATCCGGTGACCGCCATGACGATGGCGATGATGGACGCCTTGAAGGCGAGACGCACGATGAAGATGCGCAGGATGTCGTTCATGCCGTTGATGATGCGCTGGCCTTCTCTGAAGGCGAACGGCAGCGGGGCGAAGTTGTCGCTGAGGAGCACGAGATCGGCGACGCCGCGGGCGGCCTGACTGCCGCTCTGCATGCTCACCGCCACGTTGGCTTGCTTGAGGGCGATCACGTCGTTCACGCCGTCGCCGACCATGGCTACGTAGCGGCCGCGGCGGCGCAGGCCCTCCACGAGGTCTTGCTTGTTCTCGGGCGTGACGCGGCCGAACACCGTGGCACGCTGCGCCACGTCGGCCAGCTCGTCGGGCGAGAGGCCGTCGAGATCGGACCCGGAGACGGCCACTACCTCGGCGTCGACCTCCGCCGCAGGCGCGGCGCCGGCGCCGTCGGCGACCTGTGCTGGCGCGTTGCCCGGAGCCGCGACGGTCGCCCGGGCCGGCGCCGAGCTGCGCCGGTCGGCAGCCAGGGCCGCCTCGCAGTAGCCGCGCAGAGCGTCGCGGGGCGGGGTGCCGTGCACGCCGGCCTGGGTGGCGAGGGCGGTCACCGTGCGAGGGTTGTCGCCGGAGATGATCTTCACCTCGATGCCGGCCTCGGTGAACTCGTCCAGCGTCTTGCGTACGCCCGGCCGCAGCTCGTCCCTGAAGCACACCAGGCCCAGCGGTGCGAGGCCCTCGGGCAGCAGCGGAGGCCGGTCCGGATCGCCGAAGGCGACCGGCTCCGGCCGGCCGGCGAACAGTAGCACGCGCAGGCCGCGTGCCGTCCAGACCTCGGCCTGCCCCTGCCAGGCGGCGCCGTCGCGCAGCGCCGGCGCTAGCATCTCGGGCGCGCCCAGAACGTACGTGCCGCGCGCCTCGCCGCCAGCGAACGCCAGCCCGCTCCACTTGCGCGACGACGAGAAAAGGGCCTCGTGCGCCGCCGCCAGGCGCGCCGCCGGGTAGGCCTCGCGCAGCGCCTCTAAGGTGTGGTTGGCGTCGGTGGTGCTGGCCGCGAAGGCGCCGAGAAGCAGGCCCAGGCGCTCCTTCTCGGTGCCCAGGGTGAGCATGTCTTCGAACTTGATGACACCCGAGGTGAGCGTGCCCGTCTTGTCGGTGCAGAGCACGTCCACGTTGCTCAGCGACTCGACCGCGTTGAACTGCTGCACCAGCATGTCTTTGCCCAGCAGGCGCACGGCGCCCAGGGCGTAGGTGAGGGCGATGGAGAGCACCAGGCCGTTGGGGATGAGCGCCAGTATCACGGTGCTCATGCGCACGCTCTCCACGAAAGGTACGCCGCCGATGGTGTTGCGCACCCATACGAGGATCTCGAACACGACCACCACGATGAGCAGCACGCGCACGACCTCACTGACCTGCCGCTGCAGTGGCGTGAGCTCGCGTTTGAAGGCGGCCGCCTTGGCGGTGAGCTTGTTGGCGAAGCTCTCGAGGCCGACTTTCTCGGCCTCGTAGAAGCCGCCGCCCGTCATGCAGAAGCTACCCGAGAGCAGGGCGTCACCAGGGTGTTTGGTCATCAGGTCTGACTCGCCGGTGAGCAGCGACTCATCGACCTCCATGCGGCCCTTGCCGACCATGGGGCCATCGACTACCACCTGGTCGCCGGGGTGTACGTAGAGGATGTCGCCGAGCACCACCTCGCCTGGGTCCACTTCGTGCAGATGACCGGCCCGCACCACCACCGCCTTGGGTCGCATGACGATGGTGATGCGGTCCATGACGCGCTTCGCGCGTATCTCCTGCACCAGGCTGATGACCGTGTTAGCCACGATCACGAAGACGACCACAAACGCGTCGAGCGGCTTGCCAAGGGCGAGCAGCGTGATGCCCAGCACGTAGAAAAGGTTGTTGATGAAGTTGAAGACGTTGTCGCGGACGATGCGGCCGTAGCTACGGCCCGTGCTGATCTGCACGTCGTTGCCCTGACCGGCGGCGCGCCGGCGCGCCGCCTCCTCGTGGCTGAGACCGGGGAGGGGAGGCACGATGGTTGCGATGGAAGTGCTCACGCTCGACACGGTATCAGTGGGTGCGCGGGCGGTCCATCGCGCCCTTGGCCGGCACGCCGCAGGGCGTCACGGTGGTAACCCCCCGGGGTATGGTTCGCCCGGCCCGACATGGTGGAATCGTGCAGGTAGACATCACTGTGGACTTCAGCCCCGGGAGGGGACCATGAGCACCTACGACGTCGCTGTTGTCGGCGGAGGGCCGGCCGGCTTGGCGGCAGCTATGTATGCCGGCCTGCGTGGCTTGAGCGCGGCTGTATTTGAGGCCGGTGCCTTCGGCGGGCAACTCGTGAACCTCTATCCAAGCAAACCGGTGACCAACTTTCCGGCGCAACCCAAGGTGGCGTCGCGGGAGCTTGCCCTGCGGCTGGCGGAGCAGGCGACCCGCTTCGGTGCCGAGCTGCATGAGTGGCAGGCCGTCGACGACGCCGGCCCCGTCGACGATCACTACAAGCTGCGCGCCGGCGGCCGTGACGAGAAGGCTCAGGCGCTAGTGCTCGCCCTCGGCCTGGGCCGCTTCAAGCCGCGGCGTCTGGGGATCGATCGCGAGGAGGAGTTCAACGGCAAGGGCCTGGCCTACCGGCTGCCACCCATCGAAGACATCCGGGTGGGGAATGTGGTGATCGTCGGCGGCGGCGACACGGCGCTCGACACGGCGCTCTCGCTGCATCAGGTCACGCATGTGACGGTAGTGCATCGCCGCGACGAGTTCCGCGCCTTCGCGCACACGCGCGAGAGCTTCGAGAAGGCCGGCATCGACGTGATCACCAATGCCGAGGTGGTCGAGCTGAGCGGCAACGAGCGCCTCGAGGCCATCGTGGTGTCGCTGGCCGACGAGAAGAGCATGGAGATCCCTGCCGATCTGGTGCTGGTGAGCATCGGACAAGTGCCGGATCTCTCGGGCATCGGCGCCTGGGGCCTGGGCATCAGCGGACCCCAGATTGCCGTGGATTCGTCTATGCAAACAGGTCTTCCCGGGGTGTTCGCGGTTGGTGACTTCGCCGCCTATCCCGGCAAGGTGAAGATGATCGCCACGGCGGCGGCCGAAGGCAGCACCGCCGCGGCCGCGGCCGAGCGGTACCTTCATGACGCCGCGCGGGCGATGACCTCACGGAAGATCGTCGGCAACGCCATCGTGGGCCCGCTCACCAAGCGGCTCAGCGATCGTAGGGCCATCCTCATGGTGTGCAGCGGCGTCACGACGGTGGCCATCGTCGGCGCCGCGCTCGTGAACAGCTTCTGGCTGGCGGTGCCTCTCTACCTGGTATCGACCCTGGCGTTCGGCGTGTATACGCCGGTGAAGCAGGGCTGGATCAACTCCCGCATCCCATCGAGCGAGCGTGCCACGATCATCTCGTTCGACGCGTCGTTCAGCGACGGCGGGCAGACCGTCGGCCAGATCGGGCTCGGGTATCTGTCGCAGGCCGTCTCGATCCCCATGGCCTGGCTGGTCGGCGGGCTCGGCCAGACCCTCGCGGTGCCTTTGCTGGCCAAGGCGCGCGCCGCCGCCGCCCGTGAGGAGGCCGGCGGGACGACCGGCGAGTCTCTGCCGTCGGAAGACGAGCGTCAAGCAGCCTAATGGGGGACGGCTACGCGTCGCGGTGGTGCCGGTCGCGGGCACCTCGGGGAGCCGTGACGGGCAGGGTCCGCAGGCGACGAATCGGGCGGGCCCCAGCGGGGTCCGCCCGATTCGTCGTCTAGCTGGTAGCCGCTGCCTATTCTAGCGCGGCGGAACTCACCTTCGCACTCACCTCAGCAGGCAGCCGTGCCTCTGCAGATGCTCCTGCCACTCCGCCTCGCCGGACTCGCCCAGCACTTGCGCGGCCTTTCTCCCACTCGCTGTCTACCCAAGCCTCGACGTTCAGCAGGGCCTCCTCGTTGCCCGGTTTGAAGAGGTGCGCAAAACGGCCCTGCTGCTTGAGCCACGGCGCCAGCGGCAGCTTGTGACGCGGCCGGTAGGTGAGATGGTATTCACCGTCTTCGACCTCGAAGAGAGGCCAGTAGGCGCAGTTCACGGCTTCGCGCGCCAAGGCGATGCTCTCGAGCCGTCGGAGCGCCAGCCGCGCGGACACGGCGACAGCACGTTGAGGAACGTGGGGCCGTCGATGCTGAGCGCCTTGGCGGCCTTGCGCACCAGATCGCGTGGATCGTGCGGCGACGCCTGGGCCACGTATTTGAGCCCGTGGGCGATCATGATGTCGGTGAGGTTCTTGCGGTTCTGCAGCTTGCCGGCCTGCTCCTTGCCCACCGGGCTCGTAGTCGTCCAGGCGCCCACCGGCGTGGCGCCCGAGCGCTGGAAGCCGGTGTTCATGTAGGCGCCGTTGTCGTAGCAGACGTAGAGCATGCTGTGGCCGCGCTCCATGGCGCCGGAGAGCGACTGCAGACCGATGTCGTAGGTGCCGCCGTCACCGCCGAAGGCGATGAACTTGACGTTCTCCTCGATCTTGCCCTTCTTCTTGAGGGCTCGGTAAGCGGTCTCCACGCCGCTCAGCGTGGCGGCGCTGTTTTCGAACGCGGTGTGGATGAAACTGCCCTTCCACGAGGTGTAGGGATAGATGGTGGTGCTCACCTCGAGGCAGCCGGTGGCGGCGCTTACCACCACGGGGTCGCTTGTGCCCATGAGGATCTGGCGCACTACGATCGGCGCGGCGCAGCCGGCGCACATGCGGTGCCCGCCGGCCAACTTGCTGCCCTGGGCCACCAGCTCGAGCCACTTCTGGCGCGCGTCTTCGAAGTGGTTGGTCCCCTTGAGGGCGTCGACCGGGCACACGTCTACGCACTGTTTGCAGGCGATGCAGCGGCTTTCGTCGACGCGGAACGAGGCCAGCGCGCGCTCGTTGAACGTGATGGCGCCGGTGGGGCAGGCGGTCATGCAGCGGCCGCAGGTGATGCAGTCGGCCAGTTGCAGGGCCTCGCCGTACGGCGTGTCGACGTTCATGTCGAAGCCGCGGCCGGTGAAGTCGTAGCAGGCCGGGCCGGCTACGTCGCGGCACACCCGTACGCAACGGCCGCAGGCGACGCAGCGGTCCATGTCGCGCCGGATGAACGGATGCTCGTAGTGAGGCTCTACCGAGCGCACCCGGGCGCCCTTGGTGACCAGCTCGTTGTGGGTGATGTCATACTCGACCCCGAGGCGCTGCAACTCGCAGTCGCCGAGGCTGGGGCACACGCACTGCAGGCAGCGCTCGGCCTCGGCCTGGGCCGCCGCCGCCGTGTAGCCCTTCTCCACTTCGATACTGGTATCTGAGAGGCGCCTGACCTTGCCCACCGTGGGCATGGCGGCGCGCTTCGCCGGAGCCGCGCCGGCGCCCATCTGGAGCCACACGGGACTGCGCTCGGCCAGGCGCAGGCCCAGCTCTCCGAGCTGGGCCTCGTCCTTGAGCTGCTCGAGGTAAGGCAGACCGTTGAAGACGGCCAGCTTCTCCTCCAGCGCGGCGAGGTCTTCGCCGCGCAGCCAGGCGTCGGCGGCCAGCGCGGAGCGCTTGCCGCCGGCCACCGCGTGGATCACCGACATCTGGCCGGTGATGGCGTCGCCGGCCGCGAACACGCCTTGCTCGGGTGTGCGTCCGGTGTAGAAGTTGGCCTGCAGGCGCACGCCGTCGGCGAGCGTGAGGTACGCGGCGCTCTCGCCCAGCTTGGGTGCGTAGGCGGAGGCCAGCACCACGGTGCTCGCGAGCACATCGAAGCGCGAGCCCTTCACCTCTTTGCTGCGGCCCTTCTCACGCACCACGCGCACGCACTCCACGCCCTGTGTCTTGCCGCTCTTGACCTTGACCTTCTTGGCTACGGTGCCGAACTCGAACTTGATGCCTTCTTCGAGCGCGGCGGCCAGCTCGCGAGCGCCGGCCGAGATGCTCTCGCCCTCGTGCGGGGCGATGACCACCACGTCCTTGGCGCCCTTGCGCCGCGCCGTGCGGGCCACGTCGAGGGCGGTGATGCCGTCGCCGATGACCGCCACCCTGGTGGTGAACTTCACGGCGCGGCCCTCGCGGGCACGCTTGAGCACGTCCAGGCCACGCAGCGCGGCTTCACCGCCGGGCAGCACGTTCTTGGGCTCGTCCCAGGTGCCGACGCTGATGACTACGGCGTCGAAACCGGCATCGAACAGCCCATCGGGATCGATGTCGAAACCCAGCTCCGACTCGCCCACGAACCGCACGCCGGCCTCCCAGAGAGGCGCCAACTCCTTGTCGACGACCTTCTCGGGCAGGCGGAACGCGGGGATCGCGTAGCGCAGCGAGCCGCCGGCCTTCTCATGAGCATCGTAGACCGTGACCTCGTGACCTTGCTCCGCCAGGAACCAGGCGGCGGCGAGGCCGGCCGGGCCGGCGCCGACGACCGCCACTCGCCGGCCGGTAGGGGCGCCGGGGATGAGGCGCGTCTCGTTCTGGTCGGCGGCGGCGCGGTGCAGGGCGCAGATGCCGATGGGATCGTCGAGGTCGCCGCGGCGACACACCGGCTCGCAGTACCGCGGGCACACGCGCCCGAGGATGCCGGGAAGGGCAGCTCCTCGCGCACGATGGCGGCCGCGCCGGCGGCGTCGCCGGCGGCCAACGCCGCCATGTACGCGGGGATGTCGATGTGCGTGGGGCAGGCGTGCGAGCACGGTGCCTCGCAGTAGGCGTTGTGATCTGAGAGGTACATCTTCAGGTAGCTCTCGCGGCGCGCAAGCACGCGTGGCGTGGAGGTCTTCACCTGCATGCCGTCTTTGACCCAGGTGGTGCAGGCGGCCTGCAGCTTGTCGATGCCTTCTACCTCCACCAGGCACAAGCGGCAGGCGCCCCAGGCGGCCATGCCCTCTTCGTGGCAGAGCGCTGGGATGTCGATGCCCTCGCGGCGCGCTACGGTGAGCACGGTCTCGCCGTCGCGGGCCTGGAGCTTCTTGCCGTCGATGGTGAGCAACACGGCAGCCTTTGTACGCGGACTCACTGCTGCCTCCCTTCGACGGTCGCGAATATGCCCGTCTCGACCGGCACAGCCTCGAACTTGCACACGTCGCGGCAGGTGTCGCACTTGGTGCAGAGGCTTTGGTCGATGGTGTGCAGCTGCTTGCGCTCGCCGCTGATGGCGCCCACCGGGCAAGCCCCGAAGCACGCGTGGCAGCCGTTGCAGGCATTGGCGTCGATGGTGTAGCGGATCAGCGGCCGGCATACCTTGGCCGGGCAGCGTTTGTTGACGACGTGCTCCATGACCTCGTCCCTGAAGTAGCGCAGGGTGGTGAGCACGGGGTTGGGGGCGCTGCCGCCAAGCTGGCAGAGCGAGCCCTCGATGATGTCGTCGCTCAGCCGCTCGAGCAGATCTACGTCGTCGGTGGTGCCCTCGCCGGCGCAGATGCGTTCGATGATCTCGAGCCTGCGCGTGGCGCCCACACGGCAAGGCACGCACTTGCCGCAGCTCTCCTCGGCCGTGAAATTGAGGAAGAACTTGGCGAAGTCGACCATACATGTTGTGTCGTCGACCACGACCATGCCGCCCGAGCCCATCATTGAGCCAGCCGCGACAAGGCTCTCGAAATCGATAGGCTGGTCGAGGAGCGAGGCGGGCAGGCAGCCGCCGCTCGGCCCGCCGAGCTGCACGGCCTTGAACTCGCGCCCGGGCAGCATGCCGCCACCGATGTCGAAGATGACCTCGCGCAGTGTCGTTCCCATGGGCACCTCGATGAGCCCCCCGTTCGCCACCTTGCCGGTGAGGGAGAAGATCTTGGTGCCCTTGCTGGTCTCGGTGCCCAG